>JAXDIH010000196.1:0-21862 GCA_034664105.1 Thermoleophilaceae bacterium
AGCCAGTAGCCGCGGTACTCGACGAAGCTCTCCGTCAGCTCGCTCGTGCGCGGGTGGAAGGCCGTTTCCTTGGTCAGCACTGGCTCAGCCTCCGGGGTCACGCGGTGGGCGATCGCCGTCGAAAAGCGGTTCTCGGGCGGGTAGACGCGAACGTGGATGTCGGTGATCTCCCACCCGTTGGCGGGATCGATGTCGTCGGGACAGGCCGACGACGCGCAGACGAGGTCGGTCATCGCCTTCATCAGGACGTAGTCGCCCGGGCGCGACCAGGGCTCGTCGGCGATCAGCACGTTGTCGGCCGTGAAGGTCGTGTTGAAGAAGAAGTTGACCGCCTCCCAGCCCTTGCGCGACGCGATCCCGAACGGATCCACCTGGCGGTTGAAGTTCTCCGTGCAGGAGATGTGGCCGGGGTAGCCCATGTCCTCGTAGTACTTCGTGGTGCAGGCCAGCCCGAAGGTGTCGTGGCGCCCCACGGTGTCGCGCACCACCTGCACCAGCGGGTCCTGGTCCACGTCGAAGAACTTGGAGTAGAGGCCGGGCACCGGATAGGCGTTGCCCATGAAGGTCCGCGTGGTGACCGCGTCCATGCCGCGCTCGAGGCCGCGCTCCAGCTTCGCGCGGTGGAAGGCGAGGAAGTCCGAGCACTGCTTGCCCTGCACGTCGATGATCTGGATGTACTCGCCCTCGCGCACCTCGTAGGCGAGCGCCGACGCCTGGTCCACGCGGAAGTCCAGCCGCGGCTCGGCCAGCGCGGGCGGCAGCTCCAACTCGACCTCCGGGCGCGGCGTGGCGCGCTTGATCTCGACGATCAGGGCGGACGCCGGGGGGTCGCCGTCCACCAGACGGCCACCCGGAGCGGCCACCACGAGCACCACGTCGCGCTCGCACTGGAACGACTCCGAGGCGCCCGGTGGACCCTCCGGGCCGAACAGCCGGATCGCCATCGCGTCGTGGGGACGCAGGCCGCGCGCGTGCAGCGCGCCCAGGAATCCGTCGTCGTTGCCGCTCTCGAGCAGCGCCCGCACCACCGTTGCGGGTGCGTCGGCGGCGGCGCCGAGCGCACCCGGGTCGTCGCGGCCGTCCTGCGCGAGGGCGGTCAGCTCGGCCGGCTGCCCGCCGTCCGGGTCGATCACCGTGACCCTGTCCCCGCCGTGCAGCTCGACCACCGTGGCCGAGCCGGGGCGCACCCACCACGACTCGAACGAGCGGTCGACCGGCTTGAGGCCGGAACTCAACGGATGCCATCCGGGAGCTCCCGCGCCCGGGCCCCGACTGATGCCTGGCTGGTCCGCTCGGGTCGTCACGTCTTGGCCGCCGGCTCCTTCGCCTCGTCCTTGTCGGCCTGCTCGGAGAGCTCGCGGGCCAGGTCGCGCTTCGCGGCGGCGTCGAGCTTCTTGACCTCGTTCTCGACGACCCGCCGGTTGTAGGTCTGGTTCCAGTAGTCGAGCGCGTCGAAGCCGAGCAGGACGGCCTTGCCCACGAACTGGCGCAGCACCTCGTTGGTCGGGCCCATGACCCAGCCCGCCTTCGCGTCGCGCACGTAGCGCTCCAGCTCCATGTCGCGCTTGTACCCGGACCCGCCGCAGGCGTGCAGCATCTTGTCCACGTGGTGGGCGGTGTTCTTGGCCGCCTCGAACTTGATCTGCCACGCCCAGTGCAGGTAGTCCGCTCTGGCGGTCTCGCCGACCTCGAGGATGCGGCGGTTGTCATCGGTCACGCGGTCCATGGCCTGGGCCACGGACATCACGAACACGCGACAGGAGTTCGTGTCCATCACGGCCTCGCCGACGTAGTCCTGGATCGTCGGGTAGTCGGCCACGCGCATGCCCACGTCGACGTGGCGCTTGCGGGTGGTGTGTCGCTTCGCGATGTCGATCGCACCCATCGTGATGCCGTTCCACACCGACGAGGACCCGATCAGGAACCAGGGGTCGACGGCCTCGTCGTTGGAGGCCGCGCCGTCGCCGATCGGGCCGACGATCTGCTCGGCGGGGATGTCCACGTCCTCGACCTGGATCGGGCCGGACTGGTTGCCGCGCAGGCCGAGCGCGTCCCACAGCGAGGGCTGCGCCTTGACGTGCTCGCCGTCGATGACGAACACCGACAGGTCGTCGTAGCCCTTGAAGTCGGGGCTGGTGGTCTGCACCACGTAGAAGTCGGCGAAGCCGCCCGAGGTGGTCCAGGATGCCTTCTTGTTGACCTTGTAGCCGCCGTTCGAGCGCTCGGCCTTCGAGGAGAACGGGTACCAGAAGTGCGACCCGGTCTCGGGGTCCGAGTACGACAGCGTGCCGATCTTGCACTCGCCGAGCGGGCGTATGTACTTGTCCACCAGCTCCGGCGTGGGCCGCAGCATGATCGTCGCGACCGCCGCCGTGTGCATCACGTAACACATGGCCGTGGAGGCGCAGCCGTAGCGCGCGAGCGTCTCGCAGACCATCGTGAAGGCCACGTGGTTCTCGCCGAGGCCGCCGTACTCCTCGGGCACGGTCAGGGCCAGGAAGCCGTTCTCAGCGAGGATCTCGAAGTTGCGGCGCGGGTAGAGCAGCTCGTCGTCGGAGCGCTTCGCGTTCGCACGCATCTCCTGCTCGCAGAGCTCGATCAGCTTGGCGCGCAGCTCCTTCTGCCGCTCGGTGAGGAACCAGTCTGGGTCCCAGTCGTAGCCGAGTCCCCAGAAGGGCTCGCCACCCCAAGTCTTGTCCGCCATCGTCCCTCCCGGGTCGGGGCACTCTCGTACAAACTTGTACAGAGGACTTGTATCGCGCCGGACGGCGCGTGTCCACCGAAGGGTGTCAGGCTTCGGGCCTCCGCGGCGAGCCGGGGCGAAACGCCGGGGCGGGGCTGAGCCGAGTGTGGGCCCCGAAAGTTGCGCATATGGCAACCCAGGTAGCCCACACTCGAAGGGACTGCAACGAGGGACCGACGAGCGTGACCGGGGCGTGAACGCCGCGCCCTCAGGCCTGGGCGATCCAGACCAGGGAGCTCGTCCCGTCGCGCACCGCTCGGGCGGCTCGGGGCGGCTCGGGGCGGCTCGGCGCGGCTCGGGCGGCTCGGGCGGCTCGGCGCGGCCGGGTCAGCCGTCCGGCGCCACCCAGACCAGGCAGCGGGCGTCGCGGCGCACCCGCCGCGCGGCGGCGCGGAAGCGCAGGCGGCCGACCCGGTCGAGGTCGGGCCCGAACACCAGCAGTCCGGCGTCGCGCTCGCTCAGCACCTCGAGCAGCGCCTTCACGGCATGGCGCGTCCGCACACGCAGCAGCTCGGTCTTCAAGCCCATGTCGGCCGCCCGCCGTGCGGTGGCGCGCACGGCGTCGAGGTCCTCCTCGTGCGGCAGCGTCGTGCCGGCGGGACCGATCAGCACCATCGTGCGGACGTAGGGCGGCAGCGGGATCAGATTCACCACCAGCAGCGGCACGCCGGCCTCGATCGCGCTGTCGATCGCCATCCGCTCGGCGCTCGGGTCCACGCGCACCGCCATCGTCGCGAGGACCACCGGACCGGCATGCGTGGCCTCTCCGGGGGGTCGGACCAAGTCCTCGCGGCGGTCGCGCAGCTCCGGCATGGCGCACAAGAAGACTACGCAGCCATTGACGGTGTCCGAAGGGGGTGGTAGAAAAGCGCTGGACTCGACGTGTACCAATTGGTACGAGGCGGGTCGCCGTGTCCACCACCGAAGGGAGACAGGTCGATGGCGCACGCCGAGGTCGAGGAGAGACAACTCCTAAAGGCGATGACTTGGTGGGACGGCTTCGTCGTCGCTCTCGCCAATCCGGGCTTCCTGATCGCGGCCCTTGGCGGCTCGATCGGCGCACTCGGCACCACTGGTGCGTTCGTGCTGTGGAGCATCTCCATCACCCTCGGCGCCCTGCAGAACAACATCCATGCCGAGCTGGCGGCGATGTTCCCGAACAAGTCCGGCGGCATCGCGCTCTATGCCCACGAGGCGTGGCGCAAGTACCTCACCTTGATCGGTCCGCTGGCCACGTTCGGCTACTGGATCGGCTGGTCCGTAGTGCTGTCGATCAACGGGCTCGTGGCCGGCTCCCTGATCCAGGCGGAGTGGTTTTCGGACAGCACCTGGGCCGAGAGTGCCGGCACCTTCGACCTCAACCTGGCGATCGCGATCGGCATCGGCCTGATCGGCCTCGTGTGGGCGTTCAACGTCTACGGCGTGCGCCCGGCCGTGTGGTTCGGCTATGTCACCGGGGCGCTGCTGATCATCCCGGCGTTCGTGCTGATGTTCCTGCCCTACATCACCGGCGAGTGGTCGAGCTCGAACATGGAGTGGGCGATCGGCGCCAACGGCGGCCTTGCGCTCGCGCTGGTGTGGCTCTACTTCATGTGCTGGTCCTCGTACGGGATCGAGGTGGTGGCCACCTTCGCGCCCGAGTACCACGACACGGAGCGCGACACGGCGCGCGCACTGCGGGCCGCCGCGCTGTTCTCGGCGGTCGTCTACGTGCTGCTGCCGCTCGGCGTGGGCGGCACGCTCGGCACAAGCACGATCGCCGACGGCTCGCTGACGCTCACGTTCTACGGCGACGCCTTCGACGCGATCGTCGGGTCGGGACTGGCGAACGTGATGATCTTCTGCGTGGTCGCCGGGCTGGTCCTGTCGATGAACACCGCGACGATGGACGGCTCACGGGCGCTCTACGGCATCGCCAAGGACGGGATGACGATCAGGCAGCTCGGCGTGCTCAACCGCCACAACGTTCCGGGGCGGGCGATGACCATCGACGCGATCCTGAACATCTTCCTGATCACGGCGTTCGCCGGAGTCCTCGAGATCCTCGCGGTCAGCAACGTGGGCTACGTGTTCGCCACCTGTACGGCCCTGTCGGCGTTCATCCTGCTGCGTCGCGACCGGCCGAACTGGCCGCGGCCGATCAGGCTGCCGGACTTCTGGGTGCCGCTGGCGGCGGTGCTGTTCCTGATCAACTTCACGTTCCTGATCGCGGGCGGCTTCATCTGGTCGGGCGGGTTCCTCGGGATCGACGGCTACGGGTACGGCTGGGACAAGACGCGCAGCGGCCTGCTT
The DNA here is from genome assembly GCA_034664105.1 of Thermoleophilaceae bacterium. Classification (GTDB taxonomy): domain Bacteria; phylum Actinomycetota; class Thermoleophilia; order Solirubrobacterales; family Thermoleophilaceae; genus JACVRW01. Next base: position 5,036 of record JAXDIH010000196.1, read on the forward strand.
GTGCTGCTCTTGGCGCTGATCCTGTACGTCTGGCGCCACGTGGTGCAGGACAAGATCCCGCTGAAGCTGCGTGAGGAGGTCCCGCAGACTCCGGAGGAGGAGCGGGCTCACGCCGAGCTGAAGACGGCCCCGAGCGCGGCGCCGGCCGGCTAGCTAGTCGGCGCGCAGCTCCCAGCGCGGCAGGGTCTTGATGGCCGCGCGGTAGCGCCTGCGATGCAGCGGGCGCAGGAAGATGAACCACGACACGAGCGCCACCGGCATGAGGAAGAAGACGCCGAAGACGTTTCCGGTGAGCGTGAAGAAGATGGCCAGCAGGGCCACCGCGGCGCCGAAGACCACCGGCACCGCGCGATAGCGCAGGCTGAGCTGGCGGATCCGCTGGTACTGCTCCGCCGGGATGCGGCCGGTGTCCCAGCTGCGCCCGCAGCTCTCGCACTGCCAGCGCTCGCCGTAGGCCAGCTCACGCTTGACGCCGCATTCGCACGTCACGGTGATGGGCGGCCCCTTGACGATCGCGCCGGGCGGCTCCCAGTCGCGCGGGGTGCGCTTACGCGGCTGCTCGCCCCGCTCAGCTCGCCGTCGTTCCCGCCTCCCCATCGGGCGAGTCTATGGCAGGCCCGGGCGCGTACGATCCGCCGGGTGGGCCTGGGCCTGGAGGACCGATGGCGACGCTGAGCGCGAAGGAGCGTGCGCAGCTTCCCGACCGTGCCTTCGCCTACATCGACTCCAGCGGCAAGCGGCGTCTCCCGATCCACGACGCCGCGCACGTCCGCAACGCGCTGGCGCGGTTCGGCCAGGTCGCGTTCGAGGACGACGCCGCCCGCGATCGGGCCCGCGTGCGCCTGCTGAACGCGGCGAAGAAGCACGGGATCATGCCGATCGGCTTCATCAGCGCCCAGCTGGAGCCCCAGCGCAAGCTGCCGAAGGGCCAGGTGACGTTCCTGCTCGCCGACATCGAGGGCTCGACGGAGTTGCTCTCGCGCCTGGAGGACGACTACGCGGTTCTGCTCGCCGAAGTGCGCCGGCTCGTGCGCGCCGCGGTGCGGGCCGCACGCGGCCACCAGGTCTCCGCGCGCGGGGATGACGTGTTTGCCGTGTTCGAGCAGGCCCCGGCGGCGCTGGAGGGCGCGCTGGCGATCCAGCGGGCGATGCAGAGCCACTCGTGGCCGGGCGGATCGCAGTGCCGGCTGCGGATCGGCCTCCATCGCGGGCGCCCCGCGCTGACCGACACGGGCTACGTCGGTCTCTCCGTCCATGCCGCCGCGCGCATCTGCTACGCGGCGCACGGGGGCCAGATCGTGATGTCAGCCGCCGTCCACTCGGCGGTCACGGGGTCGCTGCCCGAGGGCATCGGCCTGAGCGACCTCGGAGCGTGGCGATTCCGTGGCCTGCCGGAGCCGCTGGAGATCTTCCAGGTGGAGGCGCCCGATCTGGCCGGAGACTTCCCACCGCTGCGAGCCGCGGCCGCCGTCTAGGGCAGGTCCACGCCCGGCTTGAGCAGCGGGCACATGAAGCCGTACTGGGGATGCGGCTGGAACGAGGCCGAGTCGGCCGTGGGGCGACCGAACCACTCGTTGCGGACCGGCGCCCTCACCTTCTTGCCGGTCAGCCCGCCGCGGTCGATCTTCAGGACGTCCACGCCGCGATAGGCGTCGGCGGTGTACACGACCTCGCCGTTCGGGTCGGTCGGCGACCAGTACGCCGCCCACGTCGAACCGGCGGCCGGGATGTAGTAGCCGACCTGCGTGATGTCGGTGGGCTTGCGGTAGTCGAGGAAGCGGACACCCTGCTCGTACCAGCCGACAGCCGCGACGCCGGCCTTGGCGTCGAACCAGTGCGAGGAGCAGTTGACGGTCACGGGAGCCTTGGAGTCCACGGCGCCGCCGGTGAACATGCCGTTCAGCTCGGTCTCCCACGTGCCCTGCGGCGTGATCGCGCCCTTGCTGAGCCCCGCGAGGTCCCAGGTCTCGAACTTGCCCTGGCCGCGGCAGCCGCCGGGCGGGACCTCATCGGTGTCGATGTAGTCCTCCTCGGTCACCAGCAGCGTCCTCCCGCGGCGCTGCGAGTTGTGGAGGATGAAGTCGTTGTAGGGCGACAGGTTGCGCCCGGCCGTGCCGGTCGTGCCGAGCAGCTGCGGCTTCAGCGGATCGGAGGTGATGCGGTAGCCGGCCGCGCCGCCGCCGCCGACATTCCAGACAACGCCGGTGCTGTCGAGCTCGGTGTCGTGGGAAACCTTGAAGGCGTCGCTGAGAGACGCGGCCGACTCGAACTTGCCGAGCGACCGCGGTGCGGTCGGGATCGTGAGATCCACTACCTCGACGAGGTTGCCGCCGTCCACCCACAGCTGCGAGCAGTCGGACTTCACGAAGTTGGCGATGTGACCCGAGCCGCGGCCGCTGCCGGTCAGGCCGAGCGGGAGGATCGCGCTCACGACGGGGGTGGTCGGGTTGGCGATGTTGACGACGTACATCACCGAGCCGAGGTCCTGCGCCTCGCGGTCGTTCACGACGATCAGCGTGTTCCCGCAGAGGTCGACGTCCTCGTTCTCGAAATGGGGGAGCGGGAGGATCCCGACGAGTCGCGGCGCGTCGGCCTTCGCGATGTCGAGCACGGTGATGCCGCCCCAGCCGCTGACGTAGGCGTAGTGATCCTTGAAGTCCATGCCCGCGGCGCTGCCGGGGATGTGCGCCACGGCGTGCACGTTGCTCGAGGTGGCAAGGGGCGGCTCGATGGGCAGACCCTGGGCGCCAGCCGGGATCGCGCTCGCCAGCGCGACTACGGCGGCCAGCGCAAACGCCGACATGAGGGTCCCGCTGCGCCCACGCTTGCCCATGGCACCGGCATGCCTACCCCGGCGCGCGTTTCTTCAATCCCAGGCTTAGGGCATCGCGGGTAGCTGTGCCAGCTCGTCCAGTTGCTCGAACGGCACGCCGAGCTGCTCCGCGATGAACTGGAGGACCAGCGTGCGGACCCGCTCGGGCGGCATGCGCGGTGCGCCCACCACGCATTGGATCGAGAGGGCATCCGTGAACCCGATGATCCGCTCCGCCAGGTCCTCGATCTTCGCGGACGGGTGGAACACGCCCGCGCCGACCCCGTCGGCGAGGAGCGCAGAGATGTCGGTTATGTACTGCGCCGAGTAGCGCACCCAGGCGGGTCTCAGCTGGGCATCGAGGCGCGCGCGGCTCCACAGGTCGATCTCGAGCAGGTACTCCTCCGCCTGAACGCTGCCCTCGTATGGGATGAGGCGCTCCATGAAGCGGGCGAGGCGCGCGGTCGGGTCGTCCGGCTCCGAGGCGACCTCGGCCAGATGGGCCAGCTGACGCTCGTTCGCCCACATCAGCGCGAGGATCAGGATCTCGTTCTTCGTCTTGAAGTAGTAGTGGATGCTCGCTCGCGAGACGCCCGCCGCTTCGGCGATGTCGGACACGCGCGTGTCCGCGAATCCCCTCGTCGCGATCATCTCGATCGCCGCCTTCAGGAGGCGGTCCAGGGTCCCGTCGATCGGCTGCCCGCCGGCCGGCGTGACCGGCGGGTGTCCGGTCCTGGTCACGGCGCCCTGCTCGCGCACGCGAATCGTTCGGGGACGGCCGGAGCGCGGCCGGTCCCAGAGGCCGCGAATCGCCTCCCGGCGGTAGCGGTCGCACCAGAGCGTGACCGTGCGAGGCGACACTCCGAACCGCTCCACGATCTCGGATTTGGTCGTCCCGCTGGCCGCCTCCAGGACGATCAAGGCCCGCAACGCCACGCGCCTCGGCGTGCGTGGGTCGTCCGCGAGCGCGGCGAGCGCCTGGCGCTCCTCGCTGCTCAACTCGAGGGGGCCCGGCGGAGTCACCCGGCGCGAGTATAGGCCGGGTCCGCTGACGCTTGGTCGGGCAGGATCTTGCCGGGGTTGAAGCGATTGTCCGGATCGAAGCTCCGCTTTATCGATCGCATCAGCTCGACCGCGGCCGGGCCGTGCTCGAGCTCCAGGAAGGACCGCTTCCCGATTCCCACACCGTGCTCGCCCGTCGAGGTGCCGTCCATCTCGATGGCTCGCCGGACGAGCCGCTCGCTGAGGTGCTTCGCGCGGTCCAGCTCGTCCGGGCGATTCGGGTCGATCACGAGGATCACGTGGAAGTTCCCGTCGCCGGCGTGGCCCACGATGGGAGCGGTCAGCCCGCTCGCGTCGATGTCGTGGCGAGTCGCCTCGACGCACTCCGCGAGCCGCGAGAGCGGGACGCAGACGTCGGTGAGCAGGCCCCGCGCACCGGGGCGCATGGCGAGCGCCGCCTCGTAGGCGCGGTGGCGCGCCTCCCACAGCCGCCGGCGTTCGCGCTCGTCCGTGGCGCGAACGAAGTCGCGGGCGCCGAAGGTCTCCGCCAGGGAGCGAAGCTCGTCCTCCTGCTCCTCGACGGCGCTCCGTGAGCCGTGGAGCTCGAAGAACAGGGTTGGCGCCTCCGCGTAGGCCAGCTGGTGGCGGCGGATGACCGCTCCCATCTGAACCTCGTCGAGCAGCTCCGCCCGCGCCACGCCGATCCCCATCTGGATGGTTGCGATCACGCACTCCACCGCCCGCCGCACGCTGGGAAACGAGCAGACCGCCGCGGTCATCGCCTCGGGAGTGGGGTGCAGGCGGAGCACGGCTTCGGTGATCACTCCGAGCGTTCCCTCGGCCCCTACGAACAGCTGCGTGAGGTCGTAACCGGCAGACGACTTCCGGGCTCGCGAGCGCGTGCGCACGACCGCCCCGTCGGCGAGCACGACGGTCAACGAGACCACGTTCTCGCGCATGGTCCCGTAGCGGACCGTCGTGGTTCCGGACGCGCCCGTGGAGATCATCCCGCCCACCGTGGAGTCGGCACCGGGATCTACAGGGAAGAAGACGCCCTCCGGGCGCAGCGCCGCGTCGAGCTGCAGGCGCGTGACGCCCGGCTCGACGGTCACGTCGAGATCCGGGATGCGCACTTCCACGATCCTGTTCATCCGAGTCATGTCGAGCGAGATGCCGCCCAGCACGGCCGTCACGTGGCCCTCGAGGGAGGTTCCGGCGCCGAACGGGACGATCGGCAGCGAAAGGCGCCGGCATTCGGCGACAACTCGCACCACCTCGTCGGTCGAGTGCGGGTAGACCACGATGTCGGGAAGGGCGGGCTGGTGGTAGGACTCATCGGAGCCGTGTCGCAGCAGCTCCGAGGGCGACGTGGCGACGGCGTCCTCGCCCACGATCGCGGCGAACGTGGGCGCCAGCTCCGGGTCCCGCGCGCTCATCCCGCGAGCGCCGAGCGCAGCGCGACCGCCGCGTCGTCGAGCGCGGAGTCGGCCCGGGCGATTACGCCGCGCAGGGAATAGAAGCCGTGGATCATGCCCTCGTAGCGGCGCAGCGTGACCGGGACACCCGCGTCGTGGAGGCGGGCCACGTAGTCCTCGGCCTCGTCGCGGAGCGGGTCGAACTCGGCTGTGGTCACGAATGCCTGTGCCACTCCCACTACGTCTGGCGCCCGCAGCGGCGAGATCTCTGGATCAGTCGGATCGCCGGCTGGGCCCAGGTAGTTGCCGTAGTACCAGTCGAGCGACGTCTGCGTCAGCCGGTAGCCGTCGGCGAAGTCGCGGTGCGAGCGTGTGGATCGGGTCGCGTCCGTGGCGGGGTAGAGCAGCAGCTGGAAGGCCAGCGGCAGCCCGGCGTCCCGCGCTCGCAGCGCGCACACTGCCGCGAGGTTCGCCCCGGCGCTGTCGCCCCCGACGGCGACGGGGCCGGCGTAGCTCTCCACGGCCCAGGTGAGCGCTCGCCATGCATCTTCGAGCCCCTGTGGGTATGGATGCTCCGGCGCCAGCCGGTACTCCACCGAGATGACCCGGCAGCCAGCGCGCCGCGCGAGTGCGCGGGAGATCGAATCGTGGCTGTCGACGCTGCCGAACGTCCAGCCCCCGCCGTGCAGGAACACCAGTGTCCCGTGCGCGGCGTCCGGCTCGTACAGGCGGACGGAAAGGGCGCCGCCGGCTCCCGGGAGCAGCTGGTCGCTGATGGCTTCGACGCTCTCAGCAGAACCAGCCAGTCTCCGGAAGCCGGCGACGTATAGCGCCCGTGCCTCCTCCATGGGCAGCGTCTCGAGCGGCGGAAGATGAGCTATCTCCGCCAGGTGCGCTGCCGCCTCAGGATCAAGTGGCAACCGACGTCAGCCTCCGGTCACGCCCCGGACCCGCCAGTCCCAGCTCGCGTACATGTACTTGTCGGTGAGCGACTCGCCCTCCGGCACGCGCAGCTTGCCCTTCGAGTCGTAGATCGGCCCGACGAACACGTTCTTGCCGTCGGCGATCTCCTGCTCGATCCCGGCCACCCGATCCTGGACCTCCTTGGGCACCTTCGGACCCCACTCGCCCAGGGACATGCCCTGACCGATGCCGTACACGCGCGGTCCCTTCGGCGGCTTCTCGCCCTTCAGCGCCGCGCGCAGCCCCAGGGTGATCTCCTTCTGCGTCGCCGCCGCGGTGAGCATGCTCGTCACGTACGAGTCGCCTCCGAACTTGGCCTGGGTCAGGTGCAGGCCAAAGCCCCACACCGGCCGGCTGGGCGTCGACATCTTCCTGGCCACCACAACCGAGCTGGTGTCGTCCACGAACTGGGCCAGGACATCGGCGCCCGAGTTCACGAGCGTCTCCGCGGCCGAGGTGCTCTTGGCCGCGTCGTACCAGTTGTTGATGATCACGCTCTTGACCTTGCAGTCCGGGTTCACGGACTGGCACCCGAGCGCCAGCGCGTTCATGTGCGCGTTCTCGTAGTTCTGCTTGAAGCTGGCGAGGTAGCCGATGACGCCGGTCTTGGACAGCATTCCGGCGGCCACGCCCTCCAGGTAGTAGCCCTGCCAGAATTTCCACCAGAAGCCGCTGGTGTTCTCCGGCACCTTGCCCAGCGTGTACTCCTCCTGGCAGATGCGGTCCGGATACTTGGCGCACGCGTCATAGAAGAGCTGCTGCAGGCTCAGGTTGTCGACGACGACCTGCGTGCCCTGCCGGAACAGCTGCTCCGTCAAAGCGGTCGCCTGCGGGTTGTAGCCCACGCCGCTCACGAACTTCAGGTCGACCTTGTCCCGGCCGACCTCGTCGGCCGCCTTGTTCGCGGCGACCCTGAAGCCGAGGTTGAGGTAGTCGTCCGCGCCGTTTCCGAGCAAGAGGACGCCCAGCTTCACCTTCTTGGCGCCTCCGTCGGCCGAGCCCCCGCCGCCACACGCGCTCAGTGTCATGGCGGTTCCGACCAGCAATGCGAGCAGCCAGAGGCTGCTCCGGGCTGTTCTTGTCATCTTGTTTCCCTTTCTCATCGACCGCCCCGAAGGAACGACGTGCCAAGTGCCGCGGGCGCGAGGCGGTGGCCGCGCCGGCCTCTTACGATCAAAATCGCCACCGTCGCCAGGTACGGGGGCATTGCCAGAATCGGCGCCGGTATCGCCCAGTCCTCGGCCTGGCCGACGTGCTCGAGGGTGAGCAGGATCCCGAACAGGTAGGTGGCCCAGAGGAGGCCGAGTGGCCTCCACCCGACGAAGATCACGAGGGCCAGCGCGATCCATCCGCGGCCGGCTATCAGCCCCGACTGCCAGTGCTGCGTGAGCACCACGCTCACGACCGCACCTCCCAGACCCATCAGGGCTCCGCCGAGGCTCACGTAGACGAGTTGCCAGCGCAGCACCGGTACGCCGCTGCCGTACGAGGCCGCCGGATCGTCCCCGACGCCACGCAGGTTGAGCCCGTGCGCGGTGTGGGTGAGCAGGAACCAGACCGCGACCGCCATCAGCACGGCCGCGTAGTAGGGCCAGGGCTGCGCGAAGAGGATGTCGCCGATGCCCGGGATCGCTCCGAGCAGGGGGATCTTGAGCGTCGGGATCTCGGCCTTCAGCGGCTCCTGTGCGTAGGACTGTCCGAATTGCGCGGAGGCGCCGAGTCCGATGAACCAGACCGCGAAGCCGACGAGGATCTCCGACGTCCGGAACACCAGCACCGGAAGCGCGAAGAAAACGAGCGTGAACAGGCCCCCGACGGCCGTTCCGACGAGCAGCCCCACGGCAGGATCATGCGACTTCACCGCCGCGATGAACCCTGCCGCGGCGCCCACCGACATCACACCCTCGATCCCGATGTTCATGACCCCGACGCGCTCGGTGATCAGTTCCCCGAGGGCCGCGTAGAGCAGCGGCACCGCCACGAGGACCGCGCCGATGAGCGAAACGTGCGCGAGGTCCCAGCTCACTCCTGCGGCTCCTCGGCGCCAGCGCGGAGGAGGCGGTAGCGCGCCGGCACGTCGGCAAACGCGCCCATCAGGAGCAGGATCCCGATCAACAGCAGCACGACGCTGCTGGATACGCCGGAGATGCTGAGCGCCCCGCCCGTGGCGCTCAGGATCGCGATCAGGAAGCCCATCAGGGTCGCCCCGGCGAACGAATGCGCCGCCAGCGCCGCGACGACGATGCCGAGGTAACCGGTGTTGTCGGACAGCGACGAGGAGAACCGGTGCACCCGGTCGAGCTCCACGATGACGCCGACGAGCCCGCCGATGGCACCGGAAGCGAGGAGTGCCTGGAGGTGCAGCCGGCCCACGTTGACGCCGCCGTAGCTTGCGACCTGCTCGTCGGCGCCCGCCATCGCCGTCCGGAACCCGTGGTGTGTGAAGCGGAAGACCGCCCACAGAAGCACCGCCACCGCCACGGCTACCAGGAAGGCGACGCCGATCTCGATCGAGCCGACGGTGAAGTGGGGGAGGGACGCCCGGTCCGGGACGGGTTGGCTGCTCAGTCCCAGGCTCGCGTACGAGGGGTCGCTCCAGGGCCCCGTGATCCAGTAGGCGAGCCAGAGGTACGCGACGAAGTTGAGCATCAGCGTCGTCACGACCACGTTCACGCGCGCGTACGCGTACGCGAGGGCGGGCACGACCATCCACAGTGCGCCGCCGAGCAGCGCCGCGAGCATCATCAGGACGACCAGAGGCGCGCCCGGGATGGCGTCCGGAGCGTAGAACCCCACGGCGGTGGCGGCCCAGGCGCCGAGGATCAGCTGGCCGTCCACGCCGATGTTCCAGAGCCCGACGCGGGCGGCCACCGCGACCGCGCAGCCGGCCAGGATCAGCGGCGTCGCGAGCTGGGTCAGCTGGCTGATGCCGAGCGCGCTGCCCAGCGTCGAGGACCACGAGGCGCTGAACAGGCTGCTGCCCACATTCGGCTGGAGCGCGAGAAACGCCGCGCCGAGGGCAATGCCGATGGCCACCGCCACGACCCGCCCGAGCAAAGACCCCGTGGCGGCGGGATCGTGGAGGACGAGCCGCAGCTTCGGCTTGGAGCGGACCGGCGTGCTCATGCGGCGTCCGGCTGCAGGTTGCCGCCGCCCATCACGAGGCCGACGCGCTCGCGATCGAAGTCGTCGCGGTCGAACCGTCCGGCTATGCGTCCCTCGAAGAACACGACCAGGCGGTCGCTGAGGGCCAGGATCTCGTCCAGGTCCTCGGAAACGAGCAGCACGCCACGATCCTCGCGCGCGTGTAGAAGTGCCTCGTGGATCTCGGCCGTGACGGCCACGTCGAGCCCGCGTGACGGATTGGCCGCCACGAGCAGGCGGTGGCCCGCCTGGAGCTCCCGCTGGACGAGCACACGCTGTGCCTGTCCACCCGAGAGCGTTCTCGTGCGGCGCGCCACGTTGACGTACTCGAGCCCGGCCTTCTTGATCAGGGTGGCCGCACACGACTTCATCTGCGCGCCGACCACGAAGGGCCCACGCCGGACAGGGGGGTCGTTGGCCGCCTTCAGGACGGCGTTCTGCTCGATTGAGGCCGTCATCGCGAGGCCAAGCTGGGCGTTCTCGGGGATGTGGCCGACGCCGGCCGCGATGAAGTCGAGGGGCGTCGCGCCCGAGAGGTCGCGGCCGTCCACCAGCACGCGGCCTGATGCGGGGTGCCGCAGGCCGGTGCTCAGCTCGGCGAGCTCGCGCTGACCGTTGCCCGATACGCCGGCCACCCCGACGATCTCTCCGGTGCGGACCTCGAGCTCGATGTTGTGCAGCGTTGGCCGGCCGGGCTCCTCGTGGGTCGAAGCTCCCTCGATCACCAAGGCCGGCTCACCGGGCGTTCTGTTCTCGGTGCGCTGGGGGCGGGGGATGTCGCGGCCGACCATCAGCCGCGAGAGCACGGCGCTGTCGGCGCCTTCGCGGGGAAGGGTCGCCTCGAGGCGACCGCGGCGCAGAACCGTGATCCGGTCTGCCACCGCGAGCACCTCGTTCAGCTTGTGCGAGATGAAGATCACCGTGTGACCCTCGCTCGCCATCTCGCGGATGCTGCCGAGCAGCCGCCGCGACTCCTCCGGAGTCAGCACGGACGTGGGCTCGTCGAGGACGAGGATGTCCGCTCCGCGAGCGAGCGCGCGCAGGATGGCCACGCGCTGGCGTTCCCCCATCGACAGCTGCCAGATCGGCCGTGAGACATCGACGTCCGTCCCGAAGGACTCCGCGATTCCCTGTGCCTGCCGCTCGCGCTGGGCTCCTGACACCACGCGCGGCGTCTTGTCCCACCCGAGGTAGAGGTTTTCGGCGACCGTCAGGTTCTCGACGAGCCGGAACTGCTGGTCGACGATCCCGATGCCGAGCTTCAGCGCGTCCCGCGGCGACTTGAGGTTGGCCGCCGTCCCGTGAATCGTCACGGTCCCCGAGTCCGGTTTGATGACCCCGCAGGCGATGTCCATGAGGGTCGTCTTGCCGGCTCCGTTCTCGCCGAGCAGCGCGTGGACCTCGCCCGCCCGCACAGCGAGGTCCACGCCCGCAACGGCCGTCACCGGCCCGAAGCGTCTGACTATCCCGTCCAGTTCGAGGGCGTTGGGTATGTCGAGCGGCAAGCCGTTATCCGGAAGCTCGGAGGGAGAGCCTGCCTAGTGGAACGCCGTCCAGACGGTTTTCGTCTGGAGGTACTTCTCCAACCCTTCTCTGCCGTTGTCCTTGCCGTAGCCCGAGTCCTTGACGCCACCAACTCCGACGGCAGGGTCGAGGGCGTTGTAGGTGTTGATCCAGACCGTGCCCGCTTGGAGGTGCTCGGCCACCTTGTGAGCTTTCTGCAGGTCGTTCGTCCAGACCCCGGCGGCCAGGCCGTACGAGTTGGCATTCGCGCGCCGGGCCACCTCCTCGATGCTCTCGAACGGCTGCACGACCACGACCGGGCCGAAGATCTCCTCCCGGACGACCGTGAGCTCGTCGGGCGCGTCGGCCAGCACGGTGGGCGGCAGGAAGTAGCCGTTTCCTTCGGGTGCCTTGCCGCCGGTGACGACGCTCGCGCCCTCGCGCTCGCCCATGTCGATGTAGCCGGTGACGCGCTCGAACTGCGCCTGCGAGACGAGCGGTCCGAGCGTGGTGTCGGCGGCCAGCCCCGGACCCATCTTCATCTTGCCGCCTTCGGCGACGACCAGCTCGATCACCTCGTCGTGGATCGAGCGCTCGACCAGCAGGCGCGACCCCGCCGTGCAGACCTGGCCGGTGTTGAAGAAGATCGCCGAGGCGGCTGCCGCCGCCGCCGTGGCCACATCGGCGTCGGCGAAGACGATGTTCGGGCTCTTGCCGCCCAGCTCGAGCGTGACGTGCTTGAGCGTGTCGCCCGACTCACGGGCGATCTGCCTGCCCACCTCGAGCGAGCCGGTGAAGGCGATCTTGCGGATGCCGGGATGGCGGACGATCGCGCGCCCGGCGGTCTCGCCCAGGCCGTTGCAGACGTTCACCACGCCTGGGGGGAACCCGGCTTCGGCGATCAGCTCGGCGAGGCGGAGCGTGGAGAGAGGCGTCTGCTCGGCCGGCTTCAGCACCACAGTGCATCCGGCGGCCAGGGCCGGGCCCAGCTTCCACGCCGCCAGCAGGAGCGGGAAGTTCCAAGCCACGATCGCACCGACCACGCCGACGGGCTCGCGCCGGGTGTACACGTGCGCGTCATGCGCGGTGGGAATCGTGATTCCCTCGATCTTGGACGGCCATCCGCCGTTGTAGCGGAAGGTGGCGGCGGTCAGCGGGATGTCCACCGCTGCCGCATCGCCCACCGGCTTACCGCCGTCCAGGCTCTCGAGCTGCGCGAGCTCCTCGGCGTTCTCCTCGATCAGGTCCGCGAGCCGAAACAGCAGTCGCTCGCGCTCCGCCGGATGCGACTTCCCCCATGTCTCGAAGGCTCGCGCCGCCGCGGTGACCGCACGGTCGATGTCCTCCTCGCCGGCAGCGGAGATCTGGGTGATGACCTCGCCCGTGGAGGCGTCGATCGTGTCGAAGGTCTCCCCAGACGCCGCCTCCACGAACTCACCGTCTATGAAGAGCGGCTTGATGCCGGCCGCGAACTCGCGGACGGCGGGGAGGACTGCGATCGAGGGATCGTCGAGGATGGTCGCCATTTCTCTCCCCTAACGCACGTCGTAGATGGACAGGAGCTCGGCCTGGATCGACTCCGGCTGCGTCTCCGGGGGCTTGCTGAAATCGAGGCCGCTCATCTCGAGGAGGCCTTCCTTGAACCAGACGTCGAACTCGTCGTCGGAGTCAGCGAGGGTGCGGAGGACCTCGAGCCAGTCGCGCTCGCTCTCCCAGTACATGATCGCGTCGTCCCCGTGCACGAAGACCGCCTCGAGCGTCACGCCAAGGCGCCGCTCGGTCGCCTCGTAGCCCGCTCGCCGATCGCCCTCGACGTCGCGGTAGAAGGCTCTCAACTCATCCGCCTGCCCGGGCAGAAGCGGCAGGACGAAGCAGATCCGGTTCAATTTCTCTCCTCTAGAACTTACTGGTGGGCCAGTCAGATCAATTCCTAGCAGGGTGCCTCAGCCCAGTGCAAGGGCGAGAAATCACTGCTATGTGCAGAAACTTTCAAAGATCGTCGAACGCCTCGTAACGCGCGGCAGCGCCGCGCTTAGCGTGCCCCCACAACCGACGAATGGAGCGATGGAGCTCCGCCGCGGCCTCATCGGCCGACAGCGCTCGCTCGGCGTCGTCGAGGCCCATCGCCTCCGCCAGCCGGAGGCGATAAGGCTGGCCCAGTGCCAAGGCACGTTGCGGGAGCACACACCTGGCTGACTGGCGCTGGGGGCTACCCGCACCCACGGCCGCCTGCTGGCCCCCGTGTGCCGGGCCCGGCGCAATGCGATCTTGACTCCCGCAGGCACAGTCAACCCGAGACAGGAGCAAGAGAGATGACCGATAGTCACACGCAGACCACGCAGGGACGCACCGGCGGCCGTCGCATCGGCCTGATCGTGACCGGTGCTGTCGCCGGGATCCTGGCCCTGGGTGCACTTGCCTTAGGCGCCGGTGCGCTGTGGGCCAACGGCGAGAAGGACGACCAGGGCTACCTGACGACCGACAGCGAGCGCTTCGCCGCCGGCACGCGTGCCCTGGCGACGGACAACCTCGACGTCAACCTGGACGGGGCCGACTGGCTGGTCGACTCGGGCGATTTCGGCAAGGTCCAGCTCGCGGTCGACTCGGCGGGCGACAAGCCGGTCTTCGTCGGGATCGCCCGCACGGAGGACGTCACGTCCTACCTGCGCGGCGTGGACCACACGCAGGTGACCGACGTGAACTCCAGTCCGTTCGAGGCGTCGTACCGGCACGAATCCGGCCACCGCCGGCCGGCGGCCCCCGGGCAGGAGTCGTTCTGGGCGACCTCGACACAGGGCCGCGGCACCCAGACGCTCGACTGGCGCGTGAACGACGGCGACTGGTCCGTGGTGGTGATGAACGCCGACGGCTCCCGCGGCGTGGCGGCGGACGTCAGCGCGGGCGCCAAGCTCCCGTTCCTGGACGAGTTGGGCTGGAGCGCACTCGGCGTCGGCGGGGCGCTGCTGATCGGCTCGCTGGCACTGATCGTGGTGGGGATGCGCCCGCCGCGCAACCGGCCGCCGCACGTCCAGGTGGGCGGCACGGCACCGGCAGCCGCCTGATCGACACCGAACACCGCGGACACAGGGGGCCCGTCATCGACGGGCCCTCTGTTCGTGCTCGGTCGCCGTACACTCGTCCGAGCGCATGAGCGGAACTGCTGTCAGCGGCGCTGAGCAGGGGCGCCACACAGTTCGCGGAACGCTCGCAGCGCTCCGCCGCAGCGAGCGCGGGCGTGTGGCGCTCTACGCGATCTCCGTCATTCTGGTCGCCGGCGCGTACTACCTGGCGGGGCGGCTTGGCCTCGCGCTCGGGTATCTCGATGGCGCCGTGACGGCGGTGTGGCCGCCTGCCGGGCTAGGTCTCGCCGTGCTGTTTCTGTACGGCATCCGCCTCTGGCCGGGCATCGTGGTCGGCGATCTCCTGCTCGCCGATTTCTCGACGCCGTTCGGAACCGTCCTCGGCCAGACGGTCGGCAACACGCTGGCCCTTGTCGTTGCCGCCCTGCTGTTGCGTCGTCTGACAGGCGGACGAGGCGACTTGGCGCGCACGGGTGACGTCCTTGCGTTCGTTGTCTGCGCTGTGGTGGCCGCGATGGTCAGCGCCGCCTTCGGGCCCACATCTCTGCGGCTTGGCGACGTGGTCTCCGCGGGCGAGCTCGGGCGCGTCCTTCGCACCTGGACCTTGAGCGACGTGGCGGGCGTGCTCGTGGTCGCGCCAGTCCTGTTGACCTGGGCCTCCACGGGTCTGAAGGGGATCCGCCGGCGCGACCTCGTGGAGGGCGCGATCGGGCTGGCCGTGCTCGTGGTGATCGCCGAGCTGGCACCGCAGCGCGACGTGCCGTACATCGTTTTCCCGGTGCTCCTCTGGGCGGCATTGCGCTTGGGCCCTAGAGGCGCCGCCACGGCGCTCGTCGTCGTGTGCTCGATCACGGTGTGGAACACGGCCCAGGAGGAGGGGCCGTTCGTGCGTGACTCGATCAGCGGCAGCCTGCTGGCCACGCAGCTCTTCATCGCGACCGCGGCTCTTACTTCCCTGTTCCTCGCAGCGGTGACCGCCGAGCGCACGGAAGCGGCCCGGGCGCGGGCGATCACCGAGGCGGCTCAGCGCGAGCTGGCCGCCGAGCAGGCGGCGCTGCGCAGGGTCGCCACCCTGGTTGCCGCGGAGGCGCCTCCGAGCCGTGTGTTCGAGCAGGTGACCGAAGAGGTTGGGCGGCTGCTGGGGCTGCCCGGGGCCACCGTGGTTCAGTTCGGCCTCGCGAACGCGGCGACCGTCGTCGGCGGTTGGAGCGAGGACGGCGAGCTGCCCTTGCCGGTTGGCACGTCGCTCGACCTGGACGGCGACACGGTCGTGGCGAAGGTGCTGCGCACCGGCGCCGCTCAACGCGTGGAGCGCTACGACCTGGCGAGCGGAAACCTGGCAGCGAGACTGCGAAGCTCGGGGTATCGCGCCGCGGTGGCGGCGCCGGTCACGATGGCGGGGCGGTTGTGGGGGGCGCTGGTGGCGGCCACCACCTCGGACGAGCAGCTGCCCGAGGGTCTCGAGCAGCGGCTCTGCGACTTCGCGGATCTCGTTGGGCAGGCGCTGGCCAACGCCGACGCCCGTGAGCGGCTGGCCGCATCGCGTGCCGAGCTCGTCGCGGTCGGCGACGCGGAGCGCCAGCGATTCGAGCGCAATCTGCACGACGGCGCTCAGCAGCGGCTCGTCTCCGTCGCGTTGGGCCTTGGCATGGTCGGCGCGAAGCTCGAGAACGACCCGGAGACCGCCCGCGGGCTGCTGTCCACGGCACAGGAGGATCTCGCGCGGGGGCTCGAGGAGCTGCGAGAGCTGGCGCGCGGACTACATCCGGTTCTACTCAGCGAGCGCGGCCTCGGCGCCGCCCTCGATGCACTGCTCGCGCGGGCGCCCGTGGCGGTCGAGATCGCCGAACTGCCCGAAGAACGCCTCGATGCGCCGGTGGAGACGGCGGCGTACTACGTCGTCGCGGAGGCGATCACGAACGTGGCGAAGTACGCGCATGCATCTCACGCGACGGTGAGCGTCGTCCGGTCGAACGGCTACGCCACGGTGACTGTCAGCGACGACGGCATCGGCGGCGCCGACCCCGCCGCCGGCTCGGGCCTGCGCGGCCTTGCCGCCCGCGTCGAGGCGCTCAACGGTCGGCTCGACGTGGATAGCCCGCCGGAGGGGGGCACCAGTGTCAAGGCAGAGATCCCGTGCGGTGGAGGCTGAGCCGCCAGCCCGGGTTCAGTCCGGGTACTCGTCCTTGCGCCAGGTGCGAGGCTCCTCGGGCTGTGCCTTCGGCGTGCGGTCGAGCAGGAAGCTGTAGTACGGGGCGACGAACGGGTCGGGCGCCATCACGGTGTAGGTGTGGTACACGGTCCCGTTCTCGCGCGCGAACGCGATCCAGCTCGGGCCCTCGCGAAGGCCGTCCTTCAGCTCGGCCCCGATCTGCCGCGACCACTCCTCTAGCCAGTCGGGCGGGTTGTCGATCATCTCCTTTACCTCGGGGATCTGCTGTGCCTGCTCCTCGGTAATCGCAAGGCCGAAGTCGAACGGGAAGTCCGTGTCGTAGGTGGAGACGTACGGGAACTCCCAGCCCATCCGCTGCTTGTAGGCGACGAGCCGGTCGATCGGCGCCCGCGAGAAGCAGATCAGTGTCACGTCGCGGTGGTTCAGGTGGACGAGCGTGCCGTCGAGACCGTCCCCAAGGTTGGTGCAGCCGGGGCAGGCGCCAAGTTGGTAATCAGGGCCGAACATGATGTTGTAGGCGAGCAGCTGTGAGCGGCCGTCGAAGAGCTCGGCGAGAGTCTTCCTCCCGTCTTCGGTGTCGAACTCGTACTCCTTCTCCACGGGTACCCACGGGAGCTCGAGTCGCTTCCTCTTGATCTCCTCGTTTCGCTCCGCCTGCTCGGCCTCGAGCTTCGCCAGCCCGTCTCGGGCCGCTTGCCAGTCCTCGCGCGTGCCTATCGCGTGCTCAGGCATCTC
>JAXDIH010000208.1:0-12438 GCA_034664105.1 Thermoleophilaceae bacterium
TCACGGGTGAGGAAGCCACCGTCGCGCGTCTCGATCGGCGCGCCCGCCGCGGCCAGCCGGTCGCGCACGGCCGCCACGTCGCCGGGCTCCGGCAGGACGACCGTCCAGTGCCTCATGCCCACCGTCCCGGGCGGCACCGGCGGCGCGCCCTCGCCGCGCCAGGTGTTCAGCCCGAGGTGATGGTGGTAGCCGCCGGCCGAGATGAACGCCGCGCTGGGGAAGCGCGTCATCACCTCGAAGCCGATCAGGTCACGCCAGAAGGCAAGCGCGGCCTCCACGTCGCCGATGTGCAGGTGCAGGTGGCCCACGGTCATCTCGGGCGACGCGTTGACCACCGGCTCGGCGCCCTCGACCATCGCCATCAGGCTGTGCATGTCGAGCGGCTCCGGCCCGCCCAGCGCGGTGGGGTCGCCGAGGTCGCCCCAGTGTTCGCGCGAGCGGTCGGCCGCCAGCTCGATCCCGTTGCCGTCCGGATCGGGGAGGTAGATCGCCTCGGAGATCTTGTGGTCGGATGCCCCGCTGACCGGCGTCCGCGTGGCGATCAGCCGCTGCGCGGTCCGCGCGAGCTCGAGGCGCGAGGGGTGCAGCAGCGCGAAGTGGTAGAGGCCGGCGTGGCTGGTGGCCGGCCGCGCGTCGGGCTCCTCGGTCAGCACCAGCAGGTCCTCCCCACCGGTGCCGAGCGCGGCCTCGGAGCCGTCGCGCCGCGCCAGCTGCAGTCCGATCGCGTTCTCGTAGAACGGGATCGAGCGGTCCAGGTCGGTCACCGTGAGGTGCACCGGACCAAGGCGCAGGCGGGCCGGAAGCGTGGCGCCGCTGGTGGCAGAGGCGGAGGTAGTGGTCATCAACCAGCATTCTATAGGCCGAATTCGCCCCGAACCGACCCCCTCTGTGACCAACGCCTCACAGTTCTCAGGCGATCTGCGAAAGGGTCTTGTGGACCGCAGCGCCCCGGCGCTCGAGCAACAGAAAGGCCCTCCGCTATGAGCTACGCCGCCCCCTTCTCCTACGCCGCGAAGGCCATCGCGTTCGACCCTTACGCGCCCACCGTCGCGAGCCACCACTCGCGCCCGGCGCGGCGGCGCCGCCGCCGCATGCGCGCGATGCTCCTGCCGGCGCTGAGCCCGCGCCGCCACCAGGCGACCGTGCCGACCACGCTGGTCCCGAGCAGCTCACGATGACGACCGCGCCCCGGCAACGGCCGCGCTTCGAGCGCGGTGCCGAGCCCGGCGCCATCCGCCCCGATCGCCTGACGATCTGGCCTAAGGACGACGGGTGCTACGGCATCGACGTCCGCTGGCACGGCCGCGAGTGCATCCTGCGCGCGGTCGTGGTGCGACGGCTGCTGGCGGAGGCCGGCATCGACGCCGAGCCGGGCAACTCCCTGGACGGGCGGGTCTGGGAGCTGCGCGTCGGCCCCGTGCCTGGCGATGATGTTGCAAAGGTGATCGACACCTACATCTGGTAGCTCGCGGGGCGTACACTCGCCGCAGACCGTGGCGCACGCCATCGACGTCGACGAGACGCTCATAGACACAGTCTGCTCGAGGCTTCGAGAGCACCTGACGGGGGACGACGCGACGCGGGCGGAGGCGTTCGCGCGGCAGTACTACCGGTGGGTGTCGTCGGAGGACATCGCCGAGCGGCGCGACCTCGACCTGTACGGGGCCGCGCTCGCCCACTTCGACCTCGCCCGCCAGCGCGAGCCGGGCACCACCAAGCTGCGCCTCTACAACCCCGAGTTCGACGCGTACGGCTGGGAGTCGCCGCACACGGTCGTGGAGATCGTGACCGACGACATGCCGTTCCTGGTCGATTCGCTCGGCATGGAGCTGAACCGGCGCGGCTTCGGCGTGCACCTGGTCATCCACCCGGTCATCCAGGTGCGCCGCAACGCGGACGGCGGCCTGCTCGACGTCCTGCCGCACGGCGCCGAGGCCGAGGGCACCCTCGGCGAGTCCGTCATCCACCTCGAGGTGGCGCGCCAGACCGACCCCGCCGAGCTCGAGCAGCTCGAGACCCACCTCAGGCGAGTGCTGGAAGAGGTGCGGGCGGCGGTGACCGACTGGCCCGAGATGCGCGCGCGGGTGCTCGACCTGGTCGCCGAGCTCGGCACCGACCCGCCGCCGCTCGACTCGGACGAGGTGGCCGAGGCGCGCGCCTTCCTGGCCTGGCTCGAGGACCACAGCTTCGTCTTCCTCGGCGCACGCGACTACGAGCTGTCCGGCGAGGCGGGCGAGCTGAGCCTGGTCTCGGTCCCGGACTCGGGGCTGGGCATCCTGCGTCAGGCGCGCGGGGACGAGAGCACGCACGCGTTCGACAAGCTCCCAGCGGCCGTCCGCTCACGCGCGCTGGAGCCGTACCTGCTCAACCTCACCAAGGCCAACTCGCGCGCGACCGTGCACCGGCCGGTGTACCTCGACTACGTCGGCGTCAAGCGCTTCGACGCCGAGGGCAGCGTGATCGGGGAGCGGCGCTTCCTGGGCCTCTACACGCACATCGCCTACCACGCCAGCCCGCGCGAGATCCCGATCCTGAGGCGCAAGGTGGACGCCGTGATGCGGCGCGCCTCCTACCCGGGCGGCAGCCACGACGAGAAGGCGCTGCTCGAGATCCTCGAGGACTACCCGCGCGACGAGCTGTTCCAGATCGCGCTGGACGACCTGTTCCGGATCAGCACCGGCATCCTGCACCTCGGGGCGCGGCAGCGACTGCGCCTGTTCGTGCGCCGAGACACCTTCGACCGCTTCATCTCCTGCCTCGTGTTCGTGCCGCGCGACCGCTTCAACACCGAGAACCGGCGCCGCATCGAGCGCATCCTCACGCGCGCGACCGGCGCGACCAGCATCGACTACACCACAAGGGTCTCGGAGTCCGTGCTCGTGCGGCTGCACTACCTGGCCTACGTCGAGCCCGGCTCGATGCCCGAGCTGGACGAGCGCAAGACCGAGACGCTGCTGGTCGCTGCCACGCGCTCGTGGGGCGACGACCTCGAGGAGGCGCTGCTCGACGAGCACGGCGAGGAGCGCGCGGCCGCGCTGTACCGCCGCTACGCCGACGCCTTCCCGGCCGGCTACCGCGCCGACTGGGTGCCGCGCTCGGCGGTGGCCGACATCGCCAGCATCGAGGAGCTGGACCAGCCGGACGACTTGTCGCTGCGCCTCTACCGGCCGCTCGAGGGGCCCGAGGGCACGCTCCGCGCGAAGGTCTTTCGCGCCGGACCGCCGCTGGCCCTGTCCGACCTGCTGCCGCTGTTCGAGGACATGGGGGTGCAGGTGGCGGACGAGCGGCCCTACGCGATCCGCGCGCGCGACCGCGAGAGCGTGTGGATCTACGACTTCGGCCTGACCTACTCCGCCGCGGCCGCGCTGGAGACCGATCACAGGGACGCCTTCGAGGACGCGTTCATCCGTGCGTGGCGCGGCGACACCGAGAGCGACGGGTACAACCGGCTGGTCCTGGGTGCCGGCCTCACCTGGCGCGAGGCCACGGTGCTGCGCGCGATCGGGCGCTACCTGCGGCAGGCCGGCACCACGTTCAGCGACCGGTACGTGGAGCAGGCGCTCGTGGGTCATCCGGGCGTGGCCCGCCTGCTCGTCGACCTGGTGCTCGCGCGCTTTGACCCCGAGGCGGCCGACCCCGAGAGGGCCGAGCAGATCGGCCAGACCATCGAGGCTGAGATCGACGCGGTCGAGAGCCTCGACCAGGACCGCATCCTGCGCAGCTTCCTGGGGGTCGTGCGGGCCACCCTGCGGACGAACTTCTTCCAGCGCGCCGCCGACGGCGCGCGCAAGCCCTACCTGTCGTTCAAGCTCGACCCCGAGGAGCTGCCGTGGCTCCCGTTGCCGCGCCCGCGCTTCGAGATCTTCGTGTACTCGCCGCGCATCGAGGGGGTGCACCTGCGCGGCGGGAAGGTCGCCCGCGGGGGCATCCGCTGGTCGGACCGGCGCGAGGACTTCCGCACGGAGGTGCTTGGGCTGATGAAGGCCCAGATGGTCAAGAACGCGGTGATCGTGCCGGTGGGCGCCAAGGGCGGCTTCGTGGTGAAGCGGCCACCGCCGGGCGACGATCGCGACGAGCTGCTGGCGGAGGTCGAGGCCTGCTACCGCACGTTCATCAGCGGGCTGCTCGACCTCACCGACAACATCGTCGCCCACGAGACCGAACCCCCGCCCGACGTGGTGCGCTACGACGAGGACGACCCCTATCTCGTGGTGGCCGCGGACAAGGGAACCGCGACGCTCTCTGACGTGGCCAACGAGGTCGCCGGCCAGTACGGCTTCTGGCTCGGCGACGCCTTCGCCTCGGGCGGCTCCAGCGGCTACGACCACAAGGAGATGGGGATCACCGCCCGCGGCGCCTGGGAGTCGGTCAAGCGGCACTTCCGCGAGCTCGGGCACGACGTCGACGAGCAGGACTTCACCGTCGTGGGCGTGGGCGACATGTCGGGCGACGTGTTCGGCAACGGGATGCTCCTGTCGAAGCACATTCGGCTGATCGGCGCCTTCGACCACCGTCACGTGTTCGTGGACCCCGACCCGGACGCCGCCCGCGGCTGGGAGGAGCGCCGGCGCCTGTTCGAGCTGGAGCGCTCGTCCTGGAACGACTACAACCGCGAGCTGATCTCCGAGGGCGGCGGCGTGTTCTCGCGCGCGGCCAAGTCGATCCCGATCTCGCCGCAGCTGCGCGCCGCGCTCAACGTGCGCGACGAGGCGCTCGCGCCCAACGACCTGATCCGCGCCATGCTGCGGGCGCCGGTGGCGCTGCTCTGGAACGGCGGCATCGGCACGTACGTGAAGGCGAAGTCGGAGACTCACGCGGACGCCGGGGACAAGGCCAACGATCCGGTGCGGGTCGACGGCGCGGAGCTGCGCTGCCGGGTGGTCGGCGAGGGCGGCAACCTCGGGCTGACCCAGCGCGCCCGGATCGAGTACGCGCGCGGGGGCGGGCGCATCAACACCGACGCGATCGACAACTCCGGCGGCGTGGACTGCTCGGACCGGGAGGTGAACATCAAGGTCCTGCTCGACCAGGCCGTGGTGAGCGGGGACCTGACGCGCGAGCAGCGCGACGAGCTGCTCGTGGAGATGACGCCGGCTGTGGCCGAGCTGGTGCTGAAGGACAACTACGAGCAGGCGGAGACACTCTCGCTGGCGGAGGCGCACGCGCCCGCCATGGTGGACGTGCACACCCGCTTCATCGAGGCACTCGAGCATTCGAGCAAGCTGGACAGGCAGCTGGAGGCGCTGCCGACCGGCGAGGAGCTGGCCGAGCGCAATCGCGAGGACCGCGGGCTGACGCGCCCGGAGCTGGCGGTCGCGCTGGCGTACAGCAAGATCCACCTCTACGCGGAGCTGCTCGACTCGGACGTGCCGGAGGACCCCCACCTGTCGGCCGAGCTCGATCGCTACTTCCCGGCGCCGCTGCCGCAGCGCTTCGCCGACCAGATCCGCGGGCACCGGCTGCGGCGCGAGATCATCGCGACACAGGTGATCAACAACATGGAGCACGGAGGCGGGATCACGTTCGCCTTCCGGCTGCACGAGGAGAGCGGGGCGCCCGCCTCGGAGATCGCACGGGCCTACGCCGCCGCGCGCGACATCTTCGGGATGCGCGCCCAGTGGCAGGAGATCGAGGCGCTCGACAACCAGGTCGCCGCGGACGTGCAGGTCAGGCTGCTGCTCGAGGGCCGCCGGCTGGTGGAGCGCGGGTCGCGCTGGCTGCTGGCCCACCGCGGCCGGCCACTCGACATCGGGGCGACCGTGCACTTCTTCTCTCCAGGAGCGGCCACGCTGGTCAAGGCGCTGCCGCGGCTGCTCGGGCCGTCGGACGTGGAGCCGATGATGGTCCAGGCGGACGACTTCGAGCAGGCGGGGGTGCCGCCCGGGCTGGCCCACCGCGTGGCCGGACTGGCGACGCTGTTCTCGACGTTCGACATCGTGGAGGTGGCCACCGAGGCAGGGCTCGAGGTGGAGGAGGTGGCCACCGTGCACTTCCGACTGGGCGAGCGCCTGGAGCTGCACTGGCTGCGCGACCGGATCGTGGCGCTGCCGCGTGACGACCGCTGGCGCGCGCTGGCACGCGCGGCGCTACGCGACGACCTCTACAGCCTGCACCGCAGCCTCACGGCCGAGGTGCTGCGCTCGGCCGAGCCCGGCGGCTCGGTGTCCGAGCGGGTGGACGCCTGGGTGGAGCGCAACCCGGCGTCGGAGCGCTGCCAGCAAACGCTGGCGGAGATCCGCGTTGGCCACGTGTTCGACACGACGACGCTGCCGGTGGCGGTGCGAGAGGTGCGCAACCTGCTGCAGGCAGGCGCGCGGTCCTAGGCGCTACGCCGCGTAGCGCTCCGCCGCCCGCGCCCGGGCCTTTGCCGCCTCGACCTCGCGGTCCTTGGGCGGCGCGTTCGTCACCAGCTCGCCCAGCAGGCGCGCCGTGATCTCGGCCACGTCTGCGACGGCCCGGTCAAACGCCTCGGCGTTCGCCTGCGACGGCTTGGAGAAGCCGCTGACCTTGCGCACGTACTGGACGGCGGAGGCCTGCACCTCCGCTTCGGTCGCGGGCGGCTCGAAGTTGTAGAGGGTGCGGATGTTGCGGCACATAGGGAAAGGCTAGCTCGCGGTCGCCCTCCACCAAGGTGAGGCCCCTCACCGGTGAGCCTCGCGATAGTCTGGCGCGCCGGTGCGTGACCTCCTCAAGGATTTGATGGATAGCGCCGCGCAGCGAGCCGAATACGCAGACGCCCGGCTCGTGCGCACGCAGTCCGAGCGGCTGTCCACTCGCAATGGCGTGGTGGACCAGACCGACTCACAGGACTCCGAGGGGATCGGCGTGCGAGTGCGGGTGGGCGGAGCGTGGGGCTTCGCCGGCGTGCGCGGCACCGACAAGGCCAGCGCCGAGGCGGCGCTCGAGCGCGCCCTGGTGGTCGCCGCCTCCCAACCGGTCTCGAAAGGCGTGCCGCTGACCGAGGAGCCGCCCGCGGTCGGCAGCTACGAGAGCCCCGGGGAGCGCGACCCCTTCGAGGTGCCGGTCGAGGACAAGCTCGCGATCCTGTGGGCCGCCGACGCCGGCCTGCGCACCGAGCCGAAGGTGGCGGTCTCGGTCACGCGCTTCCAAGCCGTCCGGGTGCACAAGCTGTTCGCCTCCACGGAAGGTGCGCTCTGCGAGCAGGTGCTGACCGAGTGCGGTGGCGGCATCTCGGCCGTGGCGGTGG
Organism: Thermoleophilaceae bacterium; assembly: GCA_034664105.1. Taxonomy (GTDB): domain Bacteria; phylum Actinomycetota; class Thermoleophilia; order Solirubrobacterales; family Thermoleophilaceae; genus JACVRW01. The sequence goes on from JAXDIH010000208.1 coordinate 7,208, forward strand.
ACGGCGACGAGAGCCAGATCCGCTCCTTCCCCACGTCGCATGGCGGGCACATGGAGCAGGCCGGCTACGAGCGCTTCCTCCTGCTCGACTTGGCCGGCGAGGCCCCGCGGGTGGCCGAGGAGGCGGTGGCGCTCCTGCACGCGCCGGCGTGCCCCTCGGAGTCCACCACGCTGATCCTCGCGGGCGAGCAGCTGGGCGCCCAGCTCCACGAATCCGTCGGCCACGCGGTCGAGCTCGATCGCGTGCTCGGCCGGGAGGCCTCGTACGCCGGCACCAGCTTCGTGCCGCCCGACGGGATCGGCACGCTGCGCTTCGGCTCCGACCACGTGAACGTGACCGCCGACGCCACCTACCCCGGCGGCCTCGGCAGTTACCGCTGGGACGACGAGGGGGTCGAGGGTCACGCCACGGCGATCGTCCGCGAGGGCGTGCTGGCGGGCTTCCTCTCCTCCCGCGAGACGGCAGCCGAGATCGGGCTCGACCGCTCCGGCGGCTGCATGCGCGCCGACGGCTTCGCGCGCCAGCCGATCGTGCGCATGACCAACGTGAACCTGGACCCGGGCGAGGCCGGCACGCTGGCCGACCTGGTCGCCGACACCGAGCGCGGGCTGCTGATCGACACCAACCGCTCGTGGTCGATCGACGAGCGCCGGCTCCACTTCCAGTTCGAGGGCGAAGCCGGCTGGGAGATCCGCAACGGCGAGGTCGGGCGACTGGTGCGCAATCCCAGCTACGCGGGCGTCACGCCCGGCTTCTGGGCCAGCTGCGACGCCGTGTGCTCCGCCTCCGAGTGGCAGCTGACCGCCCTGCTCGACTGCGGCAAGGGCGAGCCCGGCCAGACCATGCACGTTTCGCACGGCTCGGCGCCGGCGCGCTTCCGCGACGTGGAGGTGGGAGTCGCTTGAACGCCCTCGACGTGGCCGAGGCCGCGGTGGCGGCCGTGCCGGACGGCGACGCGCTGGCGCACGTGGTCCACGAGCGCTCGCTGCTGCTGCGCTTCGCGGGCAACCGGCCAACGCAGGCCACCGCTGTCGACGACGTCACGGTGGAGCTGGCCGTGCTGGTGGACGGCCACCTCGGGCGCGCGACCACGAACGCCACCGACGCGCAGTCCCTGAGCGCGTGCGCGGCTCGAGCACTGCTCGCCGCGGAGGCGGCTGCCGCCACGGCCGCGCCCACCACCCACCCCGGCTTCCCGCCGGCCCCGCCCCCGCGACCCCACGCGGGCCATGACCCGGAGACCGCCGCGCTCGACCCCGAGCGGGGCGGCGCGGCGCTGGCCGCGACGTTCGCGACGGCTGAGCGGCACAACGTGGAGGCGCACGGCGTCTGGACCGTGGGCGAGGACCAGCGCGCGGTGGCCACCAGCGCCGGCGGCGGCGCGCTCGACCGCACGACGGACGCCCTGATGAAGGTGATCTGCATCGCTCCCGACGGGCGCTCCGGCTACGCGTCGAGCGCGGCCGTGGCGGCCTCGAAGATCGACGCCGAGCCACTCGCGGAGCGGGCGGCCTCGAAGGCGGTAGCGCCGGGGGCCCCCGCGGAGCTGCCACCGGGCGAGTACCCGGTCGTCATGGAGTCGCGCGCCGTGGGCTGCCTGCTCGAGCTGCTCGGCGAGACCGCGCTGAACGGCCTGGCCTACGCCGAGGGACGCGGCGCGCTGGTCGGGCGCCTCGGGCAGGTGGTGGCCGCGCCCAAGATCAACCTCGCCGACTCGCCCCAGTTCCACACCACCCTGCCGCGCGCCTTCGACGCGGAGGGCATCCCGAAGGCGCCCATGCCCCTGATCCAGGACGGGGTGGCCCGCGCGGTGGTGCACGACCTGCGCAGCGCCGCGCTGGCCGGCGCCAACTCCACCGGTCACGCGCTCGAGCCCGGCGGCGCCCCCGACGGGCCGATGCCCTACAACCTCGTGCTCGCCGGGGGCGGGGCCGCCGACCTCGAGGAGCTGTGCGCTCCGATCGAGCGCGGCGTCTACGTGACCCGCTTCTGGTACGAGAACGTGGTCCGCCCGAAGGAGACGCTGATCACCGCCGTCACGCGCGACGGCACGTTCCTGATCGAGGACGGTCGGATCACCCGGCCGCTGCGCGACCTGAGGCTGACGGACTCGGTGCTGAGGATCCTGTCCGGCGTGCAGGACCTGAGCGCGCGCCAGGAGCTGACGAGCGAGGGCGAGTTCTACGACCGCCGCTTCGCTCACGGCGTGGTCTCCCCGGCTCTGCGTGCCGGCGCCGTCAGGTTCACGGACACCACGGGCTGAGCTACCCTTCTCGGCCGTGGTAGCGATTCTCAGCGGCGTTCAGGTCGTCCTCAGCGTGGTCCTGATCGTGCTCATCCTGATGCACTCCGGCAAGGACGCCGGCCTGTCCGGCGCCTTCGGCGTCGGCACCGGCGCGGGCCCCTTCGGCGGCGGCTCGCTGGTCGAGCGCAACCTGAACCGCTGGACCGTGTTCTTCGCGGCCCTGTTCATCCTGAACATCTTCCTGCTGCTGAAGGTCTAGCCGCCGCCCAGGCGGTCCAGCTGGCGCAGGATCTCGATCGCCTCGCCGCGCAGCTCGCCGTCGACGGAGCGCCAGTCCTCGCGCGAGAGCTTGCCCATCTGATGGTCGAGCTCGGCGTCGCGGATCTCGCGGTACTTCGCCTCCTTGGCGGCCTCGAGCTCCTGTAGGCGGCCCTGCTCGCGGAGCTCGCCGTGGTCCGGGCCGCGCAGCGGCCGCAGGACGACAACGGCGACCAGTGCGGCCAGGATCAAGAGCGCGAGGGCGTACTCCATCCGGGCCGCGCTCAGGCGCGTGACAGCTCGCGGCCCAGGCGCGCCGCGTAGAGGGAGCGAACCCGGCGCAGCCGGGCCTCCGGCGAGGGCCACGCGGCGATCAGGGCGCCCAGCACGGCGATCGCCCCGCCGATCCAGATCCACGTGACCAGCGGCGACACGATCGCCCTGAACGCCGCCGGCGGCGGCTTCTGCCGGTACAGCTCGGTCAGCGTGCGGATCACAATCGCCTGCACCTGACCGGGCGACTGGGCGAACGTGCGGTCCGCGCGCGCGATCGGCTTGTTCAGCGAGACCAGGTCCGGCCGGATCGCGAGCCAGAAGTCCCGGCGCAGCCCCCAGCGCACGTCGACCTCGCTCGTGGCCTCGCCCTCGAAGAAGCGCGAGATCACGCCCTTCGACGGGTCAGTGGTCGAGTAGTAGTTGCGCGACGGCCGCAGCACGTAGGTCTCGCCGCCGCGCTGCACGCGCATCACAGCGCCGAGCGAGATCGGCGCGCCGGTGCCGCTGCTGTCGCCGCCCAGCTTCGCCGTGGCCCGCTCGTAGGTCACGGTGTAGTCGCCCACCTTCACGGTGTCGCCGGGCGACAGCCGCACGTCGCGCTGCTTGATGAACGCCGAGGACGCGGCCACGCCGAGGAACAGCACGGCGATCCCCGCGTGTGCGAGGAAGCCCCCGTAGCGGCGCCGGTTGCGGCCGATCAGGCGCGCGAGCGCCCGCGGCAAAGCCTCGCCGGTCATCACCCTGCGAGCCCTCGTGCCGCGCCAGAACTCCTGCCCCACCACGGCGAGCACGAAGGCCACGAACGTGAACATGACCAGCGACGGCACGCTGTCGGCCGCGGAGGTGAACGCCAGCAGCGCGGCCAGCGCGGCGAACGTGACCACCGCCGGCACCAGGAGGATCCGGCGCAGAGCGGAGGGCGTGACCCGCCGCCAGGCCAGCACGGGCCCGATGCCGGTCAGCAGGACGAGCACCAGCGCCAGCGGGGTGGTCAGTCGGTTGAACCAGGGCGGGCCCACGCTCGCCTCCGTGCCGGTGAGCGCCTCGGAGATGAGCGGGAAGAACGTGCCCCACATGATCACCAGGCAGAGCCCCACGAGCACCAGGTTGTTGAGCAGGAAGAAGGCCTCGCGCGAGAGCAGCGAGTCGAGCCGGGCCTCCGAGCGCAGGTCGGGCAGCCGCGCCACGATCAGCCCCGCCGACAGCGCGATCACGCACCCGATGAACACGAGCATCTGCACGCCGATCGTCGAGGCGCCGAAAGCGTGGATCGAGTCGAGGATGCCGCTGCGCACCAGGAACGTGCCGAGCAGCGCGAGCACGAACGTGGCGCAGATCAGCGACGCGTTCCAGATCTTCAGCATGCCGCGCTTCTCCTGCACCATGATCGAGTGCAGGAACGCCGTGCCCACCAGCCAGGGCATCAGCGACGCGTTCTCCACGGGGTCCCAGGCCCAGTAGCCGCCCCAGCCGAGCTCGGTGTAGGACCAGAGCGCGCCCAGCATGATCCCCGCGCCGAGGAAGGTCCAGGCGATCAGCGCGAAGCGTCGCGTGGCCCGGATCCAGTCGGCGCCGGTGTGGCGCGTGATCAGCGCGCCGACCGCGAAGGCGAAGGGGATCGAGAAGCCCACGTAGCCCGTGTAGAGCATCGGCGGGTGGATCATCATCGCCGGGTGGCGCAGCAGCGGGTTCAGGCCCGCCCCCTCAGGCGGCGGGTTCACGATCGTGGTGAATGGATTTTCCCAACCCACCATCAGCAGGAGGAAGAAGGCGGCGACCACTCCCAGCACCGCCGTGGCCCACGGCGCGATGTCGCGCAGCGAGCGGCGGGTGAGGAACAGGACCGCGCTCGAGAAGATCGACAGGAGCAGCGCCCACAGCAGCAGCGAGCCATCCTGCGTGGCCCACATCGCGGTGACCTTGTAGAAGGTGGGCGTGTCGGTGGACGAGCCCTCCGCGACCAGCTTGTACGAGAGGTCGGTGCGCAGGAAGGCCGACTGGAGGACCGCGGTGGCTGTGATCAGCAGCCCGGCCGTGCAGTAGATGGCGCGGCGGCCCGAGGTCACGAACTCCCGCCGGCCGCTCACCGCGCCGTAGACCGACGCGCCGGCGGCGTAGAGCGCCGTAAACAGCGCTACGAGCAGGCACGCGGACCCCACGCCCGCCACTAGGAGCTCTTCTTGTCCTCGGTGAACTTCGACGGGCACTTCGTGACGAGCGAGTCGCGCTCGGCGACGAACGTGCCCTTCTCCAGCTCGCCCGAGACGATGACCTCGCGGCCCTCGCGGAACGGATCGGGCACCACGCCTTCGTAGACCACGGGCACCGTGGCGGAGCCGTCGCGGTCGCGGATGGCGAACCTCAGCCGGTCGCCGTCGCGCGCCACGGACCCCTTCGCCACCTTGCCGGTGAGCTCGTAGGAGCGGCCCGGCTCCGCGCCGGCCAGCACGTC
>JAXDIH010000235.1:0-8054 GCA_034664105.1 Thermoleophilaceae bacterium
AGCTCGCCGACCGCCAGGGTCGCGCCGGCCGCGGCGAGCGTGGGGCGGAGGTCGTCCGCGACCTGGGCCATCAGCAGGTCGAGCCGCACCGGCTCGGGGCTGAGCTCGCCCATGCGGGCGTACACCAGCACCGCGTCGATCAGCTCCTGCGATCGCTCGATCCCGTCACGCAGCATCTCCAGCACCTCGGTCCGCGGCGGCTCGTCGGCTCGCTGCTCGAGCACCCTCACCAGCAGCGCCATGTTGGACACGGGCTCGCGCAGGTCGTGCGCACGACGTCGGCGTAGCCGCGCAGGTCCGTCTCCATGCGGCGTTGCTCCGTGATGTCCGTGAGGAACACCATCACGCCGTCGCCGAGCTTGGCGGTGCGCTGCGCGAACGTGCCGAGCATGTAGCCGTCGCCGAACGGCGTGTCGTAGGTGATCTCCTCCACCCACGGCTCACCGTTGTCGCAGGTGCGCGCGTAGGCGTCGAAGGCGCGGCTGTCGCGCATCTGGGGGAGCGCCTCCAGCAGCGTGGCGTGAAGCTCCCCCGAGAAACGCGGAGATAGCGGGCTAGCACCCCTCGCTGCCCCCCTGAGGGGTCCGAACCGGGACGTATATTCAGCGCCCGGTGCCGTCCGCGTCGTTCGCCCATCTCCACGTCCATTCCGAGTACTCCGTCCTCGACGGGGCCTGTCGGATCGATTCCCTTGCCGAGCGTGCGGCGGCCTTCGGGCAGCCCGCGCTGGGGCTGACCGATCACGGCGTCATGAACGGCGCGGTCGAGCACTACCAGGCCTGCAAGCGCCACGGGATCAAGCCGATCATCGGTCTCGAGGCCTACTTCGTCGACGACTGCAAGACGCAGGAGGTGCGCTACGAGCGCAACCACCTGACGCTGCTCGCCGCCAGCGATCAGGGCTTCCGCAACCTCGTCAAGCTCAGCTCGGCCGGCTACCTCGAGGGCTACAAGCGCGGCAAGGCCAACGTCGACCTGCCGCTGCTCGAGCGCTACTCGGAGGGCGTCATGGCCCTCACCGGCTGCCTGCAATCGCGCTTCTGCAGGCGCCTGGTGGACGACGTGAGCACGGAGGCGCGCGCCCACGTGGACGCGCTGATCCAGGTGTTCCAGCCCGAGAACGTCTACTTCGAGGTCCAGAAGAACGGCATCCCCGAGCAGGACAAGGCCAACGAGGGCATCGCGCGCATCGCCCGCGAGCTCGGCCGCCCGCTGGTGGCCACCGGCGACGTTCACTACCTCGGCCGCGACGACTACAACAACCACAAGGCGCTGCTGTGCGTGCAAACCAAGAGCACGCTCGCCGAGCCGAAGCTCACCTTCGACACGAACGAGTTCTACCTCAAGGACTCCGACGAGATGGCGGCCGCGTTCGCCCAGTGGCCCGAGTCGATCGCCACCACGCTCGAGATCGCGGAGCGCTGCGAGGTCGAGATGGAGCTGGGCAAGCAGCTGATTCCGCGCTTCACGACGCCCGACGGCGAGCCCGAGGAGGCGTACCTGCGCCAGCGCGCCCACGAGGGGCTGCGGCAGCGCTACGGCGATCCGCCGCCGGCCGAGGCGGTCGAGCGGCTCGAGCTGGAGCTCGGCGTCATCGAGAAGATGGGCTTCTCGGCCTACTTCCTGATCGTCTGGGACTTCGTCAAGTTCGCCAAGGACAACGGCATCGCGGTCGGGCCGGGGCGCGGCTCGGCGGCCGGCTCGATCGTTTCCTACGCGCTGCAGATCACGGACGTCGACCCGATCGAGTACGACCTGCTGTTCGAGCGCTTCCTCAACGCCGAGCGCATCTCGATGCCGGACATCGACATCGACTTCTCGGTGAAGGGCCGCGACAAGGTGATCCAGTACGTCGCCGACAAGTACGGGCGCGAGTCGGTGGCGCAGATCATCACGTTCGGCCGCATGTACCCGCGCGCCGCCACCCGCGACGCGGCGCGCGTGCTGGGGTTCGACTACGGGGCCGGCGACCGGATCGCGAAGCTGATCCCGGAGCCGATCATGGGCCGCTCCAAGTCGTTCGACCAGTACCTGACCGAGGAAGCGGACCTGCGCCGCGTCTACGACTCCGAGCCCGAGGCGCGCCAGATCATCGAGGTGGCCAAGGGGCTCGAGGGGATCGTGCGCAACTCGTCGATCCACGCCGCCGCCGTGGTGATCGCCGACCGGCCGCTGACCGACATCGTGCCGCTGCAGCTGGCCGAGGACAAGGGCGCCTCGGCGGCCGAAGGCGAGCGCGCCTACCGCACCGTCACCCAGTACCCGATGCAGCCGATCGAGGAAATCGGTCTGCTGAAGATGGACTTCCTGGGCCTGCGCAACCTCGACGTGATCGAGGCCGCGCTCGACATCATCGAGCAGTCCACCGGCGAGCGGCCGGACATGGCCACGCTGCCGCTCGACGACCCGAAGACCTACGAGATGCTCGCCCGCGGCGACTCGATCGGCGTGTTCCAGTTCGAGTCCGACGGCATGCAGGACGCTCTGAAGAAGGTCCGGCCGACCGAGTTCAACGACATCGTGGCGCTCGTAGCGCTCTACCGGCCCGGCGCGATGCGCTTCATCGACACCTACGCGCGCAACAAGCGCAACCCGGACGCGATGTCCTACACGGACGAGCGCCTGAGGCCGATCACGGAGTCGTCGCGCGGCGTGATCCTCTACCAGGAGCAGTCGATGCAGATCGCCAAGTCGATCGCCGGCTTCTCCGGTCCCGAGGCCGACGACCTGCGCAAGGCGATCGGCAAGAAGCAGCGCGATCGCATGGCCGCGCTCAAGGACCGCTTCTTCGAGGGCGCACGCGCCAGCGGCACCTCGGAGTCCGTGATCGCCGAGCTGTGGGGAGTCAACGAGGCCGCGGCCGACTACTCGTTCAACCGCAGCCACGCCGCTTGCTACGGCCTGATCACCTACCGCACCGCCTGGCTGAAGGCCAACTATCCGGCCGAGTACATGGCGGCGCTGATCTCGTCGGTGATGTCCACCAAGGACAAGGTGCCGTTCTTCGTCGCGAAGTGCGAGGACATGGGCATCGAGGTGCTGCCGCCGGACGTGAACGAGTCGGGCCACGACTTCAAGGTGGTCGAGGGCAACATCCGCTTCGGCCTCGACGCGGTCAAGGGGCTCGGCTACCTGGCCGTCGAGGCGATCACGCGCGCCCGTGAGGAGGACGGCCCGTTCACCTCGATCTGGGATTTCTGCCGGCGGGTCGACTGCCAGGCCGTGAACAAGAAGGCCAGCGAGTCGCTGGCCAAGTGCGGCGCCTTCGACTCGCTGCGCGGCTCCCGCACCGGCCTGATGCACATGCTCGCGCGGGCGCAGGCGTCCGGCGTGCAGGCGCAGCAGGACGCGGCCAGCGGGCAGAGCTCGTTCTTCGACCTGGACGACTCCAACGCCGACGCCGCCGCCCACCACGACCCGCCGATCCAGGACCTGCCCGACGACAGCAAGCAGCTCAACGAGTGGGAGAAGGAGACGCTCGGCCTGTTCCTGTCGAGCCACCCGCTGAAGGAGGTGCGCCACGCGCTGCGGGCGAAGGTGGACTGCTCGCTGGCCGACCTGGCCGCCAAGAAGGACGGCGAGTGGGTCACGGCCGGGGGGATGATCGCCGAGTGCAAGCGGATCCGGACCAAGAAGGGCGATCCGATGATGTTCGCCACCCTCGACGACCTCGAGGGCCAGGTGGAGCTGCTGGTGTTCAACTCGGCCTACGCCGCGAACGCGGACAAGATCGACGTGGACAAGATCGTCATCGTGCGCGGTCGGGTGGACCACAAGGAGGCCGGCGAGACCAAGCTGGTCGCCCAGGAGGTCGAGCCGTTCGACCCCAGCGAGGAAGAGGTGCTGCGCGCCACGGAGGAGGCGGTCACCGAGGCGGTCGTGCGCCGCGTCTGCCTGCACGTCGCTTCGGGGGTGCCTGACACGTTCCTCGAGGAGCTGAAGGAGGTCGTCGGACACCACCCCGGTGAGCAGGACCTGGTGCTGGCCGTGGGGGGGCGGCGACTGATCCTGGGCCCCGAGTACAAGGTGTCCGGCTCGAGTGTCTGCCAGTCAGAGCTGTCGGCGCTCCACGGGGCGGCGCGCGTAGTCGCCTGAACCGAACCGCGCTACTACACTTTCCGAGTGGCGCCCATACCCGCCAGAACGTCCGCAGAGCTGCACGAGTGCCGCCAGTGCTGCTCCTTCTGCGATCGCGTAGTTCACCCCTCCGGCTGCATCGCCTCGGGCTGCCAGTTCCTCTACCTCTACGACGACGAGGACACCGGTCGTCGCTTCATGGGCTGCATGAACAAGGTCTTCCGCGGCGAGATCGACGTGGAGCTGTTCGAGCAGGCCGAGCGCACCCGGCACGGCTTCGGCGGCGTGAAGATGACCGGCATGCCGCTGCCCCAGTGCCGCTCGACCGTGGAGCGCGCCTACGACGGCTACACCGAGGCCTTCGACTGCGTGAACCCGCGCTTCTTCCGCAAGCCGGAGCTCGACGACTTCGACGAAGCGTTCGACCTCCGCGACGAGCTCTAGCCGCGCCGCCTGCGCGCGCGCAGGCCGTTCGAGCGCAGCTCGCGCATCCTGTCGAGGTCCACCTTGGCGGGCGCCTTGCCCTCCACGCCCGGCCCCTCGAACAGCACCGGCAGCTTCTCGAAGCGCGGCTCCGAGAGGAAGGCGGCGCAGCCTCGGGGGCCCAGCTCGCCGTCGCCGGGCGGCGCGTGGCGGTCGCGGTTGGAGCCGAGCGGGGTCTGCGAGTCGTTCAGGTGCAGGCAGCGCAGCCGGCGTAGGCCGACGACCTTCACGCAGTCGTCGATCACCTCGCCGAGCTTGTCCGCGGTGCGGATGTCGAAGCCGCTGGCGAGCATGTGGCATGAGTCCAGGCAGATCCCGATGCGCTTGTCGCCACCGGCGAGGTCGATCACCTCGCGCAGCTCTTCGAACGAGCGCCCCAGGGTGTTCCCGGCGCCGGCCGTGTTCTCCAGCAGCAGCCGGCAGGAGTCCGACTCCGCCAGGACGTGCTTGATCATCTCGCCGGCGCGCAGCAGCGCCTCGTCGTGAGGTTCGCCCACCGTCGACCCGGGGTGGAGCACCACGCCCTCGGCCCCGATCTCGTCTCCCATGCGCAGCGCGTGAATCAGCGAATCGGCCGACTTGCGCCGCATCTCGGCGTCCTTGGTGGCCGGATTGATCAGATAGACGGCGTGGATCGTGGCCGACTCGATCGGCCCGTCCTTCATCAGCTCGAGGAACTCCGCGACGTCATCGGGCTTCCAGCGAGTGGGGCGCCACATGCGCGGCGACTGGTTGAAGACCTGGATCGCCTCGCACCCGCGCTCGACGCCGCGCTCGTGCGCCTGCACGAGGCCGCCAGCCGTCGAGACGTGGGCGCCGATTAGCATCGCTGGGAATGAGAGTTCGCTTTGCACCTTCGCCGACGGGCGTCCTGCACATCGGCGGCGCGAGGACGGCACTGTACAACTGGCTTCTCGCGCGCGGCCGGGGCGGCCAGTTCGTCCTGCGCATCGAGGACACCGACCGCGAACGGTCCACGCCGGAGAACGTCGAGCAGATCCTCGACGCCCTGCGCTGGCTCGAGCTCGACTGGGACGAGGGGCCGATCTCGCAGGCCGAGCGGGCGCCGGCGCACACCGAGGCGATCGAGCAGCTGCTGACGGGCGGGCACGCCTACGAGGACGAGGGCGCGGTGCGCCTGCGCGTTCCAGACGAGGGCGAGACCGTCATCCACGACCACATCCGCGGCGACATCGTCACGCCCAACAAGGCCATCCAGGACTTCGTGATCCGCCGCTCGGACGGCAGCGCGCTCTACAACCTGGCCGTGGCCGTCGACGACCGCGACATGGGCATCACGGAGGTCGTCCGCGGCGAGGACCACATCTCGAACACGCCCCGGCAGGTGATGATCCTGCGCGCCCTCGGCGAGGAGCCGCCCGGCTACGCGCACCTCCCCCTGCTGCACGGCCCCGACGGGAAGAAGCTCTCCAAGCGCCACGGCGCCGCTTCGGTCCAGGAGCTGCGCGAGGCCGGCTACCTGCCCGAGGCCGTGCGCAACTACATCGCCCTGCTGGGCTGGGGGTACGACGAGTCGACCACGTTCTTCACCACCGACGAGCTGATCGAGCGCTTCGACCTCTCGCGCGTGTCGAAGAACCCGGCCGTGTTCGACGAGCAGAAGCTGCGCTGGATGAACGGGCGCTACCTGCGCGAGCTGTCCGTCGACGAGCTCAAGACCCGGCTGGAGCAGGTGACCGGCCGCGAGCTGCCCACCGAGGCCGTCGAGATCAGCCAGGACAAGATGCAGATGCTGGCCGACTTCTGGCCGCTGGCGGGGTTCCTGGTCGAGCGCCGCGACTTCGACGAGCAGGCCTGGAGCAAGGTGATGCGCGACGGCGCCGCGGAGCGGCTCCGCGCCGCCCGCGAGGCGCTGGAGCAGGCCGAGCCGTTCGACGTGGAGACGGTCGAGCAAGCGCTGCGCGGCGTGGTCGAGCGCCTCGAAGTGAAGCCGAAGGAGGTCTTCCAGCCCGTACGGGTGGCGATCGCGGGCACCACCGTGTCCCCGGGGATCTTCGAGTCGGTCAGCGCGCTGGGTCGCGACGAAACGCTCTCGCGCATCGATTCCGCGCTGCAAAAGGCCTCTGGCGACTGATTTGCGGCTCTCAAGCGTTCGTCTCGCGCTGCCGATAGCCAGGGAGACTGCACATGCGAGCTGCCGCCACCACCACCTCCGCCGGCACTGGGCCGGCGGTTTCGACGAACAGCGACGGCCACGGCCGTCGACTGACCGCCGCCTTCGAAGCCCTCGAGGCTTTCCCCGCCCTAGCTGAGTCGCGCGACCGCGTGCTGCGGGTGGTGCGGGAGGACCGCACGTCGGTGGGCGAGGTAGTCGCCGCCGTCGAGTCCGACGTGGCGCTGGTGATCACGGTGCTGCGGATCGCCAACCGCAACGCGACGCGCAAGAAGGGCAAGGTCGCCGGGATCCCCGAGGCGATCGACATCCTCTCGCCCGAGGGCGTGGAGACGCTCGCCGCGCGCGCCACAACCTTCGACTTCTTCGAGCGCACCCCGGGCTGGGACCTGATGCCCGAGCGCTTCCGGCTGCACGCCGTGGCCACTCAGTCCGCCGCGGACCGGCTCGCCCGCGAGCTCGAGTACGAGGACCGCGACGAGCTGCTCTGCTCCGCGCTGCTGCACGACATCGGCAAGCTCGTGCTGAGCCACGCCTACCCGGGCTACCCCGCTCAGATCCACGGCAACGCCCGGACGCCCGAGGAGCGCCTGCACAAGGAGCGCCTCGAGCTGGGCGTGGACCACGCGCTCGTGGGTGGAGTCCTGGCCCGGCGCTGGGGGCTGCCCAACCGGCTGGCCATGGCCATCGAGCGCCACCACGCCGACGACGCGGAGGGCGAGCCCGCGCTGGTGCGGCTGGCCGACATGCTCGCCCACTACGGGCACGCCCAGCCGGTCAACCCCAAGGAGCTGCTGAAGGCCGCGCACGCGTGCAACCTGAGCACCGACCAGCTGCGCGAGGTGATGTACGAGTTGCCGCAGGGCACCGGCAATGCCAAGCGCAACGTCGACCCGTGCCCGCTGTCGGCCCGCGAGGTCGAGGTGCTGCGCCGCCTGGCCGAGGGCAAGGTCTACAAGCAGATCGCGCTCGAGCTGAGCCTCTCGACGAGCACGGTGCGCACGCACCTCCACAACACCTACTGCAAGCTGGGTGCCGTGGACCGCGCGCAGGCCGTCCTGCTCGCCACGCAGCGCGGCTGGCTGTAGGAGCAGCGCCGCCGGTACTGTCACCGGCGTGCATACGACTAAGAAGCTCCTCATCATCGCGGCCGTCGCGGCGGCCGTACCGTCGACCGCCTCGGCGGCGACCGTCAGCGTGAACGGCAGCGCGATCGAGTTCGTCGCCGCTCCGGGCGAGGCCAACCAGGTCTTCGTCACGCGGCCGGGGCCTGACCGCCTCGATGTCCACGAGTCCCACGGCGGGCTCGTGGCGGGAGAGGGCTGCAGCACGACCGACGGCTTCACGGTGGAGTGCTCCG
>JAXDIH010000232.1:0-17318 GCA_034664105.1 Thermoleophilaceae bacterium
GCGCCGGTCAGCTCGGACGCGACCGCCTCCACGTGGTCGTGGCGCGAGCCGCGCTCGCCGCTGCCGAGGTCGTATTCGAGGTTCGAGTAGCCGGCCGCGACCGCGGCCACCGCGCGGCGCGCCTCGACCGCCAGCGGCGCCCGGCCGAGGTTGGTGTGCACCACTACGCCGGTGGCGTTCAACACCCTGCGCAGGGACGGCCGCAGACGGGCGCGGGCGCCCTCGACGAGATCCGGGGCGCTCGTGTCCCCGGCCTGCACCGCGGCCCGGCGATCCGCCAGCTCGGCGCGCGCCACGGCCGTGGCGAGCCGCTCCACCGACGGCAGCGACCGCAGGCGCTCGCGCACCTCCGGGGCGGGGCCGTCCGCGCCCTCGCGCGGCTCAGCCATCGCCCTGCCGCACGGAGCGACGAAGGAGTCGAACCTCCCAACCGCGGGGCTGCCGCGGCTTCCCGGTTTTGAAGACCGGTCGGGCCACCGGGCCCATGCCGCTCCACGAGACCATCAGCCCACCGCAATCGGCCCCGTGGGAGAGCGATGTGAGTGGTACCGCCGCTACCGACACGGCCATCAGGTTACGAGAGGACGCTACGCGTCGCGGTCGAACGCGACCTTGCCGCCGATCAGGGTCAGGTCGGCCCTGATGTGGCGCAGGTCCTCGGTGCTCGAGCTGAAGGGGTCGCGATCGAGCACGGCGACGTCGGCGAGCTTGCCCGGCTCGAGCGTGCCCTTGACGTCGGATTCGCCCATCGCCGCCGCTCCGCCCGACGTGTGCAGGCGCAGCGCCTCGCCCACGGTGAGCGCCTCGTGGGGATCGATCACCTTGCCGGCGTAGGTCTCGCGGGCGACGCAGCACCAGACGCCGAAGAGTGGGTTGGTCGCCTCGCGCTCCGATCCGACCCACACGTCCGAGCTGGCCGACAGCGGCCACCCGGCGTCGAGCAGGGTCCGGAAGGGGAAGCGGCCGCGCGAGCCGTAGTCGCCGAGGTAGTCCACGAAGTAGTCGCCGAAGGTGTAGAGGAACACCGGCTGCGGGGCGGGCACGATGCCGGCGCGCTCCCACGCCTCGCTGGTGCGCACCTCCGGGCGGAAGTTGCCGGCGTGCTCGATGCGGGTGCGCAGGCGGGACGACCCCGCGGGCGTGCCGTGCTTCTCGATCATCTCGCACAGCCACTCCTGGGCGCGGTCGCCGTTGGCGTGGATGGCCAGCTGCAGCCGCGCGTCGGCGGTGAGGCCGACGGCCTTCTCGATGTCGCCCTCGGCCAGGGCGATCTCGCCGCGGTGCGCCGGATCGACGTGCACGTACTCGGAGTTGACCGCCGCGCTCGCGGCCGAGTACCCGCCGTCGGCGAACAGCTTGATGCCCTGCACGCGCAGGTGGTCGTCGGGGGCGGCCAGCGAGAAGTGGTCGCGCCACGCGCACCCTTCCTCGATCGGCAGCGTGCCCGGCGACCAGAGGTAGAGGCGCAGGCGCGGGATCGCCTCGCCGCCCTGCACGAGCCCGTCCATGCACGAGATCCCGTCCAGCGTCTCCGAGATCTCGCCGATCGTCGTGACGCCGTTCGAGGTGAACATGGCGCGCAGGCCGGTCCGCAGGCCCTCGCGGATCGCGTCCTTGTCGTCGACCGGGAACGGCAGCAGGTTGTCCATCTCCTTGACCACGCCGGTCGGCTCGTGGTGGCACTGGCAGTGCTCGACGATCGGCTTGCCGGTCACGCTGTGCTCTGGCGGCTCGTAGTCGCGGTCGATGCCCGCCTTCTCCAGCGCGGCGCTGTTGAGCACGGTCACGTGACCGCCCGCGCGCACCGCGATCGGCACCGTACGCGACACCGCGTCGAGCTCCTCGCGGGTGGGCAGCCGCCCCTCCTTGATCTTGCGGTCGTAGAAGAGGTTGCCCTGCCCGATCACCCAGCCGGTCGCCTCGGCATCGGACAGCCCCTCGGCGAGGCGCTCCTGGAGGTCGGCGACGCACGAGACCTCGGGGGCTCTCACGTCAACCGTGCCGAAGGCGGCTCGGCAGGCGACCTCCACGTGCGCGTGCGGGTCGACAAACCCCGGGAAGACCGGCTTGACCCCCACGTCCAGCACCAGCGTGTCCGGTGTGCGCAGGCGCTCGACCGCCGCGCGCGGGACCATGCTGTGCACGAGCCCGTCGCGCATGAGCAGCGCGCCGTCGAGCGGCTGATCCCGCTCGCCGCTCAGCGGGTAGATGCGGCGCGAGACGAGCAGGACCTCCGCCGGCTCGTTGCGCTCGCCAGCCATCTCCTACTCCGCGACTCCGGCAGGCGCGCGTGGCGCGCTGGGCTCGTCGGTGGCCAGCGTGGTGCGGTGGTTGGCGGCGAGGTTGGCCCTGGCCTGGATGCGCTTGGACTTTGCCGCCGCCTTGATCAGCGCGGCCCGCAGCGGCAGGATCCGGCGCGGCCAGCGCGTGCCGACCCGGCCGTACACCCTGGAGTACCGCTGGGTGGCGTCCGTCACGGGGCGCTCGGCCGCCTCCCACGCGAGCAGCGCCTCGGGCACGTCGCTGTAGCGCTCGAGCGCGTACCCGAGCGCCAGCGCGTTCGCCATCGCCAGGCACGCCCCCTGCCCGAGGTTGGGTGACATCGAGTGGGCGGCGTCGCCGAGCACGGCCGCGCGTCCGACGCTCCAGCTGCGCACCGACGAGTCGTGGAAGGTCGCCCAGCGCCCGTCCTCGGGGATGCGCTCGATGATGTCGCGGGCGTGCGGGAATGACTTGCTCCAGGAGGCGACGTCGAGCGGCTTCGCGCGGCCGGCCCTGTCGGAGGCCGGGCAGCAGAGGTACACGTAGACCTGGTCGGGCGCGCACGGGACGATGCCGATCCGCCGCCCTCCGTCCCAGTACTCGAGCGTCTTGAGCTTGGGGTCGTGTGCGCGGCGCTGAACCAGATGGCGTCCGCAGCCGTCCTGCAGGTCGGTGACCGAGACGGCCAGGCCGAGCGCCGAGCGTACGGCCGAGTTCACGCCGTCTGCCCCGATGACCAGGTCAGCGCTCAAGGTCTCACCGGATTCGAGGATCAGCTTGCCATCTGAGTCGGCTCCCTTGACTTGCGAGCTTGTCACGATCTCCGCGCCGGCGCGGCGCGCGGCGTTGGCCAGCGCACGGTGCAGGTCGGTCCGGCGGATCGTGACCAGTCGCACCCCATCGGGGTTCATCCACTCGCCCTGGATCAGCCGCTGGCGCTCGTCGTAGAGCTCCCACGCCTCGATCCATTCGCCGTACTCGGTGGCCTCCTCGAACGCGCCGGCCCCCTCCAGAGCGCGCAGCGCGTTCTCCCACATGAAGATGCCGGCGCCGATCTCGCGCAGCTCGGACCCGCGTTCGTGGACCCGCACGGTCCAACCATGGCGAGCCAGGATGGCCGCGGCGGTCAGCCCGGCGAGGCCACCTCCGGCGATCTCGGCGTGGCGCGTTGTGGCTGTAGAGGAGGTCGTCATGGTCCTGCCGCCTTACGGTGCGCGGCAGCAAACCACACGAGACCTAGCTCTGTCAACTGGTTTCCGTCGACTTGGCCCGATATAGGGTCTTTTTACGTCCGTTCCATCGCGCAAAAAGCCGGATTGCAGATGATATGGTCTGCCGCCATGCCGCCCGCCCCCTCGGCCATGCCGCCCGCCCCCTCCGCCGTGCTTGCAGCCATGGGGTCGATCGCGACCGACACGGCCGCGCCCGCCGCGGCGCGCGTGGACCGCGATCGCGCGTTCCCCAGCGAGACGCTCGCCGCCCTGGCTCAGGCCGGAGCCCTGGGCCTGCTGGTACCGCCCGAATCCGGTGGATCCGGGGGCGCGCTGGCGGCACTGGCCGAGGCCTCCGAGACGCTCGGCGCGGCATGCGCCTCCAGCGGCATGGTTTTCGTCATGCACTCCGTCGCGGCGGCCACCATCGCCGCGGCCGGAGGGCCGCGCGCCGAGGAGGTGCTGGGCGCGATGGCGTCCGGCGACGCGCTCGGGACGCTGGCGTTCAGCGAGCGCGGGACCGGCGCCCACTTCTACTCGCCGGAGCTCAAGGCGGTCCGCTCGAATGGCTCGGTGCGCGTCTCTGGTCGCAAGACCTTCGTCACCTCCGGCGGCGAGGCCAGCATCTACGTCGTCCTGCTCGAGGGCGAGGAGCCCGGCACGGCCGACGCCTACCTCGTGGAGCGAGATCAGGCCGGGGTCAGCTTCGACGGGGCCTGGGAAGGGCTCGGGATGTCCGGGAACTCCAGCGTGGCGATGGAGCTCGACGACGTCGAGCTGGCCGACAGCGCCCGGGTGGGCGAGCCGGGGAAGGCCACCGAGCTGGTGTTCGGAGCCGTGGCGCCGTACTTCCTGATCGGCCTGTCCGGCGTGAACGTCGGTATCGCCGCGGCGGCCTCACGCGCGGCCACCGCGCACGCGCAGGGCCGCCGCTACCCGGACGGCAGCTCGCTGGCCGAGGTGCAGGCGATCCAGCACGCGCTGGCCGACATGGACCTCGCCACCCGCCAGGCTCGACTGCTCGTGCGCGAGGCAGCGCGGCTGGGGGAGGCCGGCGACGAGACCGCGCTGGTGGCGATCATGGAGGCGAAGGTCGCCGCGACCGAGGCGGCGGCCGCGGTCACCGGCCGCGCGCTCGAGGTGACCGGCGGGCAGGGCTACACGCCGGCACTGCCCATCGAGCGCCACCTCCGCGACTCCCGCGCCGGCGCCGTGATGGCGCCCACGAACTCGGTCCTGCGCACCTGGATCGGCAAGGCGCTCGCGGGGCTTCCGGTGCCATGAGCGCCGGGGGCGAGAAGCTGATCGTCGGCGCGGTCGCGTACCACCCGCGCATCGTCTCGATCTGGGAGGCGTTCATCCCCTACTTCGAGGCCGCCGGCGTGCCCACGGACTACGTCCTCTACTCGAACTACGACCGCCAGGTCGAGGCGCTGCTCGAGGGCGAGATCGACATCGGCTGGAACACCAACACCGCCTACGTCGTCGCGGAGGAGCGGCTCGGCGGCGAGGCGCAGGTGCTCGGAATGCGTGACGTCGACGCCGACTACCGCACGCTGATCGTCACGCGCTCCAACGAGCAGCTCGACGTTCCCGGTTCCCTGGCCGGCAAGCGACTCGCGCTCGGCAGCCGCGACTCCGGGCACGCCGCGATCCTGCCGCTCCACTACCTCGCCCGCGAGGGCCTCGACGCCGCGCGCGAGTGCGAGTTGGTGCGCTTCGACACCGACCTCGGCAAGCATGGCGACACGGGGGACAGCGAGCTGCGGGTGCTCCGCGCGGTGCAGGAGGGGGTCGCGGACGCCGGGGCGCTCGGGGACGCGACCTGGGCCCTGCTGCGCGTGCAGTCACCAGAGACCACCGCCGGCCTCGAGGCCCGGTGGACCAGCCCGACCTACTACCACTGCAACTTCACGGCGCTGCCCTCGTTCGACCGCGAACTGGCGGAGCGCTGGTCCGCCGCGCTGCTGGCGATGAGCTACGACGACCCGAGCATGCGCCCGGCGATGGACCTCGAGGGTGTCAAGCGCTGGCTGCCCGGCGACAAGTCCGGCTACGTCGACCTGACCGAGGCGATGCGAGAGCAGGCGCGCGTGGAGTGAGCGTGCGCCGCGTGGACGCCGCGGAGCTGGAGCTCGGCGGCGGACTGGAGCTGCTCGTCGCGGCGGCGCTCGAGGGCGTCCCGCCCGGCGGCGAGCTGGAGGTCGAACTGGCGTCGCGCGCCGCGGCGCTCGAGCTGCCCGGCTGGGCGCGACTGGCCGGACACGAGGTCACCGCGGAGCACGGCGGCGTGGTGCGCCTGCGCCGCGGGCAGTCCGGGCGGACGCTCGCCGGTGACCTGGACAAGCGCGGCGAGCCACTCGCCGCGGCCGACGGCAGGCTCGGCATGAACGAGGTGCGTGACGCGTTCGGCCCGCCTCCCGACCACGCGCCGGCCGACGCGGGCTTCGTCCCGATCGCGGCCGTTGCGGAGGCCGGCGGTCCGGCGTACTCGTGGCGGCTCAACGACCGCGACCGCCTGTGGGCGGCCGAGCTGTCCGACCTGGCCGAGCGCGCCGCGGCGGAGCAGTGGGATGCCACCAGGGACATCCCGTGGGAGGCCGCCGCCGGGCTGCCGCACGACAAGGAGCGCGCGGTGTCGCAGGTGATGACCTACATCGCCCAGAACGAGTACGCGGCGCTCTACGTGCCCGCCGTGTTCCTGCCCCAGGTCAACCCGCAGTACGCCGAGGTGCTGATCTGGCTGTCGACGCACGTGCGCGACGAGGCTCGCCATGTGGAGGTGTTCACGAAGCGGGCCCTGGCCGGCGGCATGCACTCGCACGCGCTGGCTTCGACCGAGCTGTCCCTGCGCACGCTGATGG
Source organism: Thermoleophilaceae bacterium (assembly GCA_034664105.1). GTDB lineage: Bacteria > Actinomycetota > Thermoleophilia > Solirubrobacterales > Thermoleophilaceae > JACVRW01. Next base: position 6,338 of record JAXDIH010000232.1, read on the forward strand.
AGGAGCACGACTTCAGCAACGCCGCGCTGCTGCTCAACGTGCTGGGCGAGGGCACGTTCCTCGACCTGCTGCGCTTCGTCGAGCGGCACGCGCCTGACGCGGCCACGGCGGCCGTGGCCAAGCTCGCCCACCGCGACGAGCGGCGCCACGTGCACTTCGGCATCTCGCACGTCCGGCGGCGGATCGAAGGCGACCCCGAGGCCGCCGACGCGCTGGTCGCGGCGGCCGAGGCGCGCGCCGCGAAGCTCACCAGCCTGCCCGGCCTGAGCCCGCTGGTGTCCGAGTCGCTGGCGCTCATGTGCACCAGCTCGATGCAGCCCGCGGACCTGGCTGACGCGAGCGCCGAGGTGCGCGGCCTGCTCGAGGTCATGGGCAAGAACCGCCGCCGCCGATTGAGGGCCGCCGGCTTCGACCAGCGGACCGCTCGCTACCTATCCGACTTGCACACACCCAACCTGATGTAGTCAGATGACTTCCGTCGCTCCCGCGAGACTCACGCCCGATTCACCGAGCTCCACGGCTCAGCCCGGCGTTGCCTCGCGCGCCCCTATCTCATTGGACGCGACGGCGAACCTGTCGCCGATCGACAGGGCGATCATCGAGGCGCTCCAGCACGACGGGCGCCGTACGTTCGCGAGCATCGCCATCGAGCTCGGCGTGACGGAGAAGAGCGTGCGCAGCCACGTCGCGGGGCTGCGCCGGCGCAACATCATCGAGATCACCACCGTGACGGACCCCGCCGTGCTGGGGTACCACGCCTCGGCGATGGTGGGCATCAAGAGCAGCCAGGAGCGCTCGCTGTCCGACATCGCCGACCAGCTGTGGACGATCCCGGCCGTCGACTACGTGGCCATCGTCGCCGGGCGCTACGACCTGTTGGTGGAGGTGCTGTGCAAGGACTCGGCGGCGCTGCTGCAATGCCTGGAGGGGGACCTCCGGCGCGTGGCCGGCCCGGGCGCGGCGATCGAGCTGCTCCCTTACCTGCGGCTGCACTACCAGGAGCCGCGCTGGGCGGAGGCGCAGGCGAAGGAGCCCGAGAGCGACGGGGAGACCTACCTGCTCGGCGAGATCGACCAGGGCATAGTGGTGGAGCTGAACGCCGACGGGCGCACGCCGTTCGCGGCGATCGCCCGGGAGCTCGGGATCAGCGAGTCGCAGGTGCGCAAGCGGGTGGCCCGCATGACCTCGTCGGGCGCGGTGAGGATCGTCGCACTGACCAACCCCGGGACGCTGGGGTTCGACACGCTCGCGTGGCTGGGGATCCGGGTGGCCGCCGGCTCGACGGCGGAGCGGCTGGCGGACCGGCTGAGGGACCTTCCCTCCGTGACCTACCTGGCGGTGTGCGCCGGCCGGTTCGACCTGATGGCCGAGGTGCTGTGCCTCGACCTGCGCCACCTGGCGCAGCTGCTGGACGAAGAGGTCAGGACCCTGCCCGGGCTGGGCGGCGTCGAAGTGATGACCGGCCTGGACCTGCGCTACCGACGGATCTCACCGATCCCGCGGTAGCGGGGCGGCGCCCCGCTACGTCGAGCGCCTGAACAGCCCCAGGAAGCGCCGCCACAGCACCGACAGCAGCAGGCGGCCGCCCTTCACCGGGGCCGCCGGCGCGTGTTGCGCGGCGGGGGCGGGCGGCGTGGCGGCCACGGGCGCGGCAGCAGCGGGCGGAGCGTCGGCGGCGAGCCCAGCGCCTCCTGCGCCGGGCGGAGCGTCGGCGGGGGGCCCAGCGTCGGCGACGGGCGCATCCGCGGCCGGCGCGCTGCCCGGCTCGCGCCCGTAGCGCTCGTCCAGCGTCTGCGCCATCTGCGCGATCAGCCGGGCCGACACGTCCTCCACGATCCCGCGGCCGTTCTGCGCGGCCTTGCCGGTCAGCTGCACGTCGGCCACCGCGGCCACCGTGGAGCGCTCGCCTTCACCGGTCACGTGCATCTCGATCTTCGCTGTGGCGTCGCCCTGGCCGCGCTTCTCCGCCGCGTTGCCGGTCAGGACGGCGCGGCGCTCGGCCCTGTCGGTCTCGGTGATGCTCACCCAGCCCTCGTAGGCGAACTTCATCGGCCCCAGCTTCACGGTCATGATCAGCTCGCGGCCGCCGTCCTCGCGCGAGTCGCCCAGCTGTGCCCCCGGCAAACAGGGCGTGACCCGCTCCAGGTCCAGCAGCAGGTCCAGCGCCTCGTCGGGGGGCAGTCGCAGCTCGAACTCGTTCGAGATCTCCATCAGCCTGTTACCTCCATCGTTGGTGTCGAGCGCCGCACCGGCTTCCAGCCGGGGCGGGGGACGCTGTCGCGCAGCAGGCGCGTGTAGGCATCCTGGGGCCGGTCAAGGATGTCCGCACTGCGCCCGCGCTCCACAACGCGCCCTCGTTGCATGACGATCATGTCCTCGGTCACCTGCCGCACGACCGCCAAGTCGTGGGAGATAAGCAGATAGGTGACTCCGGTCTGCCGGCGCACGTCGGCGAGCAGGTTGAGCATCTGCGCCTGGATCGAGACATCCAGCGCCGCCACCGCCTCGTCGAGCACGAGCACATCGGGCTTCAGCGCAAGCGCCCTGGCGATCGCGACCCGCTGCCGCTGCCCGCCCGACAGCGCCTTGGGCAGCGCCCGGGCCTGGCGGTCGTCGAGCCCGACCACGTCCATCAGCTCCGCGATCCGCGCCCGCCGCTCGTCGGCGTTGCCCATCCCGTGGACGCGCAGGACCTCCTCGATGCAGCGCACGGCGGACTGGCGCGGGTCCAGCGAGCGGTACGGGTCCTGGAAGACGATCTGGATCTCGCGAGCGCGCTCGCGGCGAGCCGCCGACGTGCGCGGCTGCTCGGTGCGGTCGGTCCCGGCGAGCAGGATGCGCCCGCTGGTGGGGTGCTCCAGGCCGAGCACCATCCGAGCCAGCGTGGTCTTCCCCGATCCGGACTCGCCCACGACGGCGAGCGAGCCGCCCTTGGCCAGGTCGAAGGACACGTCGTCAACGGCGACGACGTCCTTCCCGCCCCTGCCGCGGCTCTGGAAGACCTTGCGCAGGCCCTCCACGCGCACCGCCGATGTGGGCTCAGGTGTGGCCACTGAGGTCCTCCTGGAAGCTGCCCGCGAGCGTCTCGGCGAGCTCCTCGGCCCGGTGACATCGAACCATCGCCCCGTCGAGCTCCCGAAGCGCGGGCGCCTCCTCGACGCAGCGGGTCTGCTTGAAGGGACAGCGGTCGGCGAACGCGCACCCGCTGGGTGCCTCGAACGCGGACAGCGGCCTGCCGGGCACTGCCGGCAGGCGGTCCAGCGTCCTGTCGATGCTCGGGCGCGCGTGCGAGAGCGCCGCCGAGTACGGGTGGCGCGGGCGGTCGTGGAGTCGCTCGGAGGCCTGCGACTCGACCACGAACCCGGCGTACATCACGCTCGTGTGGTCGCACACCGCCGCGGCCAGGTCCAGGTCGTGGGTGATGAACAGCATCGCCAGCCCGCGCTCGCGGCGCAGCTCGTCGAGGATCGCCATCACCTCCGCCTGGTTGGTCACGTCGAGGGCGGTGGTGGGCTCGTCAGCGATGATCAGCCGCGGCTCCACGGCCAGCGCGGCGGAGATCATCACGCGCTGGAGCAGCCCGCCCGACAGCTCGTCCGGGTACTGGGTCAGCCGGCGCTCCGGGTCGTCGACGAAGACCTCCTCGAGCAGCTCGGCGGCGCGCTTCAGCGCGTCGCGCTTGCCCATCCCGCGGTTGCGGCAGAGCGCTTCCGTCATGAAGTCGCCGATCGTCCGCACCGGGTTGGTGTGCGAGCGCGGATCCTGGAAGATCATCGCCACGTCGTTCCCGCGGAACCGGCGCAGCGCCCCGCGGTCGAGCGAGTTGACGTCGGTCCCGTCGAAGCGGACGGCGCCCTGCACCTCGGCCCCGGGCGGCAGCAGGCGCATGATCGATCGGGCCGTCATCGACTTGCCCGAGCCGGACTCGCCAACCAAGCCGTGCGCCTCGCCCTCCCCGATGGCGAGCGACACGTCGTGGATCACCTGGCGCTGCTCTCCGCCCGCCGGCAGCGTGACCGACAGGCCCTCGATCTCGAGCAGGGTGCTCATGAGCGCTCCTGGTAGACGCGGCTGATGCGGTCGCCGAGCAGGTTGAACGCGAGCACCGTGAGCACGATCGCCAGGCCCGCGAACAGCGTCTCCTGGGGATGGCCCTGGAGGATGCCGTTCTTGCCCTGGGAGACCATCAGGCCCCAGTCGGGCGTGGGCGGCTGGACGCCGAGGCCCAGGAACGAGATCGCGGCCAGGTCGACCATCGCGTAGCCGAACGCGACCGTGGCCTGGGCGACGATCAGTGGCGCGAGGTTCGGGAGCAGGTGGCGCGTGCAGATGCGCCACGCCGAGAAGCCCTGGACCTGAAGCGCCTCCACGTACGGGAGCCGCCGCTCGCGGATGGCGCCCGAGCGGGTGACGCGCGCCGAGTACGGGATGTAGGAGATCGCGAGCGCTATCACCGGCGCCATCAGGCCGCTGCCGAACACCGCCACGGCGAGGATCGCCAGCAGGATGCCGGGGAAGGAGAACCACGCGTCGACCACGCGCACCACGATCTGGTCGAACCTCCCGCCGATCCAGGCAGACGCGATCGCGATCGTCGAGCCGGCGGCCGCGGCCAGCGCCACGACCCCGAGCGGCCCGAGCAGGCTGGTGCGCGATCCGACGATCAGGCGCGAGAGGATGTCCCGCCCGTTCGCATCGGAGCCGAGGAAGTAGTCGGTGCCGGGCGCCACATGGGCGTTGCCGAGGTCGATCGCCAGCGGGTCCTGCGGCGTGATCAGCGGAGCGAACACGGCGATCAACGCGATCAGCGCGAGGAACCCCGCCGAGGTCCAGCCCAGCACGCCGAGGCGCGGGTACGCCTCCCTGCCGGCGGCGAGCCGCCGGCGGCCCATGACGAGCGCGCTCATCGGCGGTCCCCGGACAGCCGGATGCGCGGATCGAGCTGGGTGTAGATCAGGTCGACCAAGGTACTGAGCACCACGAAGACAGCGACCAGGATCAGGCAGATCGCCTGGACGGCCGCGAAGTCCTTGTTGGTCACCGAGGAGACCAGGTACGACCCGAGGCCGTCGATCGAGAACGCGAACTCCACGACCACCGCGCCGGCGATCAGGCTGGCCACCGTCACGGACGCCACCGTGGTGATCGGGATCGCGGCGTTGCGGAGCACGTGGCGGCGCACGATCACCTGCTCGCTGAGCCCGCGCGAGCGCGCCGTGTCCACGTGCTCCCGGGACTTCTCGGTCGCGATCGCCGTGCGGGTGATGCGCGACACGTACGCCACGTTGGCCAGGGCCAGCGCGATCGCGGGCAGTGTCAGGTGGTAGAGCTTGTCGAAGAAGCCGCCGCCGGCGCCGAAGATCGGGAACCACGGGAGCTGCACCCCGAACAGGTAGATGAGCAGCAGGGCGGCGACGAACGATGGAATCGCCAGGCCGATCGCGCCGAGCACGACGATCCCGGTCTCCAGGCGACCGCCTCTGAGCGCGGCGACGGCCCCCAGCCCGATCCCGATCGCCAGCGTGAGCAGGCCGGCGTACGCGACCAGCACGGCGCTGTTCTGCGCCCTGTCCGCGATCAGCGGGCCCACGTCCTGGCGGAAGGCGATCGACTGCCCGAAGTCACCTCGAACCGCGTCACCCAGCCAGATCGCGTAGCGCTCGGCGAAGGGCTTCTCCAGGTTGTACGACTGCTCGATCTCGCGGAGCGTCTCCGGTGGAAGCGGCCGGCCGCCGGTGAGCGTGGCGATCGGCGAGCCGGGCGCGAGGTAGACGGCCGAGAAGACCAGGAAGCTGCTGATCAGCAGCGTCACGATCATGCCAGCGAGCCGAGCGGCGAGCAGACGCACCATCATCCTGCGTCCATCCTGTCGCAGCTACGCCCCGGGCGCAAGAGGGTGACGTCGCTTTTTCTCCTGCGGCATGGCAGTCCTCGCGGCCGAGCGGCCGCAAAATCAAGAGACCGACATCGCTTTCTTGGCATTGAGGCCTTTCCGAAAGCGCCTCGGGGTGGTTTGATTACCTCGGTGTCGGCGATCCCAGCGACCACGAAGGGGCTGCGCACGCGGCGTCGGATCTTGGACGCCGCCAGGCGCGTGTTCGCGCGCGACGGGTACGTCGATGCGCGGATGAGCGACGTGGCGGCCGAGGCCGGCACCTCAAACGGCGGTCTCTACCGCTACTTCGCCAACAAGCAGGAACTGTTCGCGGCGCTGATCGCCGACCTCCACACCCAGCTCTACGAGGCCAGCGGGAGCACCGACGCGGCCTTCGGCGAGGATCCCTACGAGTCGCTGCTGCAGGCCAACACCGGCTACCTCACCACCTACTGGGAGAACCGCGACGTCATGCGCGCGTTCATCCAGGCCGCTGCCGTCGAGCCGCGCTTCCAGCAGATCTGGTGGGAGATGCGCCAGCGCCACGTCAAGCGCTTCGCCAAGGCGATCAAGTCGGTCTACTCCGTGTCCCGCGTGGCCGGCGTGCCGGTCGAGGTGGCGACCGACGCGATGGCCTGCATGGTCGAGCAGTGCGCGTACGTGTGGTTCGCCCACGAGGACCTGAACACGCGCCGGATCAAGGCCCGCGACGCGGCTCAGATCGTGACCCACGCCTGGTACGCGACCCACTTCCCCGACGGTCCCCGCCGGCCCGCCTAGGGCGCTCACGCGGCGGCTTCCTCGGCCGGCGTTCACGCGGCGGCTTCCTTGGCCGGCGCTCACGCGGCGGCCGCCTTGGCCGGCGCTCACGCGGCGGCCGCCTTGGCCGCCTCGTCGGCTCCCTGGAGCAGATCGAGCACCTGGCTGGGCCCGATCGGGCTGCTCTCGATGCGCACGCCGAACGGGCGCAGGGCGTCCGCGATCGCGTTGGCGATCGCGCCGGGCGTGGCGATCGTGCCGGCCTCGCCCACGCCCTTGACGCCGCCTTCGGTGTTGGGCGACGGCGTCTCGATGTGCTCGAGCACCATCGGCGGCACCTCGGCGGTGGTGGGGTAGAGGTACTCCATCAGGCTCGTGGTCAGCAGCTGGCCGTCGTCCGAGTAGACGATGTCCTCGTAGAGCGCCCCGCCGATGCCCTGGGCGACCGCTCCGGCCACCTGGCCCTCGACGATCATGGGGTTGAGCATCGTGCCGCAATCCGTGACCGTGACGATCTTCTGGAGGTCGATCTCACCGGTCTCCACGTCCACCTCGACGATCGCCGCGATCGCGCCGTTGGTGTACACCTCGCCGGGCTTGTAGGAGCCGATCGCCGAAAGGTCGTAGTCGAGCTCGGGCGGCTGCTCCACGCCGCCCCAGTAGGCGAACTGGGCGATGTCGGCCACGGTGACGAACCGGTTCGGCACGCCGGCGACCGCGGCGCGGCCGTCGACCAGGTCGACGTCCTCGGGGGCGCACTCGAGCATGTGCGCCGCGATGTCGACCATGCGCTCCCGCACGACCGCGGCGGCCTTGGAGATCACGCCGGTGCCGATCACGGCGCTGCGGCTGGCGAAGGTCCCCATGCCGTATGCGGTGATGCGCGTGTCGCCCTGCACCAGCCGAATCGAGTCCATGGTCACACCGAGGCGGTCGGCGGCCACCTGGGCAAAGGTGGTCTCGTGCCCCTGGCCGTGTGAGTGCAGGCCCGTGGTGATCGTGACCGAGCCGTCCGGCTCGACGGTCACCCGCGACTGATCGGTGTAGGCGTCGTTGAGGCTGTTCGCCCGCGCCATCTCGGAGCTGAGCCCGGCCACCTCGATGTAGGGCGTGATGCCGATGCCGATGTAGCGGCCCTCCTCGCGGAGCCGCGCCTGGCGCGCGCGGAAGTCCTGGTAGTCGACCAGCTCGCAGACCCGCTCGACGGCCTCGCGGTAGCTGCCGCCGTCGTAGGTCTGCCCGAGCGCCGCGCGGTAGGGCGCCGAGGGGATGATGTTCTGCAGCCGCAGCTCCACGGGGTCGCGGCCGAGCGCGGCGGCGGCCTGGTCGATCAGCACCTCGCGAGCCGTCTGCACGGGCCCCCAGCCGATGCCGCGGTAGGCCCCCATCTGGCACTTGTTGGTGAACGGCGCGTCGACGACGTAGGCCACGTTCTCGATCGCGTACAGGCTGGCGCTGATGGTCGCGCCGTCCAGCGTGTTGATCATCGCCGTGTAGGGGATGCAGGAATACGCCCCGGCGTCGGTCGTGTAGTGGCCGCGCAGCCCGAGGAAGGTCCCGTCCGCCGCCACCGCCAGCTCCATCTCGGCGATCAGCTCCTTCGCGTGCGTGCTTGCCGCCAGGTGCTCGTAGCGGTCCTCGATCCACTTCACCGGGCGACCGACGAGCCTGGCGAGCGCGCAGAGCAGCGCCTCCTCCACGAACACGTGCGACTTCAGGCCGAAGCCGCCGCCGAGCATGGGGGCGATCACCTCGATGCGGTTCTCGAGAATCCCCAGCGGGGTGGACAGGGCGCGGCGGATGACGTGGGGAATCTGCGTGGCCGACCACAGGCGCATCACGCCTTCACCGTCGTCCCACTCCGCGGCGACGCCGCGCGGCTCCAGGGGCATCGCCGCGTAGCGCCCGGTGTGGAAGCGCGAGAAGAAGACGTGGTCGGCGCGCGCGAAGGCCCCCTCCACCTCGCCGGCGGAGTCCTCGATGTGGCCGGTGTTGTTGTCCGGAGCGCCCTCGTGGAGGATCGGCGCGTCGGGGCGCATGGCCTCTTCGGGGTTGAGCACCGCCGGGAGCGCCTCCCACTTCACCCGGACGAGCTCACAGGCGTCCTCGGCCAGATAGCGCGACTCGGCGAGCACGACGACCACCGGCTCGCCCGCGTAGAGGGCACGATCGACGGGCAGCACCCGCTGCTCGGTCGCGATGATCTCCGGGCGCCCACCACCGGCGGTCAGCGGGCCGACCACCGACTCCAGGTCAGCCCCGCTGTAGACCGCCGCCACGCCCTCCAGCTCCAGGGCGGCGGTCGCGTCCACGCTCAGGATGCGGGCGTGGGCGTACGGGCTGCGGACGAATGCCGCGTGGAGGGCGTTCGGGAAGGCGAGGTCGTCGATGTACCTCGCCTTCCCGGTCAAGAAGCGCGGGTCCTCGATACGGGGGACCCGCGCTCCGACGTTCCCTGGCCTCACGGCGTCCCGAGGTCGCGACCCCACGGGTAGTAGAGGTAGCTGAACGATGCCGGCGGACCCGTCACCTTGTTGTTCATGAAGACGAGCGAGTCCGGGACGACCAGCGGCAGCACCGGCACTTCATCGGCTGCGGCCGCCTGGGCCTGGCGAGAGAGCTCAGCCCTCTTCGTCGGGTCCTCGGTCGCGCGGCCCTGCTTCATGGATTCGGTCACCGTGGGATTGTCGTAGTTGTTGAAGTTGTACGACACGATGCCCTTCTCCGGCGGAGCGAGGAACTCGACCATGATCTCCAGCGGGTCGCCGATGTCCGACCAGTAACGGTCCGCGATCCAGGCGTGGTAAGGCGCGCGCGCCTCCTCGCTGAAGATCAGGTTCACGTACTGGGACGGCTGCAGGGCGACGCCCTTGATGTTCAGGCCGATCTGCTTGCCGGCGTCCTGCAGGATGGTCGCCATGTCGGCGTTCTGCTGGGTCGCGCGGTAAGCGACCTTCAGCTCCTCCTTGGGCGAGCCGGCCTTCTTGATGAGCGCCTTCGCCTCCTCGATGTCGACCCGCGGCTGTCCAAGCTCGGCGAAGGCGTCCTTCGCGATGTCGGCGGCCTCCGGGTAGGCCCAGGCGGCCGGCGGGACGAACGTGTCGGTCATCGGCTCCGCGGCGCCGTTGAAGACGCTCTTCGCGATGGCCTCACGGTCGGTCGCCAGCAGCCAGGCCTTGCGCACGTCGGGATCCTGCAGCGCGCCCTTGCGGTTGGTGAAGAGCACGAGTGCCTGCAGCATGCTCTTGCCGCGGTAGAGCTTGCCGACGGACGAGTTCTTCAGGCGCGGCACTCCGGCGTAGGGCACGAAGTACGCACCGTCGAGCTGACCGCTCTCGAGCGCGCTGATCAGAGCGCTCTCGTCAGCCACGAAGGAGAAGTCGAGGCGTCCGACCTTGGCCTTGTTCTCGGTGTCCCAGTAGTGCTCGTTGGGGACCATCGAGATGCTGGTGCCCTGCTTCCAGCTGTCCACCTTGAGGGGGCCGGTCCCGACGGGCAGCGCCTTCGGGGTGCCGTAGTTCTTGCCGGACTTCTCGATGTAGGCCTGCTCGCCGACGCCGCCGGCAGGCATGGCCATCATCTGGAGGAAGAACGCGTCCGGCTGCTTCAGCGTGACGGTGACCTCGTCGTCGCCGGTCTTGTCCACCGACTTGACGTAGGTCATCCAGGTCGCCCAGTAGGACTCGACCGCCTTGTTGCGGTTGAGGCTGTAGACGACGTCGTCGGCGGTCATCTCGTTGCCGTCGGAGAACTTCACGCCCTGGCGGATCTTGAAGACGTAGGTCGTCGGGTCGGGGTGCTCCCAGGACTCGGCGAGCGAGGGCTCGAGGCTGAAGTCCGGCATGAAGCGCAGGAGGCTCTCCTGGATGTTCACGACGGTCTCGTTCTCGACGCTGGAGTAACAGAGCCTCCAGTCGAGCGACGAGGGCTCGTATTGAACGCCCCACTTCACGAGCTCGATCGGCCCCTTGGCCTTCGGCGTCGACTCGACGGTTGGAATGCCCTGGTCCTCGGGCGCCGCCGACGACGAGTCGTTGCTGCTGCTGCTGTCCTTGCCACCTCCGCATGCAGCGAGTACGGCAACGGCCAACACTGCAACTGCGAGCAGTGTGAAACGCCAAAGACGGGACGGCCAGACGGTCGACATGAAGCTCCCTCAGTGGATGACGCGAGCCGGGAGGTCCCGGCAATCGGCGGCGAGTATCACCCCAGTCGGGCGCCGTGTCAAGCGAATTCTGCGTGAATCCGGTAGCTAAACATGTCCTTAAGGATGGAAACAGGTCGTTCAGGGGGTCCGTACGTTGAGATCAGGTAGAGGCGCTGATAGCGTCTAGAGAGCCATGGATG
>JAXDIH010000023.1:0-40805 GCA_034664105.1 Thermoleophilaceae bacterium
CGATGCGCGTGTCGATCGAGTCGCGCGTGGTGCCGGCGATCGGCGTCACGATCACCCGCTCCTCCCCCAGCAGCCGGTTGAGCAGCGACGACTTGCCGACGTTCGGGCGCCCGATCAGCGCCAGCCGGGGCACGTCCTCCTGCTCACCCGCGTACTCGGGCAGGCGCTGAACGATCAGGTCCAGCAGGTCACCGGTGCCCAGCCCCTGGGTCGCGGACACGGGCATCGGATCGCCGAGGCCGAGCGCGTAGAACTCGGATGCCAGGCCCTGCTGCGTGCCCTCGTCGACCTTGTTGGCCACCACGATCGTCGGTACCGGACCGTCGCGCAGCTCCCGCGCCAGCTCGGCGTCCCCGGCCCGCAAACCGGCGCGCGCGTCCACCACCAGCACCGCCAGCTCGGCGTCGTCCAGCGCTGCCAGCGTCTGCTCGCGGATCTCGACGGCCATGTCGTGCTCGCCGGCGATGTCCACCCCGCCGGTGTCCACCAGCGTGAAGCCGAGCCCGTTCCAGTCGGCGTCGATCTCCTTGCGGTCACGGGTGACTCCCGCCGTCTCGTGCACGACCGCCTCGCGCGTTCCCGACAGGCGGTTGACCAGCGTGGACTTGCCCACGTTCGGGTACCCGACCACCGCGACCTTCGACCGCTTCATGACGCTTCCTGGACTAGGCCGACGATGCGCTCAACCACGTCGTCCAGCGACAGCCCGGTGGTGTCGAGCGCGACCGCACCCGGCGCCATCTGGAGGGGCGAGTGCTCGCGGCCCTCGTCCTGGGCGTCGCGCAGGGCCTGATCGCGCAGCACGGTCTCGGCGTCGGTGTCCAGCTCGGCGGCGCGCCGTCGGGCGCGCTCCTCGGGGCTCGCCGTAAGGAAGATCTTCACCGGGGCGTCCGGCGCCACCACGCTGCCGATGTCGCGGCCCTCGACCACCCAGTCGCCGCTGCCGAGCAGATCGCGCTGCTTGCGCACCAGGGCGGCACGGACCTTGTCGTTGGTAGCCACCCGGGACGCGGCCTCGGACACCTCGGGGGTGCGCAGCGCCTCGGTCACGTCCTCGCCGTTCAACAGCACCCGGTCGCCGAGCTGGATGTCGAGGTTCTCCGCGTGCTCGGACGCGGCCCCGCCGTCGCGCTGGGTGAGCAGCCCCACGGCGCGGTACATCGACCCCGAGTTGAGGTAGGTGAAGCCCAGGGCGTCCGCGAGCGTCCGCGCAACGCTGCTCTTGCCCGCTCCGGCGGGACCGTCGATGGCGACAACCATTGGCATGGAGGCTAGAACGCGAGCGCGCGGCGCACGCGAGCCGATGGTCTCATTCAGCCCAGGAGCGATTCGAGATCCAGCTCGAACCCGGGGTACGACACGCCGGCGGCCTTCATGTCCAGCACCTCCACCCCCTCCTTGGACGCCAGCCCCGCCACGGCGCCGAGCATTGCCAGGCGGTGGTCGCCCCTGGAGTCGATCGTGCCGCCGCGCAGCGGCGAGCCGTCCCCGCGCACCACGAAGCCGTCGGGGGTCTCCTCGATGTCCGCGCCGAGACCGCGCAGCCCCTCCACCACCGCGGCGATTCGGTCGGACTCCTTGAAGCGCAGCTCCTCCGCGCCGCGCACGACGGTCTCGCCCTCCGCGTAGGCGCCGAGCAGCGCCACCAGCGTCAGCTCGTCGATCGCCAGCGGCACCTCGTCGCCCTCGACCACGGTGCCCTCGAGCGGGCTGGAGGCGACGTCGAGCTCGCCAAACGGCTCCGAGTCGGTCTGGGTGCCGGCCTCCTCCAGGTCGCCGAGGATCACCGCACCCATGCGCTCCGCGATGCGGAAGAAACCGGTGCGCGTCCAGTTCAGCCCCACGTCCTTGACGACCACACGCGAGCCGGGCACCAGCATCGCCGCCGCGACGATGAACGCCGCGGAGGACGGGTCCCCGGGCACCACGATCTCCTCCAGCTCCAGCTCGTCCACCTGAGCGACGGTGGAGCGCAGGCCGTCCTGCTCGAACGGCACGCGTGCGCGGCGCAGCAGGCGCTCCGTGTGGTCGCGGCTCCGCGAGCCCTCGACCACGGTCGTGGAGCCCTCGGCGAACATCCCGGCGATCAGCACGCACGACTTGACCTGGGCGCTCGCCACGGGCATGTCGTAGGTGATCCCGGTCAGTGGGGTGCCGCGCACGGTGAAGGGCGGGAAGCGGCCGTCCCGGGCCTCGACCCGGGCGCCCATGGCCGCCAGCGGCTCCACGATCCGATCCACCGGCCGGCGCCGGATCGACTCGTCGCCGTCGAGCGTCCAGGCTCCGCCGCGCTGCCCCGCGAGCCACCCCGGCAGCAGCCGCATGAGGGTCCCCGAGTTGCCAACGTCGAGCAGGCCGCCGGTGGCCTCCAGCGGGGCGTGCAGCCCCACGCCGCGGATCAGGATCGACCCGGGACCGTCCTCCTCGACGGCCGCGCCCAGCTTCAGCAGCGCGTCCAGCGTGGAGCGCGTGTCCTGCGACTCCAGGTAGTTGCGCACCGTCACCGGCTCGTCGGCCATCGCCGCAAACAGCGCCGCGCGGTGCGAGATCGACTTGTCCGCGGGCGGCACGTAGTCGCCGCGCAGCGGGCCGGCGGCGGGATCGAAGCGGGCGGAGCTCACTGTTCCGCGACCGGGAAGCCGAGCTGGCCGATCACCTCGGCCGCGCGTGCGGACTGCCCGTCGCCCGCGACCCAGAGCGTCATCGCGCCCGAGAGCATGTCGGACGCCGGTGCCAGCGCCATGTCCACGATGTTCACCCCGGCCTTGCCGAGCTCGAGCGCCACCTGAGCGACGATACCGGGGCGGTTCGGGACCGTCAGGCGCAGCTCGTGGACCGGCCCGCCGACCACGTCGGACTCGAGCAGGGCGCGCCGGTCCTCGCGGGCGCGCTCGTTCCACGCCGCCACGTCGCCTGCCGCCAGCAGCTCCTCGACGCGCTCCAGCTCGCGCCGGAAGGCGCTGATCTCCTCGGCGATCGCGCTGCGGTTGGCGCGGTAGATGTCCGTCCACATCTCGGTGTTGGCCCCGGCCACGCGGGTCATGTCGCGGAAGCTCGGCCCCACCTGGCGCAGCGCCTCGCCGTGCTCGCCCAGCCGCGCGGCCGCCTGGGTGGCGAGTACGTTCGCGAGCACGTGCGGGAGGTGGCTGAACACGGCCACCAGCCGATCGTGGGTGGCGGGGTCCACGGCCACCGGCCTGGCACCGACGTCCACCACGAAGCGGTGCAGGCGCTCGTACAGCAGCCCGCCCGAGTGCGGCAGCGGCGTGAGGTACCAGACGGCCCGCTGGAACAGGTCCGCCCGGGCGTGCTCGACCCCGGCCGTCTCGGCACCGGCGATCGGGTGCCCGCCGATGAAGCGCGGGTCGTCGATCTCCGCCAGCAGCCCCTGCTTGGTGGAGCCCACGTCGGTGACCGCGCAGTCCGGTCCGGCGGCCGCCAGCGCCGCGCGCACCAGCTCGGGGAGCGCGCCGACAGGCGCGCAGGCGAAGCACAGCTCCGCTCCCTCCACGGCCGCCTCGATCGAGTCGGCCGCCGTGTCGATCGCGCCCAGCTCGACCGCGGTGCGCAACCGATCCGGGTTGCGGCCGAAGCCGACCACCTCAGCGTCCTCGACGTGCTCGCGCGCCGCGAGCCCGATCGACCCGCCGATCAGGCCCACGCCGAGGACGGCGATCCTCATCCGCTACGGCGCGCCCGCACCGCCGTCGCGAGCTGCTCCAGCACCTCGGAGGTGGTATCCCAGTCCATGCACGCGTCCGTAATCGACTGCCCGTAGCGCAGCTCCCCGCCCGCCTCGGCGTCCTGGCGCCCGGCGACCAGGAACGACTCCAGCATCACCCCGGCGATCGCGTTGTCGCCCGCCGCCACCTGCGCGCCCACGTCCGCGGCCACCGTGGGCTGGCGCTCGTGATCCTTGAGGCTGTTGTCGTGCGAGGCGTCGATCACCAGCCGCTCCGGCAGGTTGGCCGCGCGCAGCCGGGCGAGCGCGCTCGCCACGTCCTCGGCGGCGTGGTTCGGCGCCCCGTGGCCGCCGCGCAGGATGATGTGGCAATCGGGGTTGCCGCGCGTGTGCAGGATTGCCGGCCGGCCGCTCACATGAACGCCGGCGAAGGCGTGCGGGACGGCGGCGGCGCGCACCGCGTCCACCGCCACCTGGACGTTGCCGTCGGTGCGGTTCTTGAACCCCACCGGCATCGACAGGCCCGAGCCGAGCTGGCGGTGCGTCTGGCTCTCCACCGTGCGGGCGCCGATGGCCCCCCAGGCGACCGTGTCGGAGATGTACTGCGGCGTGACCGGGTCCAGCCACTCCACGCCCACCGGCACGCCCAGCGCCAGCACGTCGAGCAGCAGGCCGCGCGCCATGCGCACGCCCGTGTTCACGTCACCCGACCCGTCCAGATGGGGGTCGGTGATCATGCCCTTCCAGCCGGTGGTGGTGCGCGGCTTCTCGAAGTACACGCGCATCGCGACGCAGAGGTCCTCGCGCAGCTCGGCCGACCGCGCGGCCAGGCGCCCGGCGTACTCGCGGGCCGCCTCGACGTCGTGCACGCTGCACGGGCCGACCACCACCAGCAGGCGGTCGTCGGTGCGGTCGAGCACGGCCTTCACCTCGGAGCGGCCGCGCAGCACGACCTCGGCCTGGTCGTCGGTCAGCGGCAGCTCGGTCATCAGCTGCGCCGGCGTGGCCAGCGGCACGGTGCGCTCGATGCGCAGGTCCCGAACCTGTTGGAGGTGGCGCGTGGGGGTCATGGTTCTGTCAAGCCTTTCAGAGACGTCTTCGAGCCCGGCGGGAGCGGTACTGCTTCGATAGGCGTCCGACGGGCATCTGAGAGCTTAGAAAGGGCCGTGTGGGGTCGGCCGCCGGGCCGGACGCCTATGTAAATCGCCAGTACCGGTACGCACGCCGACCGGCGCCCTCAGGGGCGCTGTACGCGAAGGTCAGCTCAGCGTGCCGGGACATCGCCGCCACTTGTAGCACGGACGCGCGCCGGTCCGCAAGCCGCTCAGAGCAGAGTGTCGAGCGCCGCGAGGAAGCGGTTGTTCTCGGCGCGGGTGCCGTAGGTCACCCGCAGGCGACCGCGCTCGCCGAGTGCCGACCCGGCGCGCACGATCACGCCCTCGCGCGCGAGCCCGTCGACGATCTCGTCCTCGTCGCGGTCGCCCAGCCCGACCCAGGAGAAGTTGGCCTGGCTGTCGGTGGTGTCCAGACCGCGCCCGCGCAGCTCCGACTCGACGTAGACGCGCTCGATCACGTTCAGCTCCACCCGGCGCTCCACCTCGTCCTGGTGGCCGAGCGCCTCGGCGGCAGCGGCCTGCGCCAGCGCGTTCACGGAGAAGGGCTGCCGCACGCGATCCACGGCGAGGCGGAACGACTCCGGTCCGAGCGCGTAGCCGGCCCGCAGCCCGCACAGACCGTAGACCTTGGAGAAGGTGCGCAGCAGCACCAGGTTGGGGTGGCGCCCGAGCAGGTCCAGCGAGTCGTCCGGGTCCTGGAGCGCGGAGAACTCCACGTAGGCCTCGTCGAGCACGACGGCCACGTGGCGCGGCAGCTCACCGACCCAGGCGTCGATCGTCGCCGACGGGAACGCGGTGGCGCTGGGGTTGTTCGGGTTGCAGACGATCACCAGGCGCGTGGCGGCGGTCACCTGGGCGGCCATCGCCTCGAGGTCGTGCTCGCCCGCGTCCGTCAGCGGGACCGTGACGGCCGTGGCGCCCGACATGGCGGCCAGCTGCGGGTACATCGAGAAGGACGGCCACGCGTAGACGATCTCGGCGCCCGGCTCCAGCATCGCGTCGGCGGCGGCGAGCAGGATCTCGCAGGAGCCGTTGCCCACCGCGACGTTGCCGATCGGCACGCCGGTGCGCTCGGAGATGCGGCGCCGCAGGAGCGACTTCTCCGGGTCGGGATAGCGGTTGAGCGTGCGCAGCTGCGCCTCGACCGCCTCGAGCACCTGCGGGTGCGGCGGGTAGGGCGTCTCGTTCGACGCGAGCTTGACCAGCTGGCCCTCGAAGGCGTAGGTGGAGGCGGCCGGGTAGACCGGGATCGCCTCGATGCGGCTGTTGAACTCGATGCCGGTCACGGCCGCCGCCCTCGCGTTGCTCGGGGTGCGGCCCTCACTGCGCGCCCTCCAGGTCGCGCCGCAGCGACACGGCGTCGCGCAGGTAGACGTGGCTCGGCTCGGTGTCCGGGTCGCAGTAGCAGTGCAGCAGCAGCCGGATCACCCGCGGCAGCGAGCCGGGCACGTCCAGCTCGCGCGCGCACAGCAGGGGGACGCCGCTGAGGCCGAGGTTGCGCGCGGCCACAGCCGGAAACTCAGCGTTGAGGTCGGCGGTGCAGGTGAAGATGCAGCTGACCATGTCCTCCGAGGAGATGCCGTTGCGCTCGATCACCTCGTGCACGAGCTCTTCCGTCGCGGACAGGATCGCTTCGGCGTCGTTCTCGTCAACGGTGATGGCGCCCCGGAGCGCTCGCAGCTTCACGGCGCGGGATTGTGTCAGGGAGCCCGCTTGGGCCCGGCGACCGCGCGCTTGGGGCTGGTGGCGGCGCGGCGCAGGCGCTCCACCTCGTCCTCCTTGAGCCGGCGACTCTTCCCCCGCCCGAGGCTGTGCAGGCCGAGCGGTCCGAAGGCCACCCGCTCCAGCTCGATCACGCGGTGGCCGACCGCCTCGCACATGCGCCGTACCTGGCGCTTGCGGCCCTCCCGCAGGGTGATCTCCAGCACCCCCTGGCCGACCTGGCGCACCTTGGCCGGAGCGGTGCGCCCGTCCTCGAGCTCGACGCCCTCGCGCAGCGCCATGAGCGCGCGCGGTGAGACCCGGCCCGGCTGGATCCTGGCCCGGTAGACCTTCTCCACGCCGTAGCGCGGGTGGGTGAGCACGTCGGCGAGCTCGCCGTCGTTGGTGAGCAGGATCAGCCCGGTGGAGTCCGCGTCGAGGCGCCCCACCGGATACAGCCGCCGCTGCGACTGGACCAGGTCGACCACCGTCGGGCGGCCGTGCGTGTCGCGAGCGGTGGAGACGACGCCGGGCGGCTTGTTGAGCGCGTGCACCTCGCGCGGCTCCGGCGCGACCCCGCCCCCGTCCACAGTCACGCCGCTGGTGTCGTCCACGTCGGTGGCGGGGTTGGTGACCACCTCGCCGTCGACGCTGACGCGACCGTCGGCGATCAGCCGCTCGGCGGCACGCCGCGAGGCGACACCGGCGTGGGCGAGGAACTTGGCGAGGCGCACGGCATGGAGCCTCGCAGGCGCGAGCCCAAGCCGACCGGCCAGCGTGCCGCGGGGGGCCGGGGGCGCGAGCCCCCGGATGTCATCCTCAATCCAGCGGACGTAGCCGGCGCACGTGCCGGGGCTGGCCCGCCTTCACCGCGTACATCGCCGCGTCGGCCGCCAGCAGCGCTTCCTCGACCGAGGTCATCGTCTCCGAGAACGGGGCGAAGCCCACGCTCGCCTCGATGCGCCCGTCGCCGGGGGCGCGCACCTCCACCGGGACCGCCTCCTCGAGCGCCTGGGACACCCGCTCGGCCTCCGGCGGCTTGGCGTGCGGCAGCAGCACGGCGAACTGGTCGCCGCCGATGCGCGCCAGCAGGTCGGTCTGGCGCAGCCGGTTGGTGAGCGCGTCGGCGACGCCGATCAGCACGCGGTCGCCGGCGCGGTGGCCGTGCGCCTCGTTGATCGACTTGAAGTCGTCGAGGTCGAGCACGATCAGCGCGCCCGACATGCCGTAACGCCGCCCGTGCGCCACGTGGTCCTCCAGCTCCTCCTCGAAGCAGCGGCGGTTGAGCAGGCCGGTGAGGGGGTCGCGGTCGACGAGGTCGCGCAGGCGCTCCTCGATCCGATCGCGCTCGGCGCTATCGATGCCGGTGGCCAGGACGTGCGTGATGTCGCCGCCTGCCGCCGCGACAGCCGTCTGGGTCCAGGAGACCGGGCGCAGCTCACCGTCGGTGGCACGGACATTGAGCTCCACCTCGACGGGCGACCCGCCGCCCGCGGCCCGCGAGAGCGCCTCGCGAGCGGCGAAGTGCTCGCGCTCGGGGATGGCGTCGAACCAGGAAGCCTCGGCCGGGCTCCAGGCGCCCTCCCAGTGAGCGAGGTCGCCCTCCACCGTGAGCACGGCGGTCAGCCGAGCGGCCGCGTCGAGCACGGCGTCGAGCGGGCGTTCGGAGACGGGCACGACGTCACGCGAGAGATCGGGCATCGCATTTCAACCGTTCGGCAGGCAACGCGCGAAGCTTTAGGAGCCTGTTGGCACACTAGGACCGTGGACCTCGCCCTTCTGGAAGATCGCCTCGCCGCCCATGGCGAGCCTCCGTTCCGCTCCCGGCAGATCTGGGAGTGGGCCGCGCGCGGCGCCGACTCCTACGAGGGGATGACCAATCTGCCCGTGGAGCTGCGCACCGCGCTGGCGGACGAGGTGCCGTTCTCCTCGCTCACACCCGTCCGCGAGGCGCTCGCTCGCGACGGCACCGCCAAGGCGCTCTTCGAGACGGGCGACGGCCGCCCCGTGGAGACGGTGCTGATGCGCTACCGCGACGGCCGCCGCTCGCTGTGCGTGTCCAGCCAGTCCGGGTGCCCGCTCACCTGCACCTTCTGCGCGACCGGCCGCATGAAGTTCGGCCGCAACCTGACCGCCTCCGAGATCCTCGACCAGGCGCTGCACTTCAGGCGCACCGATCGCGTCAACCACGCGGTCTTCATGGGCATGGGCGAGCCGCTGATGAACCTCGACAACGTGCTCGCCGCCTGCGAGCGCCTGCCCGAGCTGGGGATACCGACCTCGTCCACTGGGATCTCGACGGTCGGGTGGATCCCAGGCATCGAGCGCATGGCGAGCGAGGGGCCGGCGGTGCGCCTGGCGCTGTCGCTGCACGCCGCCGACGACGCGCTGCGCTCCGAGCTGATGCCCGTGAACGAGCGCTACCCGCTGGCCGATGTCCTGGCCGCGTGCCTGCACTGGCACGAGTCCCGCCGGCGCCAGGTCTTCGTGGAGTACCTGATGCTGGAGGGCGTGAACGACCGCTACGAGCAGGCGGTCGAGCTGGCCGCCGCGCTCGAGCCGCGCAAGGCGTTCAAGGTCAACCTGATCCCCTACAACCCGACCGAGGCCGGCTTCCGCGGCTCAGGCCGTGACGCGATCGCCGCGTTCCGCACCACCCTCGAGCAGCGCGGCGTCCGCACCACCGTCCGCCTCACCCGCGGGCGCGACATCGATGCCGCCTGTGGCCAGCTCGCCGCTCGCGGCTGAGCGCTTCACCCAGGGCGCCCGGCCCTCTGCCGCCAGCCACGAGCCGCCCAGGATCAGGACGAGGCCGGCGGCGGTGGCGATCGTGAAGGCCTCGTCGAGCAGCGTGATGCCGTACACGATGCTGAACCCGGGCGCGATGTAGCCGACCAGCGACGCCCGGGCCGGGCCGTCGCTCGCCACCAGCGAGTAGAAGATCACGAAGGCCAGCCCGGTGCAGAGCACTCCGAGGGCGACCAGCGAGCCGGTCGCGGCCAGGTCGGGAGCGTGCGAGGGGGCCGCGAGTGCCGCGAACGGCGCCATCGCCACCGCCACGGTGCCGGAGGTGGCGCCGACCATCGCCATCGGCTGGACGTTCCGAACGCGTCGCTTGACGAACCACGCGCCGACGCCGTAGCCGAAGCCGGCCAGCACCACCATCAGCCCGCCGGCGAGCGCGGCCGCGCCGCCGCCCGCGTCCACGCCCAGCAGCAGCGCGACGCCCGCGATGCCGATCGCCACGCCCGCGAGGCTCGACCCCGACGCGCGTTCCTCGCCCTCGAGGGTGAAGGCCAGCAGGAAGGTGAAGATCGGCGCGGTGGCCACGAGGATGCCGGTCAGCGACGAGGAGATCTCCCGCTCGCCCGCCGCGATCAGCAGTAGCGGGCCGCCCATCTGCACGACGGCCAGCACGAGGATCGGGGTGATGTTGGCGCGCAGCCCGCCGAGGGCGCCCGCGCGGGCCGCCAGCGGCAGCAGCACGAGCGCGGCCAGCGCGGTGCGGGCGCACACGATCACCGTGGGCGCCATGCCGTCCTCGAGAGCGACCTTGATGAACAGGTAGGAGGAGCCCCACAGGGCTGACAGCACGAGCAGGGCGAGCCAGGAGCGGCGTGACATGGGCACGCCAGGATGGCAGGCGCGGCGGGCTAGCCGGCGTAGACGCGCGGGTGGTCGCGCGCGAGCATCCACCGCTCCAGGTCCTCCGCCGGCATCGGCCTGGCCATGAGGAAGCCCTGGGCGTGGTCGCAGCCGAGCGCCTGCAGCGCGTAGTAGGTCTCGAGGTCCTCGACGCCCTCCGCCACAACCGTCATGCCGAGGTCGTGGCCGAGGTTGATGATCGAGCGGACGATCGCCAGGTCGGTCTCCGTGGAGCGCATCCCCAGCACGAACGACCGGTCCACCTTGAGCTCCCTGATCGGGAGGCGGCCGAGGCGCGTGAGCGAGGAGTGCCCGGTGCCGAAGTCGTCCAGCGAGATCGCCACGTCCAGGGCCACGAGCTCCTCCAGGACCGCCTCCACGCGCTCGTAGCCGCCCATCAGCGCGCCCTCGGTGAGCTCTACGGCGAGCGCCCGCCCGGGCAGGCCTGCCCCGGCCAGCAGCTCCCGCAACCGCTGCGGCAGGTACGAGTCGCGCAGCAGCGCGGCCGGCACGTTGACCGCGACAGGGATCTCCAGCCCGCGCGCGCACCACCCCGCGGCGAACTCGACCGCCCGCTCGAGCACCACGCTGGTGAGCGCCTTCATCTGACCGCTGCGCTCGGCCACCTCCAGGAAGTCGCCGGGCATGAGCAAGCCGCGCTCGGGGTGGCGCCAGCGGACGAGCCCCTCGACGCCTACGAGACCGTCGTCGCGCAGGTCGACCTTCGGCTGGAAATGCAGCTCCAGCTCGCCTCTGCACAGCGCCGCGCGCAGCTCGGCCGCCAGCGTGAGGCGGTCGACCGTCCCGGATCCCAGGGAACCGTCGTGCACCTGGTAAAGGGTCTGCTCCAGCTTGGCCGCGTACATGGCCTCGTCGGCGCGCTTGAGGACGAGGTCGACGGTGCCCGACCCCGCCACGTCCAGGGCGATGCCGATGCTGACCCTCATGGAGACCTCGTGGTGCTTGATCATGAACGGCTCCGCGATGGCGGCACCCACGCGCTCGGCCGCCATCACGGCGTCCTCCACCGACTCGACGGAGTCGATCAGGATGCAGAACTCGTCCCCGCCCAGGCGCCCCACGGTGTTGTCCTGGCGAGAGACTCCCCGCAGGCGCTTGGCGAGCACCGTCAGCGCCTCGTCGCCGGCCGGGTGGCCGAGCGAGTCGTTGACCGACTTGAAGTCGTCGAGGTCCATGAACAGCAGCGCCAGCGTGCCTCCGTCGCGGCGGCGAGCGGCCAGTGCGTGCTCCATGTGGTCGGCGAACAGCGTCCGGTTGCCGAGGCCGGTGAGCGGGTCGGTCAGCGCGTCGCGCCGGCTCTGGGCGAGGGCCTGAAGCAGCCCGTACGTGTCGGTGGCGCGTCCCACCGCCAGCAGCAGCGTGAGGGCGGCGAGCACCACCGCCACCACCGGCACCGGCTCGAAGCGACCGACGACCAGCACGATCAGCGCCGCGCTCGCGAACGTGAGCGGCGCGAGCAGCTGCCACCGCTCCACCGCCGCGTGCGTGCGTGGGGCCGGGCGCTGCCAGGCCGCGATCGCGATCACCGCGGCCGCCGCGCAGTAGAGCCAGTCGAAGATCGTGCCGGTCCGGTAGGTGCCGACCGACACGGCGAAGACGTATCCGGCGTCCGCGGCCGCGTTGAGCAGGATCCCGATGCCGAGGATGCTCCACGCGCGCCCGGGGCGCCAGGAGGTCAGGGCCGCCGCGCTGATGATCGCCGCCACGATCGCGATGTCGCCGACCGGATAGGCGGCGGTGGTGATCAGGGTGCCGAGGTCGCCGTGGGCGCCGTCGACGATGGCGGGGTAGAGCAGCGCCGCGGTGAGCATGGCGACCGCGAGCGCGCCCAGCACCCCGTCCAGCAGCAGGATCCGCTGGACCCTGCCGATCCGCTTGCGGGCGAGCATGAGGATCGCGGTCAGAGCGAGCGGATAGAAGGCGAGGTAGAGCGCGTCGGCGAGCGACGGCACGGGCGGATCCGCCTTCCCGGCATAGAGCGCCGCCCAGACGCCCTCCGCCGCCAGCCAGAGCAGCAGGGCGACCCCGAACAGGATCCAGGCGCCACGCTCCGGTCGTACGCGCACGGCGCGCGCCAGGCAGGACGCGGACGCCACGACCAGGACGAGCGGGTAGAGCGCGGACCCGAAGACCCAATCGCCGGCCGCCCCGCCGAAGTGCCAGACCGTCCAGCCGAGATCGGCCGCGATGGCCAGCATCAGGAGGCCACCCAGCACCCACAGCACCGTCCCCCGGCGGGCGCGGCGGCCGGCTTGGGGGCCGATAGAGGTGAGGTCGGTGCGCCGTACGTGCATGGCGGGGGCCCCAGTTACATCGGACATACACCGAAAGAGCTTGAGCAATCCCCCAATCGGGGGATGCGCCCCGCTATCGAGGCAGCGACACCGGCTCGAGCCCGCGCTCGCGGGCCGCGGCGAGGATCTCCGCAAGCGCCTCGGCGGTAGGCAGGGCGCTGTCGCGGTAGGCGTAGCGCGCGGAGTCGTGCAGCAGCAGGATCGCGCCGGGTTCGAGGTCGCGCACGGCCACGTTCGCGATGCGTCCCGCCGGGATCGGCTCCCAGTCGCAGCCCCAGCCGGACCAGTACACGGGCGTCAGGCGCCTGCGCAGGCACTCCGCGTAGGAGGCCTCGCTGAAGCGGCCGAAGGGCGGGCGGTAGAGGTCCGCCTCCACCCCGGTCACACGCTGGACGGCGGCGCTCACGGCGTGGAAGTCGGCACCGGGGTCGGCCAGCTCGTCCTGCTCGATGTGGCTCTGGCTGTGCAGGCCCACCGCGTGGCCACGGGCGACGATCTCCCGGGCCAGCTCCGGGTGGGCCTCGACCTGCTCGCCGACGAGGAAGAACGTCGCCGGCGCCCCGGCCGCCCCCAGCGCGTCCAGCACGGCCGGTGTGGCGTCGGGGTCGGGTCCGTCGTCGAACGTCAGCGCGATGCTCGCGCCGGGCGGGTCAAGGCGCTCCAGCGCCGGCAGGCGACGCCAGCGCTCCAGCGTGTCGAGCTGCTGGCGGAAGCTTGGCATCGCGCCGGGCGCTCAGCCGGGCGTGACCTGCGCGCGCTGCTCGCCGGCCCGCAGGAGCCGCTCGCGCAGCTCGCCCTCCTCCTCCGGAGACGGGTCGAAGGCCGCGGGATCGGGCAGCGCGTCCAGGCCCGACAGGCCGAACAGCTTCTCGAACAGCTCCGTGGTGCGGTACATGGCGGCGCCGAAGCGCGACCGCCCCGACTCCTCGATCAGCCCGCGCTCGAGCAGCGTGCCGACCGCCGACTCTGACGCCACGCCGCGGATGCGGGCGATCTCCGGGCGCGACACCGGCCGCAGGTAGGCGACGATCGCCAGGCACTCGGCCTGGGCCTGCGTGAGCGGCGGCGTGCGTGGCTTGGCCAGCAGGCGCCGCGCGGCGCGCTCGGCCACCGGGTCGGTGGCCAGCGTGAAGCCGCCGGCGACCTCGCGCAGCACCACTCCGCGGAACCCCTCGGCGTAGTGCTCGCGCAGGCGGGCGAGCGCCTCGACGATCTCGCCTTCGGACACCTCGCAGGCCTCGGCCAGGCGCTCGACGGCGACCGGCTCGGGCGACAGGAACAGCAGTGCCTCGACGGTGCGGGCCAGGTCGTTCACGCTCGCACCACCGTAATGGGACCGAACGGCACCTCCTGCTCCCACTTGGCCTCACCGGCCTTGTAGAGCTCGAGCAGGGCGAACAGGGTGACCGCCTCGGTCAGCCGGTCGCCGCCCTTGACGGCGTCGTCGAAGGAGAAGCGGCTGCCGCGGGCCAGCAGCTGGCGCAGGTGCGCCAGGCGCTGCTCCACCGACACGGCCGGCCGCCGCACGTGGCGCAGGTCCAGCGGCGGCGGCACCACCAGCAGGCCGCCGATCGCCTCCGCCAGGCGCGCCGGGTCGTACGCGGCCTCGGCGGCCTCGAGCGACACGCGCCGCAGCTGCGGCGGCAGCGGCGCCGAGCGGTAGCGGAAGCCGTGCTCGGCCTCGAGCCGGTCGCGCAGGTGCTGGGCGGCGCCGCGGTAGCGGTGGTACTCGAGCATGCGCGCGAGCAGCTCCTCCGCGGCCTCCTGCGGCTCCAGGTCGAGGCCCTCCTCGTCCTCCTGGGGCAGCATCAGGCGCGACTTCAGCTCCAGCAGCGCCGCGATCAGCACGAGGAACTCGGTGGCGGCCTCGAGGTCGAGCTCGCCCGAGCGCTCCAGGTACTCGACGTAGGCGAGCACCACCTCGGCCAGGTCGACCTCGAGCAGGTCGATCTCGTCCCTCAGCACCAGCGTCAGGAGCAGGTCGAAGGGCCCGTGGAAGACCTCCAGGTCGAGGTCGAGCGTCGCCAGGGACATCGGCCGGAAGCCTAGCCGCGAGTCTGGACGACGGGCCCGATCCCCATGGCCCGGCGCACCTCGGCCATCACCGGCTGGGCGAGCGCGCGGGCCCGCTCCGCGCCTTCGGCGAGCGTGCGCTCCAGGCCCTCCTCGTCGGGGCGCACCTCGTGGTAGCGCTCCCCCAGCGGCCCCAGCATCTCCACCACGTCCTCGGCGACCGCCTTCTTGAAGTCACCGTAGCCCTGACCCTCGAAGTCGCGCTCGACGTCCTCGGGGGTCACGCCGCGCGCCACGGACATGATCTCGATCAGGTTCGAGATGCCGGCCTTGTCGGACGCCCGCACCACCTCGCGACCGGAGTCGGTCTCGGCGCGCCCCAGCTTGCGCCGGATGGCGTCGGCCTCGTCGTCGATGTAGACCAGCCCGGCCTCCGTCCCATAGCTGGTCGACATCTTCGTGCTGGGGTCCTGCAGGTCCATGATGCGCGCCCCGATCTTGGGGATCACGTGCTTGGGCTCGACCAGCACCTCGCCGTAGGTGGTGTTGAAGCGGCGCGCGATCTCGCGCGCCAGCTCGATGTGCTGGCGCTGGTCGTCGCCCACCGGGACCTCGTCGGTGCGGTACAGCAGGATGTCCGCCGCCTGCAGCACCGGATAGAGGAAGAGGCTGGTCCTGACCAGCTCCTGCTCGCGCTCGGACTTGTCCTTGAACTGGTGCATCCGCTGCAGGTCGCCGTAGGGGGTGACCGACGACAGCAGCCACGTCAGCTCGGTGTGCTCGCGCACGTCGGACTGGCGGAACAGGATGCAGCGCCGCGGATCGAGCCCGGCGGCGATCAGCATCGCGGTCGTGTCCAGCACGTAGCCGGGCAGGGCCTTGGGGTCGTAGGCGACGCTCGTGGCGTGCAGGTCCACGATGCAGTAGATCGCAGGGTCGGCGCGCTCCTGGCCCTCGAGGTAGCCGCGGATCGCCCCGATGTAGTTGCCGAGGTGCTTGCGGCCGGTTGGTTGGATGCCGGAGAAGATGCGCACGGGGGGCGCCAGGATAAGGGACCGTGCGCACTCGGCCGAGCCGAGTGCTTCGGCTAGGCGGCGCCGACCACGACCGCTATCCGCTCGACCGCGTTGTTCGAGTAGCCCTTGAGGTTCCAGGGCGCCTCGAGCGGCTGTGAGTTGCCGGCGGCGTCGGTCGCGCGGGAGCAGAGCACGTGCTCGCCTTGGGAGGCATCCCAGTCGAAGCGCCAGCCGCGCCAGGCGGCGTCGCCCAGCGGCTCCTCCAGCTCGGCCGCCGCGAAGCTCGCGCCGCCGTCCGTGGACACGTCCACCTGCTCGACCGGGCCGTAGCCCGACCAGGCGCGGCCGGTCAGCGCCACCGGCCCCGGCTCGAGGTGGCGCTCGCGGCTCATGAAGTCGGGCACGCCGGGCGGCACCATCAGCGAGCGCGGCAGCATCCGCGTCACCGGATCGCCGGGCTCCCCGTCGGGGCCGTACATCCGGTAGGCGACCGTGTTCTGGTAGCCCTGGTAGGGCTGCTCCAGCAGCGCGATGCGGGTCAGCCACTTGACGTTCGTCATGCCGTACCAGCCCGGCACGACCACCCGCAGCGGGAAGCCGTGCTGCGGCGGCAGCGGCTCACCGTTCATCTCGTAGGCGAGCAGAGCGTCGCCGGTGTCCGACAGCGCGATGGCGCGCTCGTACGACTGGGGCGCGCCGCCCTCCACGCCCCGATCGAGCCCGGTGAACAGCGCCTCCAACGCCCCGGGCGCGACGCCGGCCTCCTCGAGCAGCGGCGCGAGCGGCGTGCCACCCCACTCCGCCGTGCCGACGGCCTCCGTCAGCCAGGGCTGGCTGAGCGGGCGCGGGCTGAGCAGGGCGCGACCGTTGCCGGCGCACTCGAACGTGATCGGCAGCGTGACGCGCTCGCGCGCCTTCAGCTCGTCGAGCGACAGGCTCAGCGGCTTCTCGACGGCTCCGTCCAGCTCCAGCCGGAAAGCGGCGGGATCCACGGGCGGGATGTCGTAGTGGATCAGCAGGTAATGCAGGCCCGCCGGGGTGATCGGGTAGCGCAGCGCCTCCAGCGGCAACCCGTGGTTGCGGGCGGCCAGGCGCAGCTCGGCGGGGGTGATCTCCTCGGTCGGCACCGTGCCGGCGGGGGCTTTCATGGCCACCACCGCACCACCGGTCGCTTCGCCGCCGCGGCCTCGTCCAGCCGGCGCACCGGCGTCGTATAGGGCGCGTTGCGCACCAGCTCCGGGTCCTCGGCCGCCTCCTCGAGGATCGCGCGCACGATGTCGGCGAACTCGTCGAGCCGCTCACGGGGCTCGGTCTCGGTCGGCTCGATCATCAGCGCCTCGTCCACGAGCAGCGGGAAGTAGACCGTCGGCGGGTGCACGCGGTAGTCGAGCATGCGCTTGGCGATGTCGAGCGTGCGCACGCCCAGCTTCTCCTTGGCGCCCCGCCCCGACAGGACGAACTCGTGCATGCAGGTGCGGTCGAAGGCGATCGGGAGGTACTCGGCGATCCCCGGCTCGGCCAGGCGCGCCTTCAGGTAGTTGGCGTTCAGCACCGCCACCTGAGAGGCGTCCTTGAGCCCGTCGGCGCCCAGCGACCGGATGTAGGCGTAGGAGCGCACGAACACTCCGAAGTTGCCCTGGAAGCCGCGCAGCTTGCCGATCGACTTGGGCCGGTCGTGGTCGAGGACGAAGCGGCCCGCGCCGTTGTCGCCGCCGCGACGCAACACCTGCGGCGTGGGCAGGAACGGCTCGATCCGGTCGGACACGGCGATCGGGCCCGCGCCCGGCCCGCCACCCCCGTGCGGCTGGGTGAAGGTCTTGTGCAGGTTGTAATGGACGATGTCGAAGCCCATGTCGCCCGGCCGCGCGATCCCCATGATCGCGTTCAGGTTGGCGCCGTCGTAGTAGAGCGTGGCCCCCGCCTCGTGCACGATCCGGGCGATCTCCTCGATGTTGCGGTCGAACAGCCCGAGCGTGTTCGGGTTGGTCAGCATCAGGCAGGCGACGTCGTCCGTGGCCTTGGCGCGCAGGTCGTCGAGGTCCACGCCACCGTCGGGCGCGGTGCCCACCTTCACCACCTGGTAGCCCGCCATCGTGACCGTGGCCGGGTTGGTGCCGTGCGCCGTGTCCGGTGTGAGCACCTTGGTCTTCCGCTCGCCGCGCTCCTCGTGGTAGGCCCGCGTGAGCAGCAGCCCGGCCAGCTCGCCGTGCGACCCGGCGCTCGGCTGCAGCGACACGTGCGGCAGCCCGGCGATCTCCGCCAGCGCGCCCTGCAGCCGCCACATCAGCTCGAGTGCGCCCTGGGCGTACTCGGGGTCCTGGAGTGGGTGCAGGCGGGCGTTCCCCGGCAGCGCGGCCACCCGCTCGTTCAGCTTGGGGTTGTGCTTCATCGTGCACGACCCGAGCGGGTAGAAGCCCTCGTCCAGGTGAAAGTTCTTCGAGGACAGCGTCACGTAATGGCGCACCAGCTCGGGCTCGCTGATCTCGGGCAGCTCGGCGGGGCGCTCGCGCAGCTGCGAGGCGGGCAGGAGCTCCGAGACCGGCACCTCGGGCACGTCGGTCACCGGCGGCACGAAAGCCCGCCGGCCGGCGCGGGAGCGCTCGAAGATCGTGACGGCCTCGTCGCGGGCGCGCGGGTCGAGCTCGGTCACGCCGCCACCCCCGCCCGCTCGCGCACCAGGCGCGCCAGCCGGTCGATGTCGTCGCGCGTGCGTCGCTCGGTGATCGCCACCAGCAGCCCGTCCTCGTACTCCGGGTAGTCGCGCCCGAGCCGGTAGCCCGGGTTGACGCGCTCGGCGCGCGCTCGCTCGAACAGCCCGTCCAGATCGGGCACGCGGACGGCGAACTCGCGCACGACCGGGCCCGGGTTGATCGCCTCGAGGCCGAGCGCCTCACGCGCGTAGTGGGTGCGGCGCAGCATCAGCTCGGCCAGCTCGACGAGGCCGCGCTTGCCGAGCCACGACAGGTAGACCACGCCCGCCAGGGCGTTCAGCGCCTGGGCGGTGCAGATGTTGTGGGTGGCCTTCTCGCGACGGATGTGCTGCTCGCGGGTCTGGAGCGTCAGCACGAAGCCGCGCCGGCCGTCGACGTCGCGGGTCTCGCCGGCGATCCGGCCCGGCATCTTGCGCAGGAAGCGCTCGGCGGCGGCGAAGAAACCGAACGAAGGCCCGCCGAAGTCGAGCCGGTTGCCCAGCGTCTGGCCCTCGCCGACGCAGATGTCCACGCCCTGCTCGCCGGGCGGCTTGAGGATGCCCAGCGCCAGCGGGTCGGCGGCGCAGACCACCAGCGCGCCGGTGCGCCGCCCCGCCTCGGCCAGCTCGCCGAGCTCCTCGACCGTCCCCAGGAAGTTGGGCTGCTGGACGAAGACCGCGGCCGTGTCGTCGTCGACCGCTGCCGCCAGCGCCTCCAGGTCCGTCGCGCCCTCGCCGGTGAGCGCGACCTCCTCGACCTCCATGCCGTACCCGACCGCGTGCGTCGCCAGCGCCGCGCGCGAGTGCGGGTGCAGGCCACGGCTGGCAACCAGCTTGGTGCGGCGCGTCTCGAGCTTGGCGAGGTACGCGGCGGCCGCCACCGCGCTCGGGCCCTCGTAGACCGAGGCGTTCGACACCGGCAGGCCGGTCAGCTCGGAGATCGCAGTCTGGAACTCGAACATCACCTGCAGGCCGCCCTGCGAGATCTCGGGCTGGTAGGGCGTGTACGGGGTTAGGAACTCCGACCGCGACAGCAGGTTGTCGATCAGCGCGGGCACGTAGTGGTCGTACATCCCGGCGCCGAGGAAGCCGACCTCCGCGTCGGCGTGCCGGTTGCGGGCCGCCAGCGCTGCCAGGTGCTCGTACACCTCCTGCTCCGACAGCCCCGGCGGCAGATCGATCTCGCGATCGAGCCGAACCGACTCCGGGATGTCCGCGAACAGCTCCTCCACCGAGCCGACGCCGATGGCGCCGAGCATCGCCTCCAGGTCCTGCTCGGTGATCGACGTGTATCGGCTCAAAGAAGGTCCCTGTAGGCGCTCACGTCGAGGAGGCTGTCGAGCTCGGACGCGTCGGACAGCCGCACCTTCACCAGCCAGCCGTCCCCGTAGGGATCCGCGTTGATGTTCTCGGGGCTGTCGCCAAGCGTCTCGTTCACCTCGACGATCTCCCCAGACAGCGGAGCGAAGACGTCGGAGACGGCCTTTACCGACTCCACCTCGGCGTAGGCCTGGTCCTTGGCCACCTGCGTACCCACCTCGGGTGGGTCGAAAAAGACGACCTCGCCGAGCGCGTCCTGCGCGTACCAGGTGACGCCGAACGTCGCGACGTCTCCGTCGATGCGCGCCCAGTCGTGCTCGGCGTGGTACTTGAGGTCCTCCGGATAGCTGGCCTCAGCCACTTGTTCCCTTTCTGTAGAGCGGTCTTTCGGCGACCTCCGCCGGTCGCGCCTTACCGCGCACGTCCACCTCGATCCGGGTGCCCGGCTCGGCGTCGGCGACCGGCAGGTAGGCCATGCCGATCCCGATGTCGAGACACGGTGACAGCGTGCCGCTGGTGACCTCGCCGGCGCCGTGCGGCGCGGCGACCGGGTTGCCCTGGCGCGGGATGCCAGGTCCGGTGAACGCGAACGGGACGAGCCGCTGCGCCGGGGTGAGGCCCGCGAGCGCGTCGGCGCCGATGAAGCCGGTCTCCAGCTTGCAGCACCAGCCCAGCCCCGCCTCGAGCGGGTTGCGGTCCTCGGACAGGTCGTTGCCGTAGAGGTGGAAGCAGACCTCCAGGCGCAGCGTGTCGCGCGCGCCCAGTCCGGCCGGCCGCACGCCGCGCTCCAGCAGGGCGTCCCAGACGGCGACGGCGCCGTCCGGCGCGATCAGCAGCTCGCAGCCGTCCTCGCCGGTGTAGCCCGTTCCGCACACGAGCGCCGGGACGCCGGCCAGATCGAGCTCGGCGGTGCGCATCCGGGCCGGCAGGTCTCCGTTGGCGATCGCTGCCAGCGCCTCGCGCGCCGACGGCCCCTGGACCGCCAGCATCGCCCAGTCGTCACGGGCGTCGTGGACCTCCACGTCGAAGCCCTGGACCTGCTCGCGAACCCAGGCCAGGTCGCGCTCGTGGTTGGCGGCGTTCGTGACGGTCAGGAAGCGCCCGCCGCCCAGGCGGTACGTGAACAGGTCGTCGAGCACGCCGCCGTCCTCGCGGCAGAGCACCGAGTACTGGGCCCCGCCTTCCTGGAGCTTGGTCACGTCGTTGGAGAGGAGCCGCTGCAGGAAGCGCTCGGCGTCGGGGCCGCTCGTCTCGATCTCGCCCATGTGGGAGACGTCGAACATCCCGGCCGCGGTCCGCACCTGGACGTGCTCGGCGCGGATGCCCTCGTACTGCACCGGCATGTCCCACCCGGCGAACGGAACGAGCTTCGCGCCGGCGCTGCGGTGGCGGTCGAACAGCGCGGTGCGGCGGAGGGTGTCGGCGGACTGACCCAAACGCAAGGAGAGGCTACCTACCGCAACCGTCACCCACGGAGGATGGCGGCCACCAGCGCCAGCGCCACCTCGGCGCGGGTGCGCAGCGCCTCGGCGCTGACCCATTCCTGAGGCGTGTGGGCACCTCCGCCGCGCGGTCCGAGGCCGTCCACGGTGACGGCCACGGCCTGCGCGATGTGGCTGGCGTCGCTGGCGCCGCCGCGTTCGGAGGCCTGGAGCGGCCGCCCGAGCCGCTGCGCGGCGTCCTCCAGCAGCCCGGCGGTGGCGGAGCGCGTGTCCATGCCCGGCCAGGCGCGCACCAGGGCCGACTCGATCGCCACCCCGTCCACCTCCTCCGGCACCGCCTGCAGCACCGGCTGGAACGCGGCGAGGTCGTCGGCGCGCAGGTCGCACACCAGCCGACCCTGCGGGGGCACGACGTTGAAGGCCTCGCCCGAGCGCAAGATGGTCGGGACGGCCGTGAGCCGGTCCGGCCCCGTGGGATCGCTCGCGGCGGCCACCTGCCGCGCGATCCCAGCCAGCGCGAGCAGCGCGCTGCGCCCCTTCTGGGGAGCGGAGCCGGAGTGCGCCGGCCGGCCGTGCGCGTTGATCTCGAGCGTCCCGGCGGCCTTGCGCCGGACGATCACGGCGTCACGGCCCTCTGCGTCCAGCTCGCCGGCCTCGAAGCACAGGCAGGCGTCCCAGCCGCGGAAGCGCTCGGTGTGGACGAACGGCACGGTGCGCCACTCCTCGTCGTTCACGAGCAGCACGGCGGCCTCGGCGTACAGCTCGGGACGCGCGGCCAGCTCGCGCATGACCCCGAGTGCCAGCGCCACCCCGCCCTTCATGTCCACCGTGCCCGAGCCGACCAGCCGGTCGCCGTCGCGAGTGATCGGGCGGTGTGCGTCGTGCGCCACGACGGTGTCCAGGTGGCCCACCAGCAGCAGCCGGCGCTCGCCGGTGCCGGTCAGCCGCCCGAGCAGGTCGGGGGCGTGGCCCGGCGTGGAGCACTCCAGGCGCTCTGGCTGTACCTCAGAGGGCAGGAAGGCCACGCACAGCGCGACCGCCTCCTCGGCGCCCGCCACGTCGCCAGACGGCGTGGAGACGCCGACCAGCGCCTCCACCTCGCGCTCGGCGACGATCGCCAGGCGCTCCGCCGACTGGATCACAGGGGCTTCGCGAAGTGGAAGCTGGTGATCCGCATGCCGGTGTTCAGGTAGAGCCGGTGCGCATCCAGGCGGTTGGCCTCGACGCCGGAATCGAGGTGAAGGGCCGAGCAGCCGAGCCGCTTCGCCTCCTCGGCGCACCACTCCAGCAGCGCGCGGCCGTGGCCCCGCCGGCGACCGTCCGGATGAGTGGACAGGTCGTCGACGTAGACCACGTGTCCCCAGGCCAGGTTGTTCACCTCGCGGAAGCCGGCGACGGCCAGGCAGCGCTCGTCCTCGAACGCGCCCACCAGGCGGTAGCCGTCCGGCCGCTGGACCTCGTCCACGCGGCGCACGAACTCGGCCTCGTCCGTGTAGTGGGTGCGCAGCGCCCGCATGGCCTCGAAGGCCTGGGCGGTCTCACCCGCCTCGATCTCGCGGAGCGCGCTCAGTCTTTGAGGAACTCGGGGACGTCGATGTCGTCGTCCGAGATCTCGAGCGAGGCGCGCTGCCGGTCATCCATCTTCACGTCGCGGCGGCGCGGCTCGCGCCGGCGGCCGGTGGAGTCCTCGGTGAACAGCGGCAGGCGACTCGGCCGCTCGAAGCCGGTGGCGATCACCGTCACCCGCACGGAGTCCGCCAGCGCATCGTCGACGACCGCGCCGAAGATGATGTTCGAGTTCGAGTCGGCCGCGCCCTGGATGATCTCGGCCGCCTCGTTGACCTCGAACAGGCCGAGGTCGGTGCCGCCGGTGATGTTCAGCAGGATGCCCGTTGCGCCCTCGACCGACTGCTCGAGCAGCGGGCTGGACACCGCGTTCTTGGCCGCCTCGGCCGCCCGGTTCTCGCCGGAGGCCTCGCCGATGCCCATCAGCGCCGAGCCCGCGTCCTGCATGATCGTGCGCACGTCGGCGAAGTCGAGGTTGATCAGCCCGGGGGTCGTGATCAGGTCGGTGATGCCCTGCACGCCCTGGCCGAGCACGGCGTCAGCCTCGCGGAAGGCGTCCAGGATGCTCGTGCGCCGCTCCACGACGGCGAGCAGCTTCTCGTTGGGGATCACGATCATCGTGTCCACCTGCTCGCGCAGGCGGTCGATGCCGTCCACCGCCTGGCGCATGCGCTGCGAGCCCTCGAAGTCGAACGGCTTGGTGACCACGCCGACCGTCAGCGCGCCCACCTCCTGCTTCGAGACCTCCGCGATGACGGGTGCCGCACCGGTGCCGGTGCCGCCACCCTCGCCCGCGGTCACGAAGACCATGTCAGCGCCCTTCAGCGCCTCCTTGATCTCGTCGCGGCTCTCGTTGGCCGCGCCGTAGCCGACCTCGGGGTCGGCGCCCGCGCCGAGCCCACGAGTGAGCTGGTCCCCGATCTGGAGCTTGATGTCGGCATCGCACATCTGCAACGCCTGGGCGTCGGTGTTGACCGCGATGAACTCCACGCCTTTGAGGCCGGCGTCCACCATGCGGTTGACCGCATTGGTGCCACCGCCACCGATCCCGACGACCTTGATGACCGCCAGATAGCTGCCCGTATCCATGAGGGTTGTTCCCTTCTGCCTTCCTAAAGCTCAAGCGGTTGTCGAGGGTTCTCGGCTACCGCAAGCATCGGACTGTAGGCGGGATTCCGCGAATGTGTCAACCGATCTCGCAACAAATCGTGCACGCCAACCGTCGACTCATGGTCGAGAGTTGGCCTACTCTCGACTTGTACTCGAGGCTTTAGGGAGCGGCCGTCGCGCCACCGCCGGTGCCGGCGGTGAGCGTGTCGGTGGGCTGCGGAGCGGTCGGCGCGGTGGTGTCCGCGGGCGGGGTCGCCGGCGGCGTGGTCGGGTCGGCCGGCAGCTGGTTGGGCACCGCGGACTGGGCGCTCTCCGGGGTCACCGCGCCGGTGTCGGTCGGGGCGACGGTCGAGGTGGTGGGCGGAGCGGTCGGCGCGGTCCCGGCGGGCGCCACCGGCGCCAGCGTGGTCGCGGCCAGGCCGCCGACGGCCGGACGGCTGGGGATGCGCAGGTCGATGTAGCTGGCCCCGCGCGCCTCGAGGTCGGCCAGCACCCGCGTTGCGGCGGCCCACTTGGCGCGCAACCGGGTCGCGGGGCCGAAGATCAGCTCCGGACCGTCGCGCAGCTGCGCCACGTAGCCCTCGTCCGCGCGCAGCTGGACGTCGAGGATGCGCCCCCGCAGCACCGGCGCGGCGCTTCCGGCCACCGCGGCCCCGCCGCGCGCGGCGCGGTCGAGCAGGAACTTGGTGCCGAGCGCGCCGTTCACGTCCACCGTCGGCAGGCGGCCCTCCACCCCCACGCCGCGCAGGATCGTCCCGTCGCCGGCAACCGGCACGCGCCCGGAGTCGCTGACCGCGATCGCGGCCGGCTGGTACTCGATCACGTGCACGCGCAGCCCGTGCGGGAAGTCGGCCTTGACCTCGAGCCTGCGCACCACCGGGAAGTTGGCGACCGCCTTGTCGAGCGCCGCCTGGTCGACGTGGAGCGTGGTCATCTGCTTGGCCGCGGCGGTCAGCGCGCCGCGCACGCGGTCCGCGTCCGCGCTCGTCGCGCCGGTCACCTGCACGCGCTCGACCGCCACCAGCGACGAGTCGCGCAGCCAGAACTGGTACCCGGCGGCGAGCACGACGGTGACGACCACGACCGCGATCAGCCGCCGCTTGAGCCGCGGGGACAGCTGCCCAACCGCGCGGGCCGCTGCGCGCCGCGGCGAGACGCGGCGACGGCCGGCGACGGCGGCGGCGCTCACTCCTCGCCCCACAGCGCCGTCGCGTCGACCTCACCCAGGACCTGCACCTCCGGCTCCAGCTCGACGCCGAACCGCTCGCGCACGCGGCGCTTGCCCTCGGCCATCAGCGCGATCACGTCCGCGGTGGTGGCGTCGCCGGTGTTCTCCACGAAGTTGGCGTGCTTCTCCGAGAAGCGGGCCCCGCCGACCGCGAGGCCGCGGCAGCCGGCCTGGTCGAGCAGGACGCCGGCGCTGCGACCCTCCGCGCGCTCGTCCTCGGGGTTCTTGAAGGTCGAGCCGAAGGTCTTGATGCCCGAGGGTTGGGCGGCGCGGCGGGCGGCGCGCAGCTCGGCGAGCGTGGCCTTGACGCTCTCCGGATCCGCCGGCGAGAGGGCGAAGGACGCCCGCGCCACGATCTCGCGCGGCCCGAGGTTGGAGCGGCGGTAGCTGAAGCCGAGCTCGCCGGGCGCGCGCCGGCCGGTGCCCTCGCCGGTCGCCACCTCGACCCATTCGAGCACCCGCGACAGGTCGCCGCCGTAGGCGTTGGCGTTCATCTTGACCGCGCCGCCGACCGTGCCGGGGATGTTCACGCCGAACTCGAGCCCGCTCAGCCCGGCGCGCGCCGCGCGCGCGGCGGCCTGCGGCAAGCGTGCCCCGCCGCCGCAAACGAGGCGGTCGTCCTGCTGGTCGATGGTCGCGAGCGCGCCGTCCAACTTCATCACGAGTCCTCGGAATCCGGCATCGGCTATCAGGAGGTTCGAGCCCGAGCCGACCACTCCTACCGCGATCTCGTCGGCATCCGCCCACGTCAACAGCTCCTCCAGGCGCTCGACCGAGTCCGGTCGCGCGTAGAAGTCGCCCGGCCCGCCGGTGCGGACGGTCGTGAGGCGCGCCAGCGGGTAGTCGCGCTCCACGCCGGGGGGCGGCGCGGTCACGCGGTCAGCTCCTTCGCCACGCGATCCACGTCACCGGCGCCGAGCGTCACGAGCAGGTCGCGCGCGCCCAGCTCGGGGGCCAGCATGCGGACCGCATCGCCCAGTTGCGGCAGCCACCACACCGGCCGCCCGCCACCCGCGTCCGCGGCCGACTCCGCCACCAGCAGGCCGCTGACGCCGGGAAAGTCCTCGGAGCGCTCGCGGGCGGGATAGACGTCGACCACCACGACGAGGTCGGCCAGCGCGAGGGCGCGTCCGAAGTCGCCGGCCAGCGCGTGCGTGCGGGAGTAGAGGTGGGGCTGGAAGCAGGCGATCAGGCGCCGGCCGTCGGCCTCCGCGAGCGTGCGCGCGGCCTCCAGCGTGGCGCGCACCTCGGTCGGGTGGTGGGCGTAGTCGTCGTAGACGAGGGCGCCACCCGCGGTCTGACCGTGCTCCTCGAAGCGGCGGCCGGCGCCGCTGAAGTCGGCGAGGGCAGCGGCCGCGTCGGCCAGCTCGACGCCCGCGGCCCGGCAGGCGGCAAGCGCGGCGAGGGCGTTGAGGACGTTGTGGCGGCCGGGGACGGGCAGCTCGACCGGCGTGCCGTCGACCTCGAAGCGCGAGCGGCCTGGGAGCAGCTCGACGCGCTCGGCGCGGAGATCTGCCGCGCCCGCCGGCGGCTCGCCCTCGATCTCGATGCGCACGGCGGCGCCGGTCGCGGGCAGCTCGACGTCCGGCCCCAGCACCAGCAGCTCGGCCGGCTCGGCGAACTCCTCGAACGCCTGCTCGAGCTCGGCCAGGCTGGCGTAGGTCGAGTGGTGGTCCAGCTCGATGTTGGTGATCACGGCCACGTCGCGGCCCAGCTTCAGGAACGAGCGGTCGGACTCGTCCGCCTCGATCACGGCCCACTCCCCCGTCCCCCAGGCCGCGTTGGTGCCCGCCGAGCGCAGCTCCCCGCCGATCAGGAAGGCCGGGTCCCGGCCGGCGCCGCGCAGCGCGTGGGCGACCATCGAGGCGGTCGTGGTCTTGCCGTGCGCGCCGCTCACGGCGATTGTGCGCTTCATGCGCGACAGCTCTCCGAGCAGGTCCGCGCGGTGCAGGACGGCGGCGCCGGCCGCCCGCGCGGCGGACAGCTCGGGGTTGTCGTCCGGAATGGCGGTGGAGATGACCACCTCGGCGCCCGCGGGGAGGTTGGCGGCGTCGTGGCCGGCGGCCGCCTCGATGCCCGCCTCGCGCAGGCCCGCCAGCACCGGCGATTCGGCCTGGTCGGAGCCGGTCACGCGCGCGCCGAGCGACCGGGCGACCAGCGCCAGGCCGCTCATACCGGCTCCGCCGATCCCGATGAAATGCAGGGTGCGACCCGCGAATGGCGCTTGATCCATGACCAGCGGACGATAACCAGGGGCCCCGTCGGCGCTCAGCCATCGGGGCGCGGTGGCCTGGGTGCGCGGTCCCGGCGATCCGTGGTAGCCGCTGTTTGGGCCGCCGCTACCGAGCCAAAGCGATCAGCTCGTCCGCGATCCGCTCCGCGGCGTCGGGCTTCGCGACCGCGCGGGCGGCGTTTGCCATCGCGCCGAGGCGCTGCGGCGCTGCCAGCAGCGAGCCGACCTCGCGGGCCAGGCGTGGACCGTCGAGCTCCGCGTCCGGGACGACCACCGCGGCGCCGGCCTGCTCGATGAAGCGCGCGTTGCCGGTCTGGTGGTCGGCTGTGGCGTGCGGGTAGGGCACCAGGACGGCGGGCAGCCCGGCGGCGGCCAGCTCCATCACAGACCCGCCCGCCCGCGCCACCACCAGGTCGGCGGCGGCCAGCGCGTCCGCGAACGGCTCGATGTAGGGGTGCAGGTGGTAGTGCGGCGGCGAGCCGAGCGCGTCCAGGCGGCGGCGCAGGTCGTCGTGGTCGCGACGACCGCTGGCGTGGATGACCGCGCACGGGGAAGCGGACCCGAAGGCCTCGAGCGCGGCGTCGTTGAGCCGGCGGGCGCCCAGCGAGCCGCCGAACACGAGCACGCACCGCTCGTCCGCACCGATGCCGAAGCGGGCGCGGGCTCCGGCGCGATCGGCCCGGCCGGTGGCGGCCGGCACGGGGCGGCCGCTGACCACCCACTTGCGGGCGGCCCGGCGGCGCCACGGGGAGCGGGAAGACGGGCGGGCGCCCTGCGCGTCGCCGCTGCGCGCCTCGGCGTCACCCCGCCCCGCGATCGGGAACGCCAGGAACACCCGCTTCGCGAGCGGCGCCAGCATGCGGTTGGTCACCCCCAGGTGGCTGTCCGCCTCGGTCAGCACCAGCGGCAGCCGCAGCAGCCGCGCCGCCAGGCCCACCGGACCCGCCACGTAGCCGCCACCGCCCACGACCGCGTCGGTGCGCAGCCGGCGCAGCAGGCGCATGGCGCGCAGGGTCGCCCCGGCCGCCAGCAGCAGCGCGAGCGCCGCTCGCACCGGGCGGCGCCGGTCCAGCCCGCGCACCCGCACGCGGTGGAACGGATAGCCGGCCGCCGGGACCAGCTCGGACTCGGCCCGCTCGCCCCCGATGAACTCGACCTCGGCGCCGCGCGCTCGCAGGGCGTCAGCGATTGCGAGCGCCGGCACGACGTGCCCCGCCGTGCCGCCCGCGGCGATCACGATCCTGGGCATCGCGTCCTCCCTCTATCGCCTCGAGGCGCGGCTTCCCGCGCGCCCGGCGGGCACGGCCACCTGTGGCCGCGACGTTCAGGAGCAGTCCCATCGCCCCCATCAGCACGACGAGATTCGTGCTCCCGTACGAGAGGAACGGCAGCGGCACGCCGGTCAGCGGCGCCATGCCGAGCACGGCAAAGAAGTTGAGCGTGGCCTGGCACAGGATCAGCGAGGTGATCCCGGCGGCGAGCAGCTTCGAGTAGAGGTCGCCGGCCAGCTTGGCGGCGCGCAGCCCCGCGTAGCCGATCAGGGCGTACAGCCCGATCACGCCGAGGATGCCGACCAGCCCCAGCTCCTCGCCGATGATCGCCAGGATCATGTCCGTGTGCGCCTCCGGCAGGTAGAAGATCTTCTGCACGGACTCGCCGAGGCCCACCCCGAACAGCCCGCCGGAGCCGAGCGCCGTGAGCGCCTGGACGGCCTGGAAGCCGGTGTCGCCGGCGTCCTTGAACGGGTCCAGGAACGAGGTGAGCCGCTCGCGCCGGTAGGGCTCGGCCAGCGCGACGATGATCGCCAGGCCCACCAGCGTCCCGAAGATGGTGCCGAGCAGGCGCGTGGGCGTGCCGGCGGCCAGCAGCAGGGTGCCGATGGAGAAGCAGATCACCAGCGCCGTGCCCATGTCGGGCTGCTTGAGCAGCAGCAGGCACGCCACGCCCACCACGATCAGCAGCGGGTTGAACAGCCCGCGGAAGGTCTTGCTCGCACGCGGACGAGCGGCGAGCGACTGGGCCGCGTAGAGCACCAGCGACACCTTGAGCAGCTCCGAGGGCTGGAACTGGAGCGGTCCCGCGCCCAGCCACCGCGTCGCGCCGTTCACGGTCACGCCCACGCCCGGGAGCATCAGCGCCGCTGTCAGGAAGAAGGACCCGAACAGCAGGATCGGGGTGAGCCCCCGGATGACCTTCAGCCCGTGCTTCGAGGCCGCCTGCATCACCACCAGGCCGAGCACCGCGCACATGAGGTAGCGCTTGAGGTAGAAGGACGGGTCGCCCGTGCCGCTCAGCAGCGACTCGGCGGAGCTGGCCGAGTAGACCATGACCGCCCCGAACGCCAGCAGGCACAGGGTGGCGGTGTACAGGATCGAGTACTCGACCGGTCGCTTGCGGGCGGCGCGCGCAGCCATCCGGGCTTCCTTCGACGCGCCAGCCGAGATTCATGCAGGCGAGCTGAGGGCGCGAAAACGGTCCCCGCGCTCCTCGTAATCGTGGAACTGGTCGTACGACGCGCAGGCCGGCGAGAGCAGCACCACCTCCCCCGGCTCGGCGGCCGCGCGAGCGGCGTCGACGGCGGCCTCCAGGTCGCCGCAGCGGTGCAGCGGGACGCCGGCGGCGCCGAGGTCCGCGGCGAGCCGGTCGGTGGCCTCCCCGATCAGGTAGCAGGCGCGGCAGCGTGCTGCCACGGCGTCGCGCAGGCCCTCGAACCCGCCGCCCTTCAGGCTGCCGCCGAGGATCGCGTGCACGCCGCCCTCGAACGACTCGATGCCGCGCACGGCCGACGACACGTTCGTCGCCTTCGAGTCGTTGACGTAGAGCACGCCGTCGACCGTCCCGACCTCCTCCAGACGGTGCGGCACGCCTGCGAAGCCGCGCAGCGCGTCCGCGACTGCGGCGCGCGGCACGCCCGCGGCCAGCGCGGCCGCCGCGGCGCCCATGGCGTTCTCGAGGTTGTGCGCGCCGCGCAGGCGGATCTCGCCGGGAGCGAGCGGCAACGCGCCGGGCTCCAGCCTGCGCCCGCTGCCCGGCAGCTCGACGCCGGCTGGGGCGATCGCCACCTGCTCGGCCGTCTGGCGCGCGAACATGCGCAGCTTGGCGTCGCGGTAGGCCGCAAAGGTGCCGTGACGGTCGAGGTGGTCCTCGGTCAGGTTGAGCAGCAGCCCGACGTCCGGCGCGAACTCGACCGCGTCCTCCGCCTGGAAGCTCGACACCTCGCACACGATCGTTGCGTCCGGGTCCACCTCCCCGACCAGGGCCGACAGCGGCGTGCCGACGTTGCCCGCCACCGCCACCGGCAGCCCCGCCGCACGCCAGATCGCCCCGAGCAGCTCCACGGTGGTCGTCTTGCCGTTGGTCCCCGTCACGGCCACGAAGCGGTTCGGCAGCAGCCGCCAGGCCAGCTCCAGCTCTCCCATCACCGGCACACCGCGCCCCCGGGCGCGCGCGATCACGGCAGCCTCGTTGGGCACGCCCGGGCTCTTGACCACGCAGGCGGCCCGCTCGAGCAGGTCCAGCCCGTCGCTGCCGAGCTGGGCGTCGAGGTCGTCCGGCAGATCGGGGCTGGCGCTGTCGGTCGCCAGCACCTCGCCGTGCGAGCGGAGCATGCGGGCGGCGGCCACGCCGGAGCGCGCCAGTCCGACGATCAGGTACGGCCCCTGCGGCAGCGGCGGCCTACCCGTCAAGGCAGGATCGACTGCTGGTAGAGCGTGAAGCCGATCGCCGAGCAGATCGCGGCCACGATCCAGAACCGCAGGATGATCTTCGTCTCCGACCACGCCATCAGCTCGAAGTGGTGGTGGATCGGCGCCATCAGGAAGACCCGCTTGCGGAAGCGCTGGAACGCGAACACCTGGATCACCACCGAGAGCGCCTCGATCACGAAGATCCCGCCGATCAGCACCAGCAGCACCTCGGTGTGCGTGACCACCGCCAGGGCGGCGATCGCGCCGCCGAGGCCCAGCGAGCCCGTATCCCCCATGAACACCGACGCCGGGAACGAGTTGAACCAGAGGAAGCCGACGCAGGACCCGACCAGGCAGGCGCACAGCAGCGCGAGGTCCTTCTGGACGTCGCCTGTCGTGATGAACGTCATCGCGGTGAATGCCAGGAACACGATCGCGGCGCAGCCGGCCGCCAGGCCGTCGAGCCCATCGGTCAGGTTCACGCCGTTGGTGGACCCGGCCAGCACCAGGAAGATCAGCACCGGGTAGCCGAGGCCCAGGTTCACGGAAGCGTCGACCACGCGCAGGTCGAGCGTGTCCGGGAACTCCAGGTACTTGGTCACCGCCAGCCACAGGGCGATCGCGGTGAGCGCCTGCACCAGCAGCTTGGTCTTGCCCGACACCCCGAGCGAGCGGCGCCTGCGCAGCTTGATCACGTCGTCGGCGAATCCGAGGCCGGACATCACCAGCGCCGTGCCCAGCACGCACAGGCTGGCGGCGCGGTAGTCGCCCAGGATCAGGAACGGCACGCAGACGGCCAGGAAGATCACCAGCCCGCCGATCGTCGGCGTGCCCGCCTTGCCGTGGTGGCCGGCCGGGCCCTCCTCGCGGATCTGCTGGCCAAACTCCTTGAGGCGCAGGTAGTCGATGAACTTCGGCCCCAGGAACATGCAGATGAGCAGGGAGGCCATGCCCCCGATCAGGATCTCGCCCATGCTCTACGCCAGCACCCGTTCCAGGCCCACCGAGCGGGACCCCTTGATGAGCACGCGGTCGCCGGGCCGCGCCAGCTCCTCCAGCAGCGCCGCCGCCTCCTCGGGCGTGGCAACCGGGTGCGTCTCGCCGTCGAAGCGCTCGCTGTAGCCGAGCGCCCCCTCGCCGACGGGCACGAGCACGTCGATCCCCAGCGCCGCCGCGTGGGCGCCGATCTCGTGGTGATAGTCGTCGGAGCCCTCCCCCAGCTCGGCCATCGCGCCGAGCACCGCAACGCGGCGCGCGGCAGCACTCGCCGCGAGGTGATCCAGGGCTGCACGCATCGACATCGGGTTCGCGTTGTAGCAGTCGTTGACCACGGTCACTCCGCCTGGCAGCTCCACGAGCTCGCCGCGCAATGAGGAGAAGCGCACGCTCACCCGGCCCCGGATCGGCACGTCCAAGGCTCGCGCCGCCGCCACGGCCGCCAGCGTGTTGAGCAGGTTGTGAGGCTCGGAGTAGCCCAGCTCCAGCTGCACCGTCTCCTGGCGCGCCTCGATCTCCGCCCGGCCCGCGTCGAAGGCCAGCAGGCGCACCTCGCCGCCC
This sequence comes from Thermoleophilaceae bacterium, assembly GCA_034664105.1. Lineage (GTDB taxonomy): Bacteria > Actinomycetota > Thermoleophilia > Solirubrobacterales > Thermoleophilaceae > JACVRW01. Next base: position 32,319 of record JAXDIH010000023.1, read on the forward strand.
GGGCCGAACGTCCAGGTGTCCAGCTCGTCGCGGCGCAGGTGGGCGTCGAGCAGCGGCTCGCTCGCCGGCACGACGCAGGCGGCGCCGGGGCGCAGGTCGCGAATCAGCTCCGCCTTGGCCGCGGCCACCCGCTCGACCGTCCCCAGCAGCTCCAGGTGGACCGGCCCGACGTTCACGATCACGCCCACGTCGGGCTCCGCGATCGCCACCAGCTCGGCGATCTGACCCTCGCCGCGCATGGCCATCTCCAGCACGAGCGCCTCGGTGCCGCGCGGCGCCTCGAGGATGGTCAGCGGCAACCCGATCTCCGTGTTCCAGTTCTCCCGCGAGGCGTAGGTGGCCAGGCGCGGGCTCAGCAGCGCAGCCAGGATGTCCTTAGTGGAGGTCTTGCCGGTGGAGCCGGTCACGGCCAGCACCTTCGCCCCCAGCTCCTGGCGCCACGCTCGTGCGAGCCCGTGCAACGCTGCGAGTGGGTCGTCGACCGCGATCACCGCGGCGCCGGTGCAGGCCGAGTGGCCGATGGTGTCGCCGGCGGCTGCCACCGCCCCGGCGGCGTGCTCGCGGCCGGTGATCACGCCCCAGGCGCCCGCATCGAGGGCGGCCTCCGCGAACTCGCCCCCGTGCGCGGCGGCGCCGGGCAGCCCCACGAACAGGTCGCCGGCCTCGACCTCGCGCGAGTCGATCACCACGCGCGCCGGACCGGCGCGCTCGGGGTCGCCCGCGGCCAGCTCGCCCCCGGCGGCCTGCGCCAGGCGCCGTGCCGACAGGTCGATCATCCGAGCCCCCCGCTGGGCGCGGCCGCCGCGCGTGCGCGCAGCGCCTCGCGGGCCACCTCGACGTCGTCGAAGGGCTCCTTGCGCCCGTCCTCGAACTCCTGACCGTGCTCGTGGCCCTTGCCGGCGATCACGACCACGTCACCGGGCGCCGCCGACTCGATCGCCGCGGCGATCGCCCGCCCGCGGTCGGTCAGCCGCTCGGCGCCGGGGCCGGCGCCTTCCATGATCTCGTCGATGATCGCGTCGGGTTCCTCGCTGCGCGGGTTGTCCGACGTCACCAGCACGCGGTCGGCCAGCCGCCGCGCGGCGTCGCCCATCAGCGGGCGCTTGCCGCGGTCGCGGTCGCCGCCGGCTCCGAACACCACGTGCAGCCGGCCCTCGGTCACCGGGCGAGCGGCGCGCAGCACGTTCTCCAACGCCTCGGGCGTGTGCGCGTAGTCCACCAGCACGCCGAAGTCCTGACCCTCGTCGACCGGCTCGAACCGACCGGGCACCCGGTCGAAGCGCGGCAGCGCCGCGGCGATGGCCTCTGCCGGCACGCCGAGCGAGTGCGCGGCCGCCACGGCGGCGAGCACGTTCTGCACGTTGAACAGGCCGGGCAGCGGCGACGACAGCCGCAGCTCGCCCTCCGGCGTCACGCAGCGAAAGCGCGAGCCCATCAGGTCGAACTCGACGTCGAGCGCGCAGTAGTCGGCCTCGCGGTCGATGGCGAACGTGGTGCAGTCCAGCTCGGCCGCGATCCGCCGCCCGTACTCGTCGTCGACGTTCACCACCGAGCGACCCGGCTCCTCGAACAGCCGGCGCTTGGCCAGGAAGTAGTCCTCCATCGTCTCGTGGAAGTCGAGGTGGTCCTGCGTGAGGTTGGTGAAGACGCGGCAGGCGAAGCGGATCCCCGCCACGCGGCCCAGCTCCAGCGCGTGCGAGGAGACCTCCATGGCGCAGGCGCGGTCGCCGCCGTCGACCATCGCCCGGAAGGTGGCCTGCAGGTCGATCGCCTCGGGCGTGGTGCGCTCGACCTCCTCCTCGCGCCCGGCGACGACCCGCTTGACCGTGCCCAGCAGCCCGCACCGGCGGCCGCCGGACTCGAGCAGGTGGCGCACCAGGAACGCCGTGGTGGTCTTGCCGTTGGTGCCGGTCACCCCGACCACGTCCAGCCGCGCGGTCGGGTCGCCGTGGAAGCGAGCGGCCGCGGGTCCCATGGCGGCGCGCACGTCGTCGACGATGACCTCGGGCACGCCCAGGCCAAGCGGGCGCTGACAGACCAGCGCGACGGCGCCGCGCTCGACCGCTTCGGGGGCGAAGTCGTGACCGTCGGACCTGAACCCGGGCACGCAAAAGAAGAGCGTCCCCGGGGTGACGCTCTGGCTCGAGTAGGCGAGTCCCGAGATCTCCAACTCCGCCCCATTCCCCATCAACTGACGCAGGGTCATGGAGGCCCCAGCCTACTCAGGCGGGATTTTCAGGTATGGAAGGGCGAATTCCATGATGCGCTCGAAGGCGGGCGCCGCCACCGTACCGCCGTAGATGTCGCCGCGCGGCTCGTCCACCATCACGGAGACGAGCAGGCGCGGGTTGCGCGCCGGGGCGAAGCCGATGAACGAGGCCACGAAGTCGGTCTTGGAGTAGGTGCCGTTCTCGGGCTTCTCGGCCGTGCCGGTCTTGCCGGCCAGCGTGTAGCCGGCGACCGAGGCCTCCGGCGCGGTGCCGCCCGCCGCGAGCACACCCTCGAGCATCTTCGATACCTCGGCGGCGGTGCGGCGCGACAGGACCCGCTGCCCCGGCTTGCGGTCGCCGGCGACGATGTAGGGCTGGTGCCGGATGCCGCCGTTCGCGATCGCGGTGAAGCCGGCGGCCATCTGGATCGGCGTGACCGACAGCCCCTGGCCGATCGACATGTTCCCGAGCGACGAGCCCGAGTAGTGCTTCGGGTCGAGCACGATGCCCTGCTGCTCGCCGGGCAGGTCCACGCCCGTGGGCCTGGCAAAGCCGAAGCGACGCACCCAGCGGTCGAAGCGGGTGGGGCCCAGCTTGAGGCCGATCATGGCGCTGCCCACGTTGGACGATCGAGCCAGGATGTCGGCGACCGTCAGCGGGCCGTTGCCGTCCTCGTGCGCCTCGCCGATCGTGCGGTCCGCCACCCTGAGCTCGGGCGGCACGTCGAGCACGCTGCTCGGCTGGATCAGCCCTTCCTCGAGCGCGCCCGCGATCGTGAACGCCTTGAACGTGGAGCCGGGCTCGTAGTTGAACTCGATGGCCCTGTCCTGGCGCGCGTACTTAGGGGCGCCGTCCGGGTTGTTGGCATCCACGCGCGGCCAGTTGGCCAGGGCGAGGATCGCGCCGCTGCGGGGGTCCATCACCACCGCGGTCGCGCCGGCTGGTGTGTAGGTCTGCCCCACCTCGCCCAGGATCGCCTCCACGCGCTCCTGGATGGCGGCGTCGAGTGTGAGCTGGACGTCATCGCCGGCCTTCGCGCGGTCGGTCTCGATCAGGCTGATCGGCTGACCGAGCGCATCCTTGACGACCCGGCGGCGCCCGTCGTGCCCGCCCAGCGTGTCCTGGAGCGAGTACTCGAGGCCGGCGAGGCCGGTGTTCTCCGAACCCACCATGCCGAGCACCTGCGACGCCAGGTGCCCCTGCGGATACGTGCGCTTCGGCTCGGTGACGGTGTCGATGCCCTGGATGCCCAGCTGCTCGATCTTGTGCCCCGTTGAGCCGTCGATCTTGTGGCGCAGGTAGACGAAGGTCGACTTGCGGTTGCTCAGCGTCTTGAGCAGGTCGTCCTCGGGCAGTCCCAGCAGGGGGGCCAGGCGGGCCGACACACGCGCGGGATCGTCGATCAGGAAGGGGTGCGCGAACACCGTGACGGCGTCCTCGGAGACCGCCAGCTCCAGCTTGTGGCGGTCGTAGATCGTGCCGCGACTGGCCGGGACGACCATGTCCTCGACCTGCTGCTGGACGGCGCGGTCGCCGAGCGAGCCCGCCCGGACCGTGCCGATCCAGGTGGCACGCGCCGTGGCGGCGCCGAGCAGCAATAGGAAGAGGGCGAAGAGCAGCCCGATCCTGCGCTCGACCAGGCGCACCGCTAACCCGTTGGCGAGGCCGCCGTGGCGGAGGTCGGCGGCGTGGTGGTTGTCGGCGGCGTGGTGGTGCTGGTCGTGGTTGGCGGCGTGACGGGGGTCGTGGGCGCCGCGACGATCGGATCCGGGGCGGCGCTCGGGTTCGGCGCGATGATGCGCTTCGACGCGTTGTGGGCGTCGACCACGGGGTTGGACTTCAGGTAGCGGACCTCGCCGGGGGCCGGGAGCACGAGCCCGAGCTGGCCCGCCGCCTGCTGGATGCGCTCGCTGCCGGCCAGCTGCGCGACGTCGTGCCGGATGCGGGTGTTCTCGCGCTTGAGCTCCGCGGCGCGGTCGGCCATGTGGGTGATCTCGCGGTTCATGCGCAGCAGGTCGACGTTGAAGAACACGATCCCGGCCAGCAGCACGCCGACCAGGCCGATCCAGGCGCGGCCGTTGAGCAGGGTGTCGAGCAGGCGAGCGCCGAGCGGCAGCCTTACCGGGGCCTTACGGGGCGCGGTGCGACCGGAGACGCGCCGGGCCGGGGCCTTGGCCGGGGCCTTGGCGGGGGCTCGCCGAGCGGGTTGCCGGCGCGCCGGCTGCTGTCGCGCGGGAGCGGCGGCAGCCGCGGCGGCGCGCGCCATCAGCTCTCGTCCCCTACCGGCAGCCGGCGGGCCGCGCGCAGGCGGCCGGACTTGGACCGCGGGTTCTGGGCGACCTCGCCGGGGGTGGGCGCCACGGGGCGACCGGTGAGCAGCTCGGCCTCGGGCTCGTGGCCGCACACGCACACGGGGAAGTCGGGCGGGCAGATGCACCCGCGTGCCCGCTCCACCAGGAAGCGCTTCACGCGCCGGTCCTCGAGCGAGTGGAAGGAGATCGCCGCCAGCCGGCCGCCGGGACGCAGCAGGTCCCACGCCAGCGGCAGCGCGCGGTCGAGCGAGTCGAGCTCGCCGTTGACGGCGATGCGCACGGCCTGGAACACGCGCTTGGCGGGGTGCCCGCCACCGAAGCTGCGGCGCACCGCGGCGGGCAGCGCCGCCTCGATCGCCTCGACCAGCTCGCCGGTGGTGTCCAGCGGCGCGCGCCCGCGCCGGCGCACGATCTCGCGAGCGATGCGGCGGGCGTTCGGGTCCTCGCCGTAGCGGCGGAAGATCTGAGCCAGCTGGCGCTCGTCCCAGTCGTTCAGCACCGTGCGCGCGTCCAGCTCCTGGCTGGGATCCATGCGCATGTCGAGCGGCGCGTCGTACGAGTAGGAGAAGCCGCGCTCGCGCGCGTCGACCTGCATCGAGGAGATGCCGAGGTCGAGATAGACCACATCGGCGGCCACGCCCTCCTCACCGAGCGCGGCCAGACCTTCGGCGTAGTCCATGCGCAGGAAGCGGGTCTCGCAGGCGACCTCGGCGGCCAGCTCGTCGAAGCGGGCCTCGGCGGCGGGGTCGCGGTCGATGCAGATCAGCGTGCCGGTCGAGCCGAGCCGGTCGGCCACGAGGCGCGCGTGGCCGCCCGCGCCGAAGGTGCAGTCGACGGCGATCTCGCCGCGGGCGGGCGCGGTCAGGTCGATCAGCTCACCGGCGAGCACGGGGATGTGCACGTGGCTCATGTCAAGAAGGATGGCCAAGGCGCTCGGTCACCTCCCCGATCTCGGCGTCGAGGGCCTCCTGCTCGGTGCGCCAGCGCTGGGCGCCCCAAACCTCCAGGTGGTCGCCCACCCCGACCACGACCACTTCCTTCTCGATCGCCGCGTGCGCGAGCAGCGGGGCCGGCAGCGTCACGCGCCCGCTCGCGTCCAGGTCGATCTCGAAGGAGTTGCCCTGGTAGAAGCGGCTCAGCTTGCGGTACTCGGAGCCCATCGGGTTCAACTCGCCGAGCGCGCGCTCGATGATCGCCTCGTGCGTCTCGGGCGTCCAGATCGCCACGCACTGCTCGGGGTCCTTGGCGAGCACCGTGCCACCGGAGAAGGCCGCGCGAAAACGCGCCGGGATGCTGAGCCGGTTCTTCGCGTCCAGCGAGTGCTCGAAGTGCCCTCGAAAAGCCAATTTGCATGTCCAGAAAGAGTTAGACCGGAGTGGCGGAGTGGGAGGAGCCCCGCCACTCCGGTCAGTTGCTGGGCGCCACAGTAGCCCACTTCGTCCCACTCTGCAACACCATTTCCCACTTTTCCGTCCGATGGCGGATGCTCAGGGGGCCCGATCGGGCGTCTTCCGCGTTCTAGAGCCTTGCGTGGGGTGGGACAACGTGGGCACCGGGCCGGCCCGTCGAGCCTCTCGGTGCAAGAGCCGTTGCGCCTGAAGGGGCTCCGGCCCGCTTCTTGGGGGCTGCGCCGCAACCCGGACGGGGCCAGCGCTGTTGACCGGGTGACGCCCGAATCGCGGGCAAGCCAATCCAAGACCGCGGGAGGTCAACCAATGAAGCGCTTCCTTCGCACCCCGTCGCCGTCCATGGTGGTCGCGTGCGCGGCCCTGTTCATCTCGCTCGGCGGGGTGTCGTACGCCGTGGCGACGATCGACTCGGCGGACATCGTCAACGGCTCCATCCTCAACCGCGACTTCAAGGACGGCACGCTGCGCGGCCAGGAGGCCAAGCCGGACGGCTTCGGTGGCGGCGCGATCAAGGAGCAGTCGCTCGACGCCAGCAAGTTCAAGCAGGTGCCTGCGGCCGTGCTGGCCGAGGGAATCGTGCGCCACGCGGTGATCTCGGACCTCGGCGCGACCGTGCGGGGACGCGGGATCGCCTCGAGCGCCCAGACCGGGGTCGGCCAGTACCAGGCGATCTTCGACCGGGACGTGCGGCAGTGCACCTACTTCGCAACGCTCGGCGACGAGTCGGCCTCCGGGCCCGGCACCGGGCAGATCGCCGTCACGTCACTGGCGTCGAGCGTGAACGGGGTGCGGGTGGTCACGCGCGACAGCGCGGGCACGCAGGCCAACCGCTCGTTCCATTTGCTCGTGAACTGCTGAGGCCGGCGCGGCGGCGGGCGGGCGCCCGGGCTTGGGCGCGCCGGAGCTGGGGGCCCGCCAGCGGGTCGCGGGCCCGCCAGGGCTGGGGGCCCGCTCGGGGGGCCGGGGCGCTAGAGCGGCAGCAGCGCCCCGCCCGGCCCGCCCGCCCCGCCGCCGAGCAGGGCCGCCAGCAGGGCGGCGGCCACCAGCAGCAGCACCGAGGGCACCAGCAGCAGGGCCACCACCAGCTGGATCTTGGGCCCGGCACGGGCCGCTTCCTCGCGGGCGTGCCTTGCCAGCGCGAAGCGGGCGTCGCGCGCCTGGGCGGCCAGCGTGTCGCCCAGCGGGGCGCCGTGGCGGCGGGCGCGGTCCAGCGCCGCCACCAGGGCGCGCACTTCGGCGAGCGGCGCGCGCTCGGCCATACCGTCGAGCGCACGCTCGAGCGGAACGCCCAGGGCGACCTGGCGGCCCACCGCCCGCCACTCGGCTGCCAGCGGACCGTGGGTGCGGGCGCCGACGGCCCGCAGGGCCTCGGCGAGGGAGCTGCCCGACTCCACCCCCACGCGCAGCAGGTCGAGCAGAGCGGGCAGCTCGCGCCGAATGCGACGGGCGCGCTCGGCGGCGCGACGGGCGAGCCAGAGGTCGGGCGCGAGGAAGCCGGCGACGGGACCGGCCGCCAGGAGCATGAGCGCCAGGCGGCCCGGGGCCGCGGTGGAGAGCAGCGCCGCCAGGACGCCGGCGGTTGCGGCCGCGGCGAGCTTGGCGGCCATCAGCTCACGGGCACCGAGGCCGGCGGGCCGGCCCGCGGCGGCGATGCGCGCCTCGAGGTCATGCGGCGCGGCGGCCTGGGTGGTGCGCAGGCGGGCACCCGTGCGGACGAGCAGGCGAAGGAGCGGCGGGCCAGCGCTCGCCGGGCCACCGCTCGCCGGGCCACCGAGACCGCTCCGGTCCCGGCGCCCGACCGGCAAGGTCTCGAACAGCAGCCCGCTGCCCGCCGCGGCAAGCGCGGCGGCCAGGCCGGCCAGGACCGCGCTCACCATCGCCCACCACCGGCGTTGAGGCGGCGCGAGGTGGACAACGCGGCGCTCACCATCGCACCCTCCCGAGCCTGCGGATCAGCACGGCCGCCAGCACCTGCAGGAACAGGGCCACGCCGACCAGCCAGGCCGTCAGGAAGGAGCTCCAGAGGCCCCGCAGCCATCCGGGACTCGCCAGCCCGGCGAGCATGGCTCCGCCCAACGGCAGCGTCACGACGAGCACGCCGGTGAAGCGCGCCTGGGCGGTGGCCGCGCTGAGCTCCGCCTCGAGGCGCGACTGCTCCTCCATCGCCCGCGCCGTCTCTCTCAGCAGCCGGCCGAGGTCGCCGCCGGCCCGCCGCTGCAGCACGCAGGCGGCCACGACCGTGTCCAGCCGCGGCGAGCGGACCCGCGCGCGCATCGCCTCCAGAGCGTCGTCGGTGGCCGCCCCGACGGCCAGCTCCGCGCAGGCACGGCGCAGCTCGTGGCCGGCCTCGCCACCGACGGAGCGGCTCGCCTCGCCGAGCGCACCGCGCAGCGAGTGACCGCCGGCCAGCGCGTCGGCCACCGCCAGCGCAAGGCCCGGCACTCCCGCGTCGACGGCGCGGCGGAAGCGCTCGCGCCGCGCGCGCAGCAGGCGGGCGACGAGCCACGGACCGCCGGCCCCCAGCGCCAGCCCGGCCAGCGGACCGATCAGCACCCA
>JAXDIH010000047.1:0-10160 GCA_034664105.1 Thermoleophilaceae bacterium
TTCATGACCGAGTTCCCGAGCGAGGGTCGCTACCGCCTGTACCTGCAGTTCAAGCACGATGGTCGGGTGCACACCGCCGAGTTCACGCAGGAGGTGGCCCGATGAGCGCAACGCGCGAGCGGATCGAGCTGCCGATCACCGGCATGACCTGCGCCTCGTGCGCGAATCGCATCGAGCGCAGCCTCAACAAGCTCGACGGCGTCACCGCCACCGTCAACTACGCCACCGAGAAGGCGCGAGTGGAGTTCGACGAGGCGCCGGTCGCGCCCGACCGGCTCATCGAGGCCGTGGAGGCCGCCGGGTACCGGACCGAGCTGCCCTCGACCGAGAGCGAGCGCCCGCCCCAGGAGGACCCGACCGCGCCCCTGCGCCACCGCCTGATCCTGTCGGCGCTCCTGTCGCTGCCGGTGCTGCTCGTGTCGATGGTGCCCGCGCTGCAGTTCGACAACTGGCAGTGGCTCGCGCTCAATTTGGCCACGCCGGTGGTGCTCTGGGGCGCCTGGCCCTTCCACCGGGCGGCCTGGGCGAACCTCCGCCACGGCGCCGCGACGATGGACACGCTGGTGTCGGTGGGCGTGCTGGCGGCCTGGCTGTGGTCCCTGTACGCGCTGTTCATCGGCGATGCCGGCATGCCGGACATGCGCATGGCCTTCAACCTCATCCCCGATCGCGGCGCCGGCGCCGACGAGATCTACCTCGAGACCGCTTCGGTCGTCACGACGTTCATCCTCGCGGGGCGCTACTTCGAGGCGCGTGCCAAGCGCCGCGCAGGCGCCGCCCTGCAGGCGCTGCTCGAGCTCGGCGCCAAGGACGTGGCCGTGCTCGACGCCGACGGCGTCGAGCGCCGCGTCCCGATCGAGGGGCTGCAGCCCGGAGACCGCTTCGTGGTGCGCCCGGGCGAGAAGGTGGCCACCGACGGCGTCGTCGAGACGGGCACCTCGGCCCTGGACATGAGCATGCTCACCGGCGAATCGGTCCCGGTCGAGGTCCAGCCGGGCTCCGAGGTCGCGGGCGCGACCGTCAACGCCGGGGGGCGGCTCGTCGTGCGTGCGACCAAGGTGGGCGCCGACACCGCCCTCGCGCAGATCGCGGAGCTCGTGACCGAGGCCCAGACCGGCAAGGCGCCGGTGCAGCGCTTGGCCGACCGCGTCTCGGGCGTCTTCGTTCCCGTGATCATCGGCGTGGCCGTCGCCACGCTCGGCTTCTGGCTTGGGAGCGGCGAGAGCACGACGTTCGCGTTCACCGCCGCGGTGGCCGTGCTGATCATCGCCTGCCCGTGCGCGCTCGGGCTGGCAACGCCCACCGCGCTGATGGTCGGCACCGGGCGGGGCGCGCAGCTCGGCCTGCTGATCAAGGGGCCGGACGTGCTCGAGTCCACTCGCAAGGTCGACACGATCGTGCTCGACAAGACCGGCACGGTCACCACCGGCCAGATGGCGCTCGTCGAGGTCGCGGTGGCCGACGGCCTCGACCGCCACGAGGCCCTGAGGTTGGTTGGCGCCGTCGAGAGCGCTTCCGAGCACCCCATCGCCCAGGCCATCGCCAAGGCGGCCCAAGCCGAGCAGGGGCCGCTGCCCGAAGTCGAGGCCTTCGTCAACCGCGAGGGTCTCGGGGTCGAGGGGCTCGTCGACGGCCACGCGCTCGTCGTCGGGCGCCCCGCCCTGCTCCAGGAGCGGTCGATGCCGCTCCCGGCCGAGCTCGAAGCCGCGCGGCGCGCCGCCGAGCAGCGCGGCCAGACCGCCATCGCGGCCGGCTGGGACGGCCGCGCGGCAGCCGTTTTCGTTGTCGCCGACACGGTCAAGCCCACGTCGGCGGACGCCGTCTCCTCGCTGAAGCGGCTGGGGCTGCGGCCGGTGCTGCTGACCGGCGACAACCGCACGACGGCGAACGCCGTCGCCGCCGAGGTCGGCATCGACGAGGTCATCGCCGAGGTCCTGCCCTCCCAGAAGGCGGACGTCGTGAGGCGGCTGCAGGCAGAGGGTCGGGTCGTGGCGATGGTCGGCGACGGTGTCAACGACGCGCCGGCGCTGGCTCACGCCGACCTCGGCCTCGCCATCGGGACCGGCACGGACGTGGCCATCGAGGCATCGGACCTGACACTCGTCTCCGGCGACCTGCGCGCCGCCGCGGACGCCATCCGGCTCAGCCGGGCGACACTGAGGACGATCAAGCAGAACCTGGCCTGGGCGTTCGGCTACAACGTGGCGGCCGTGCCGCTGGCCGCCATCGGCCTGCTCAACCCGGTGATCGCGGGAGCGGCAATGGCGTTCTCGAGCGTCTCGGTCGTCGTCAACGCGCTGCGCCTGCGGCGCTTCGAGGGCGAGCGGCAATACTGACCGGCGGATGCCGGAAGACAACGTTCAAGCGGTGCGCCAGTGGTTCAGCCGCTTGTCCGACGGCGATCCCGGAGTCGAGCTCTGCGCCGCCGGCATCGAGCTCGATGAGCTGCGGGCCTCGATCGTGTCGGTCAGGGACGGGGAGATAGTCCGGGCCGAGGGCTACGCCTCGCGGCGACGGGCCTCGAGAGCCGCCGGACTGCCCGACTAGGTCAGAGCGCGCGCAGGATCAGGATCACCAGCAGGATCACCACCAGCAGTCCGATGATGCCCAATCCCGTTCCGGCAATAGCAAGCTCCATGTAGGCCTCCCGTTCGGTCCAGTGCCCGGCGTTCTTGCCGGAGCAAGGAGGCCTCTACCCACTTCTTCGGTTCGAGATGCAGGATGCCCCCGCCGGGGCGGGGGCGCGTTCCTGCGACTGCTGTCGTGCGGGTGTTCAGTGCCCGGTGCCTGAGCCGATCGCCGCCGCCGTGGAGGATTCGTGCTTGGCGGAGGGCCCGTGGGTGCTCTGGGTGCCGAGGCCGTGGCTGAGGTACGGAACCACCGTCGCCGGCACCGAGGTCGTCTGCTTGGTCATGTCGTCGATGCCCCTGACGCCGGCGCCCGGCGCCGGCTGGTCGACGAACACGACCCTGGCGGGCGCCTGGACCGTGTCCTGAGTGTCGATCAGGGCATACCCCCCCACAGCGGCCCCGGCACCGACCACCAGGGCCACCACCGGTGCCAGCATCGAGCGGCGGGAGGGAAGTGTGGAGAGACGGGCTGCATATTGCATTTCGAGACCTCCAATCGGGTACGAGCCTTTGTACCGGCGCGCTCCCGCGGTCACAGAAAGCCTGCTCACAGTCGGATCCACGTCACATAGGTGGCGTTGCCCCGGCCGCCCCCGAGTGAGATGGTTAGCCGGCTCGCAAGCAAGCTCACAGAAAGGGCTCACATGCCCAAGTACCTGGTCCAAGCGTCCTACACCCACCAGGGTGTCCAAGGCCTTCAGTCGGCCGGTGGCTCGAGCCGGCGCGATGCGGTCGGGGCTGCGCTGGAGAGCGTCGGCGGCAGCCTCGAGAGCTTCTATTTCGGCTTCGGCGACCACGACGCCTACGTAACCGCCGAGATGCCCGACAACGAGAGCGCCGCCGCGCTCGCGATCTCCGTGAACGCCTCGGGCGGCGCAGTGGTGAAGACCACCGTGCTGCTCACGCCCGAGGAGGTCGACGCGGCCGCCCAGCGGTCCGTCGGGTACCGCGCGCCGGGCTCCTAGCGCTCCACGCCCTCCGGCAGCCGCCCCTCCTCGGCGAGCTTCTCCAGGTGGGAAGCCAGCGAGAGGCCGGCGAAGTGGCGCAGCTCGGCCGGGGCGTCCGACCAAGCCGAGGCGAGCAGGTCGTCCTGCGTGCGCAGGCCGCTGTCCAGCGCCGCGATCAGGCGGCGTTCGCGGTCGAGTCGGTGCGCGATGTACTCGTCGAGCTTGGCCGCCGGATCCCAGACATACGGCCCGTGGCCCGGGCACAGAACCTCCAGCGGAAGCGCCCGCAGCCGCCGCAGCGACTCCAGGTAGGCCGACAGCGACCCCTCCCCCGGGGCGATGAAGACACTGCCGGTGCCGAGCACGGTGTCGCCCGCGAAGCACACCCGCTCCTCCCACACCAGGCACACGCTGTCCGCCGAGTGCCCCGGCGTGGCCAGCACGCTGAACGGGCCCACGCTCTCGCCCTCGCCGGGCGTGTGCACGGGCACGCCGAGCAGGTCGGCGCCCTCGGCGTGGTCGACGTGGCCGTGCGTGAGCACCACGCCCTCGATGCCCTCGCCGGCGGCCGCCCGCACGGCGGCGAGATGGTCCTCGTCGGCGGGGCCCGGATCGACCACCCAGCGACCCACCACATAGGTGTTCGTCCCGTCGAGTGTGAGCGCCGAGGGGTTGGCGGCGCGGACTCGCACCACACCGTCGGGATCGCGATCGAAGCCGTGCATTCCTCGCCGTTGTATATAGGTGAGGTGGTCCGCGAAGTAGTCTGAGCAGTTCAGTTGGGCTCGCAGACGCATCCGGGTGGCGTGCGCGACGGGCGAGGGGTATTCCTGCTCTCCCTCGTCGCGGTCTGCGCAGTTGCAGCCGTCGACCTGGCGGTTGGGCAGAAGACCGTTCTGGTGGAGCTGCTGCTGATCGGCCCCGTCGTGGCTGCGTTCGGCGCCAGCCCCAGCCACACCGCCATCGTGGCGCTGTTCGCGCTCGGGGTGGCGATCCCACTCGGGCTCACGAGCGACGACTTCGGCACCACCGATCAGCTGACCCGCCTCGCGGCGGTCGGCCTGGTCGGAGGTCTGGCCGTCGGAATAGCGCGGCTGCGCTCCGACCGCGAGCGCGACACCGCTCGGCTGTCCGTGCAGTACGGGGTCGCGCGCGTGCTGGCCGAGGCGGCGACGCTGGAGTCCGCCGGGCCTCAGTTGCTGCAGTCGATCGCCGAGCCGATGGGCTGGGACGTCGGCCACCTGTGGGAGGTCCGAGGCCGATCGGCGCTGCGGGTGGTCGCCACCTGGACCCGACCGGGGTTCGACGCGCCCGACTTCGAGGACGGCACGCGCGAGCTTGTGATGGGCCGCGGCTTCGGACTGCCGGGCGGTGTCTGGGAGAGCGGCCTGCCCGCCTGGTTCACGAACGTGCTCGAGTCCGACAAGTTCACCCGCGTTGACGCGGCCCGCAAGTCGGGGCTGCGCGGCGCGCTCGCGTTCCCGATCCGTGCCGGCGGCGAGTGCGTGGCCGTGATCGAGCTGTTCGCGCGCGAGGAGCGCGAGCCCGATCCCGACCTGCTGGTCCTGACCGACGCGCTCGGCTCGCTGATCGGCGAGTTCGTGGAGGGCGTGGCTTCGGCCGAGGCGGTGCGCCAGAGCGAGGCGCGCAAGACCGCTGTGTTCACCTCCTCCCTCGACGCCATCATCAGCATCGACCACGAGGGCCTGATCGTGGAGTACAACCGCGCCGCCGAGCAGATGTTCGGCCGCACCGCCGAAGAGGCGATCGGCAAGGAGCTGGCGGAGCTCGTGGTCCCGCCCGAGCTGAGGGAGCGCCACCGCGACAGCCTGCGGCATTTCGTCGCGACCGGCGAGAGCAAGGTGCTCGGCAAGCGGGTCGAGCTGACCGGGATGCACGCCGACGGCAGCGAGTTCCCGGTGGAGCTGGCCATCAACCTGATCGCCGGCACCGAGCCGCCGATGTTCACCGGCACGGTGCGCGACATCACCCACCGCCGGCGCGCCGATGAGGAGCGCGAGGAGCTCCTGCGCCTGGAGCAGCTGGCACGGCTCGACGCCACCCAGGCGCGCGACCAGCTCCAGGCAATCCTGCGCGGCGTGGCCGACGCGGTCACGGCTCAGGCGCCCGACGGCCAGCTGCTCTTCGCCAACGACGCGGCCCTGCTGCTGCTCGGCTTCGAGTCCTTCGAGGAGCTGCAGACCACGACGGGGGACTGGATCCGGGATCGCTTCGAGATCCTCGACGAGGAAGGCCGGCCGATGCCGACCGACCAGCTGCCCGGCCGCCGGGCGCTCGAGGGACAGCAGTCCGCCGAGCAGGTGGTGCGCTTCCGGCTGCGCGCCACCGGCGAGGAGCGCTGGTCGGCGGTGAAGGCCACTCCGATCCTGGACGACGACGGTTTCGTGACCATGGCGATCAACGTCATCGAGGACATCACGACGCACAAGCGCGCCGAGCGAGCGCAGCGATTCCTGGCCGACAGCAGCGCTGTGCTGGGCGCCTCGCTGGAGCCGGCGGAAGTGCTCGGCCAGGTGGCCACGCTCGCCGTGCCCGAGGTGGCCGACTGGGTGGCGGTGCACATGCCGGGCGATTCGGGGATCGAGCTGGTCGCGCTGGCTCACCACGACCCGGACATGGTCAAGCGGGCCGCGGAGCTCGACCGGGACATGCCCACGCGCTACGACGCCCCGCGCGGCGTGGCCAACGTGCTCCGAACGGGGCAGTCCGAGCTGTACCCCGACGTGCCGCAGCTGGAGCCCGAGACCGAGGATGAGCGTGCGCGCGTGCAGCACGTGCGCGCCTTCGGGATGCGGTCCGCCCTCGTCGTGCCGATGGTCGCGCGCGGGAAGACGTTCGGCACGCTCACGCTCGCCACCGACAAGTCCGGCCGCCGCTTCGACGAGCAGGACCTCGAGCTGGCAGAGGAGCTAGCGCGGCGCTGCGGGGTTGCGGTGGACAACGCGCGCCTGTTCGCGGAGCGCGCCTACATCGCGCGCACGCTCCAGCAGAGCCTGCTGCCCGCGGAGCTGCCCGACATCCCCGGGATCGAGGCCGCCGCCCGCTTCAGGCCCACCGGCGAGGGCAACGAGGTCGGCGGGGACTTCTACGACCTGTTCGAGAGCGGTGGCCGCGGCTGGACCATCGTGATGGGCGACGTGTGCGGCAAGGGCCCGGATGCCGCGGCGGTTACGGCGCTGGCGCGCTACACGCTGCGCGCGGCCGCGATGCGCGAGCGGCTGCCCAGCCGCAGCCTCGGGCTGCTCAACGAGGCGCTGCTGCGCCAGCGCGACGACCGGCGCTTCTGCACCGTGGCATACGCCTACCTGGAGCCGATGTCTGAGGGGGCGCGCGTGGGCTTCGCCAGCGGCGGGCACCCCTTGCCGCTGCTGCTGCGGGCCGACGGAGAGGTCCTGCACGTCGGCGAGCCCGGCACTCTGCTGGGCGTGCTGCCCGACCCGACCTTCGCCGACAAGTCGGTCGCGCTGGGGCCAGGCGACGCGCTGATCTTCTACACCGACGGCGTGATCGAGGGGCGCGGGGAGAACCGCTCGCTCGACGAGGAAGGGCTCGCCGTGCTGGTCGCCAGCTGCGCCGGGGCCGGAGCGGACGCGATCGCCGCGCGCGTGGAGGACGCGGCCGTGGCAGCCCAGGACGGCAGTCCGCGCGACGACATCGCGGTCCTCGTGCTCAGGGTTGCGCCGTGACGGGTAACCCTGACTGGTGCAAGAAAGCACCCGCAAAGTCACCGGTTATGTTGCGCCGCCGTAGGCTTCGGGTACATCAGGGGCAGCTCGGCCCATCGACCTCACCAGGGCCACCGTTGGAAAAGACACGCGGATCGGGAGAACGCGCATCGCTACTCAGGTCAGCACCGCCCGTTCGGGGCGGGCACAGACAGGCAGGCTCATGAGCTCGAGCGTGCCCAGCGTGGACGACGACATCAGCCTGCGGCTGAGTGGCGGACCCGAGGCGGCAGCGAAAGCGCGCCGGGCGCTCTCCAACCTCCGCGCTGACATCGATCCGCCGCTGATGGAGACGCTGCGGCTGCTCGTGACCGAGCTGGTCGCGAACAGCGTGAGGCACGCCCACTCCGACACGGTGATCCTGAAGGTGCTGGTCGGGCGCGCGTCGGTGCTCACCGAGGTGACCGACGAGGGCCCGGGCTTCGACCCGTCCCGGACCGGCACGCCCGGCACCGACGAGAGCGGCTGGGGCCTGTTCCTGGTGGAGCGACTGGCACACCGATGGGGCGTCAAGCAGAACGAGGGCGCCACCAAGGTCTGGTTCGAGCTGCTGCGCGGCTGAGCCGCCCGCCCGTCAGCTCGCGCGAACAGCAGCGATGAAGGCCGGCTCGCGCCTCGTCGGGGTCCCGGAAGATGCGGTCGATATATCCGACGTTTCGTGCGGAACCACCCACGCGAAGCTCTAGGCGGGGCGTCCCGGACCATGTGTCCCGTGGGTACGGAACCACCCCTCGCGCCAAGCGCTCGGGGGGGTCCCGGAAGTTAGTTCACTATGCGTTGACTATCTTCCGGGACCCCCCGAATAGGCGGGCCGGCCGGGGCCCTTGCTTCGGACCCCCGTAAGCGGGCCGCCCGGGGCCCTTGCATCCCTTACCGCTGCTGTTTACGCCGGGCGCGCCGCCCCGCCCGCTAGAGCCGCAGCTGCTCCTCCCCCGCCGGTGCCTGGCCGAGTAGCGCCCGGAAGCGCTGGGCCGCCGTTGGGGCGTCGTCGCCGCGGTTGTTGTTGAACGCCACGTGCACCTCGCCCGCCTGCTCGGCCATCGCCCGCACCCGCTCGGCGATCTCCTCGAGCTCGTCGTCCTCGTAGCGCCAGCCGAAGCGCTCCGCCACCGACTTGCCCTTCAGGTAGCCGTCGGTGTTGCGCCCGTGCAGGCGTAGGTAGGCGACCTCGTCGCTCGTGACCGCGTCGAGGTCCGAGGGCATGATCGAGAAGTGCTCGTCCGGTGGGGCGTCGACCGAGACGAACGCCACGTCGTGGTCGGCGAACCAGCGCAGCGTGTCCTCCCGCCGCTCGTCCCGCAGCCAGTTGCGGTTGCGCAGCTCGACGGCGACCCGGTTCGGCTTCAACGCCGCGATCAGCCCGTCCAGCTCTGCCAGGCCGTGCTTGCCCGGCCCGAACGCCGGGGTCAGCTGCACCAGGTAGGCGCCCAGCTTGCCGGCCTCGGCCAGCGGCGCCGTCTCCTCCACCAATCGCCGCGCCAGCGCGGTCTCCAGCTCGGGCGTGAGCGCCACGCGCCCGTGCCCGGTCGTGTGGGCCCCTTCGCGCAGCTCGGGTGGCAGCGACTCCAACGGCGCGGAATGCCGCGACAGCAGGCGATGGGCCTTTACGTCGAAGACAAAGCCGTCAGGCGTCTCCTCGACCCACTTGTGGACGGTCGTGCGGTCGGGCACCGCGTAGAAGCTCGAGTTCAGCTCCACGTACTCGAAGCGCTCCGCGTACCAGGGCAGCCGCTCGCGGGCGGCCATCTTGGGCGGGTACCACTCCCTCACGAAGCCCGGGTCCGCCCAGCTCGAGGTGCCGACGAGGATGCGCCCGGCCATGCCCGCCAGGCTATCGACGGCGGGGTATGGTGCGCCTATGGCGCAACCCGAGGTTGCCTGGAAGCTCGACCGGATCTCGCCGCGCGCCTATCAGCACCCCGCCGACCGGGCCGCCACGTCGGCGCTCGCCAAGATCCCCTACCTCGACGAGGTCGTGCGCAAGCTGATCGCGCTCGGCTACGAGCGCGCCCTGCGCACCGCGGCGCTCGGCGCCGCCGTGCGAATCGGGGAGACGCAGCTGCCGAAGATCTGGGTGCTCCAGCGCCAGGTCTTCAACACGCTCGACATGGAACAGGTCCCCGACCTCTACATGACCCAGTTCCCCTTCGCCAACGCCTTCGCGATCGGCACGCAGCGGCCGATCGTGGTGGTGAACTCGGAGCTCGTCCGCCTGCTCGACGACGACGGGCGGCGCGTGGTGCTCGCCCACGAGGCCGCCCACATCCACTCGGACCACATCCTCTACCGCGAGGCGCTGGAGATCCTGCTCAGGCTGGGCAGCTCCGTGCGGCTGCCGATCCTGGCCGGCCTGCCGCTGCTGGCGATCCAGCTGGCGCTGCTGGAGTGGTCGCGCGGCGCGGAGCTGTCCTGCGACCGCGCCGCCGCGCTGGTCACGCGCGATCCGCAGGCCGTCTGCCGGGCGCTGATGGTGATGTCGGCCGGCGAGGCCGCCGCGGACCTCAACCTCGACGCGTTCATCGCGCAGGGCATGGAGTACTCCGACGGCGGCTCGGGGCTCGAGCGGATCACGAAGCTGCTGCAGGACCTGCGGCTCACCCACCCGATGCCGGTGCGCCGGGTGAAGATGCTGCTCGACTGGGTGCACGAGGGCGACTACGACCGCATGGTCCGCGGGGACTACCTGCGCCGCGGCGAGGAGCCCTCCGCCCGCGAGGAGGCCGAGGCGACGATCCCGTTCTACGCCGACCGCATCGGCAGCGCGATCCAGTCGGCCGGGTCGTCCGTGGCCGAGATGGGTCAGCAGCTGGGCGACTGGCTCAAGCGCACGCGCGGCG
>JAXDIH010000056.1:0-4925 GCA_034664105.1 Thermoleophilaceae bacterium
CACGCGCTGGAGACAGAGGTCGAGGCGCCCGGCGTCTACCGCGTGGAGGCGCTGCGCCGCTCCCACGGACGCGAGCGCACCTGGATCCTCTCGAACCCGATCTACCTGCGCTAGCGCTCCCGCAGCCGGACCACGTCCGCGTCGGGGTCATCCGGGCGGGGACGAAGCCCGGTCGGTCCGTACCCGATCAGGCGTCCCTCGGCGGCAACTTGGCGCCTCTGGCGGCCCCGGCGCTGGCCGCCACCACCATCACGATCGCCACCACCTCGCGCCCCACCAGGTCCTCGCCGAGCACCACGAAGCCGGCCAGCGCGGCCACCGCCGGCTCCAGGCTCATCAGCACCCCGAACACCCCGGCGGGCAGCCGGCGCAGGGCTTCCAGCTCCAGCGTGTACGGGATGGCCGAGGACATCATCCCCACGCCCACGCCCACCGCGAGCACCGCCGGCGAGAGCAGCTCGGCGCCGCCGTCGGCGATCCCGACCGGCGCCAGCGGCAGGGTGGCCACCAGCATCGCCAATGCCAGGCCAGAGCCACCGGGGAACGCCCTCCCCACGCGCACGCTGAGCAGGATGTAGGCCGCCCAGAACCCGCCCGCCAGCAACGCCAGCGCCACCCCGACGCCGTCCAGGTCCGCGCCGCCGAAGTCCGACAGCAGCAGGATGCCGGCCGCGGCCAGCGCCACCCAGACCAGGTCGAGCCGGCGGCGCGAGCCGAATACGGCCACGGCCAGCGGCCCGACGAACTCGAACGTGACGGCGATCCCGAGCGGGATGCGGTCGAGCGCGGAATAGAAGGCGAGGTTCATCCCGGCCAGCGAGAGGCCGAACAGAACCGCCACCAGGAGCTCGCGGCGGCCGTGCCCGCGCAGCGGCGGGCGCCAGATCAGGGCGAGCACCACGGCAGCCGAGGCCACCCGCAGGAAGACCGTGCCGCCCGCGCCCACCTCGTCGAAGATGCCCTTGGCGAACGCGGAGCCGAACTGCACCGAGGTCACCGCGCCCAGCACCAGCACGGTGGGTGGGACGCGATCCGCGGGCGACGCTCGGCCGGACACGGCCGACCACGCTACCCGGGGCGCGATAATCGGGCGCGTGGCTGCCACCGAGGTCCTCCAGTCCGGCACGGGGCCGGGCCGCGAGCGCTCCTACGAGGAGCTCGAGCGGATCTTCGCCGGCGTGGACGCCCCCTTCGCGTTCGTCGACCTCGACGCGATGTGGTCGAACGCCGCCGAGATGCTCGCCCGCGCGGGCGGCACCCCGATCCGGGTGGCCAGCAAGTCCGTGCGCTGCCGCTCGCTGCTGGCCGGCATGCTCCATCGCGATCCCGGCTTCCGGGGGCTGCTCACGTTCACGCTGCCCGAGTCGCTCTGGCTCCACGGCCACGGCTTCGACGACCTGCTGCTCGCCTACCCCACCACCCACCGCCGAGCGCTGGCCGAGCTCGCCCGGCTCGACTCGGAGCGACCGCCGATCGTGATGGTGGACTCGGTCGAGCACCTCGAATACATCGAGACCGCGGCCGGCGGCGGACGCCCGATCCGGGTCTGCATCGAGCTCGACACCGGCTGGTGGCCGCTCGGCGGCCGGCTCAAGTTCGGCGTCAAGCGCTCGCCCGTGCGCACGGCGGAGCAGGCGCAGGCGCTCGCCCGCGAGATCGTCGCGCGCCCGGGCTTCGAGCTGGCCGCGCTGATGGGCTACGAGGCGCACATAGCCGGCGTGGGCGATCGGCCGCTCGAAAAGCGCCTGCAGGGACCGGTGATCCGCCTCATGAAGCGCCGCTCCGCCGCCGAGATCGCCGAGCGCCGCGCTGCCGTGGTGGCCGCGGTGCGAGAGGTGGCGCCGGTGGCGATCGTCAACGGCGGCGGTACGGGCAGCATCCACACGACCGCCCGCGAGCCCGCCGTCACCGAGATAACCGCCGGCTCGGGGTTCTTCGCCCCCACCCTGTTCGACCGCTACGCGGACTTCACGCTCACGCCGGCCGCCATGTTCGCGGTGCCGGTCGTGCGCAAGCCCAGCGGTGGCATGGCGACCCTGCTGGGCGGCGGCTACCACGCCTCGGGCGCGGCGGGCAGGGACCGCCTGCCCGCTCCCTACCTGCCGCGCGGGCTGCGGCTCGACTCCCTCGAAGGGGCGGGCGAGGTGCAGACGCCCGTGATCGGGGCGGCGGCCGCTAGCCTGCGACTCGGCGATCGGGTCTACCTTCGCCATGCGAAGGCTGGCGAGCTGTGCGAGCGTTTCAACGGGCTATATCTGGTGCGGGACGGGGAGGTCGTGGACCAGGTCCCGACCTACCGCGGCGAGGGGCGAGCGGAGCTGTAGCGCTGCTGGCGGCGCTCGTGCTGGCCGGACCGGCCGCGGCGCAGCCCAACGTCGTCGTCCTCATGACCGACGACCAGACCGCCGAGTCGCTGCGCTACATGCCCAACGTCAAGCGCCTGCTGGTTGACGAGGGCACGCTCTTCCGGGACTCGGTGGCCACGTTCCCGCTCTGCTGCCCATCGCGGTCGACGCATCTCACCGGGCAGTACTCGCACAACCACCAGGTGCTCCACAACGCCGGCCCCTTCGGCGGCTTCAGCCGCCTCGACCACGCCAACACCCTGCCCGTCTGGCTGCAGACCGCCGGCTACCGGACCATGCACGTGGGCCGCTACCTGAACGGCTACGAGTACTCCGACGGCGTGCCACCGGGCTGGAGCGACTGGCACGCGGCCCCGCACTCGCATGCCTTCAACTACACGCGCTGGCAGGTGAACGAGAACGGCTCGCTTGTCTCGTATCCGGACGCGGCTCACCCCGACGAGTACGAGACCGACTTCTTCGGCCGGCGCGCCGGCGAGCTGATCGAGCAGGCCGCGCCCGGCGACCGTCCCTTCTACCTACAGCTCTGGTTCGTCGCGCCGCACCGCGGCTCGCCACGTGACCCGGACGACCCCACCGCGGTGGGCAGCCCGTCTCCGGCGCCGCGCCACCGCGACCTGTTCGCCGGCACGCCCTTCCCGCGCAAGCCGAGCTTCGACGAGGCGCAGATCGGCGACAAGCCGCAGGTGGTCGCGGACCGCCCGCGCCTGGACGCCGGCGCCGTGGCCGGCATCGAGGAGAACTGGCGCCAGGAGCTGGAGAGCCTGCAGGCAGTCGACGAGGCGGTCGCCCACATCGTCGACACGCTCGGCCGCACCGGTGAGCTGGCGAACACGCTGATCGTCTTCACCTCCGACAACGGCTTCATGCACGGCGAGCACCGCGTCAAGGCCGAGAAGGTGCTGCTGTACGAGGAGTCCGTGCGCGTGCCGCTGGTCATGCGCGGTCCCGGCGTGCCACGCGGCTGGCGCGACCCGCGACCGGTGGGGAACATCGACGTGGCTCCGACGATCGTCGACGCGGCCGATGCCACGGCGCGCCGCGTGCCCGACGGGCGCTCGCTGCTCCCGCTGCTGGCCGACCGCACCGCCTGGTGGGGCCGCGACATCCTGCTGGAGAACGGGAACGGCGCCAACAACGTGCCGCCATACCGGGCGATCCGCACCAACCGCTTCGTCTGGGCCGAGCACCTGACGACGGGCGAGTTCGAGCTCTACGACCTCGAGAACGACCCCTACGAGCTGCGCAGCCTCGACTCGGACCCGACCTACGACCCGATCCAGCGCGACCTCGCCCAGCGCCTGCGCACGCTCAAGCGCTGCGCCGGCCGCGGGTGCCAGAAAGCGCCGGCGCTGCGGCTCGCGGTGCGCTCCGCCGGCCGAACGCTTCAAGACGGCGACTGCGTGCGCGCCGACCTCGACCTCCGCGTCACGGGGCGCGACCGGCGCCGGATGACCGGCGCGGTCGCGTTCGTCGCGGGCCATCGCGTCGCGCGGGTGTCGAGCGCAGCGGTCGAACGGCGCATCCGCCGCCCGCGAGTACGCGGTGGCCGCCGCTACCTTGTGCGCGTGCGGGCCGACCTGCGCGACGGCCGTCGGGTCACGCTGGACCGACCCCTGCGCGGCTGCGCGTAAAGCGTCAGCCGAGCACCCGCCGCAGGTAGTCGTTCTCGAACTTGCGCTCTGGGTCGAGCCGCTCGCGCACGGCCTGGAAGCGGTCCCACCCCGGGTAGCGCGGGCGCAGGGTGGCGGCGGACTGGTAGTGGCGCTTGCCCCAGTGCGGGCGCCCGCCGTACTCGTCCATGATCGCCTCGACCGCGCGGAAGTAGCTCTCGAACTCCATGCCGTGGTACTGGTGCACCGCGATGTAGCCGGTCGGCCTTCCGGCGGCGGTGGACAGCAGGCCGTCGTCTGGAGCGACCGCGCGCACCTCGATTGGGAACCCGATCGGCAGGCGGCGCCGCTCGATCAGCCCGAGGACCCGCTCGAGCGCCTCGGGCACCCGCTCGCGCGGGATGCCGTACTCCATCTCCGTGAAGCGCACCGACCGCTGGTTGGCGTAGACGCGGTGGCTCACGTCCACGCGCTCGGACCTGCTCATCAGGCCGGTCACGGTGCGGTTGATCGCCGGGATCGCCCGCGGCAGCAGTCGCCCGAGGCGGCAGGCCAGCTCCAGCGCCCCGTTCTCGAGCAGCACGTTGCGCACGAACGCCTGCAGCGCACCGGGCGGGCGCGGCTCTTCGTGGGTGCGCTGCGAGGTCAGCGTCAGCGCGGTGCGCGTGTACGGGAACACGAACAGCTCGAAGTGGTCGTTGGAGCTCACCCGCTCGTCGAAGCTCGCCAGCACCTCGTCCAGTGGCTCCGGCTCGTCGACGCGGTGGATCGTGAACGCCGGCACGCAGCGCAGCGTCACCGTCGAGATCGCGCCCAGCGCTCCCAGCGACACGCGGCCGGCGAGCAGGGCGTCGCCCTCGCGCAGCTCGAGCGCCTCCCCCGTCGCCGTGATCAGCCGCAGCCGCGCCACCTGAGCCGACAGGTTGGGAAAGCGCGCGCCGGTTCC
>JAXDIH010000064.1:0-17729 GCA_034664105.1 Thermoleophilaceae bacterium
GCCCCGACGCCCTCGGCCTCGTGCACGGCGTCCTCCGAGAAGTCGAACACGACGCACTGGTGGTCGGAGTCGCGATGGATGCGGTGCACCATGTTCCCGCCCATCTTTCCGAGACCGATGAACCCGAGCTGCATCAGGGAAGCCTCCTTACGGCGTCCGCGGGATCGCCTTCGAGGCGGATCTGCACCGCCGGCAAGCCGTGATCGCGCAGCGTCAGCAGGTCGCCGATCGCCTGGGCGTTCTTGAGGTGGCGGAAGCCGTAGCCGGCCTCCGGGATCTCCACGTCCTCCTCGCCGTCGTGCACGAGCTCGAGGAACAGCCCGTTCGGCGGGCCGCCCTTGTGGTACTGGCCGGTCGAGTGGAGGTAGCGCGGCCCGTACCCGAACGTGGTCGTCGCCTTCGTGTGGTCGCGGATGCGCGTGCGCATTTCGTCGATCGCGGCGTCGAACTCCTCGGACGGCTTCACGTAGGCCAGGATCGCCACGTAGTGCGGCGGGCTCGCCTCGGCGAACAGCTCGTCGGGGTCGCCGGGCTCGAACTCGGGCAGCTCGCCGGCCGCGAGCAGCTTGGCCGTGTTGTCCTTTGCCTCCTGCACGTTGGGCTGGTCGAACGGGTTGATGCCGAGCACCCAGCCCGCCACCGCCACCGCGAACTCGGCGAAGAAGAAGATGCGCCCCAGGTCTGCCGCCCCGTGCACCGCCAGCGTCACCGTCGGGTGCCCGGCGCGGGCCAGCGCATCCATCCCCGCGTCCAGCTCGGCATCCGGGCTGTCCGGATCGCGCAGATAGACGAACACCCGGTCGTCGCCGTACGCCTCCGGCTTGCCGAGCGACTCACCCGCCACCGGCAGGATGCCCTTGCCCTGCTTGCCGGTGGACTCGGCGATCAGCTGCTCGACCCAGAGCCCGAAGCTCGAGATCGGGTCGGCCACGACGAACGTCGCCTTGTCGCGGCCCTGCAGCGCCAGCTCGCCCAGCGCCACGCCGAGCCACAGGCCCGAGTTCGACTGGCTGTCGCCGAACTGGGCGCAGTTCTGCTCCGCCACCTGAGCGCTGTGCAGCATGGCCTCGATGTTCACGCCGGCCAGCGCCGCCGGCACCAGCCCGAAATAGGACAGCACCGAGTAGCGCCCGCCGATGTCGGGGTCGTTCTCGAACACGTGCCGGAAGCCGAGCTCCTTGGCGAGGTCCACCAGCGGGCTGCCTGGGTCGGTGATCGCGGCGAAGCGGTTGCCGTCGCGGCCGGCGCGCTCGAAGAAGTAGCGCATGTGCGAGAGCGTCTCGATCGTGCCGCCGGACTTCGACGAGACGATGAACACGGTGGTCTCCAGCTCGATCGTGCGCTCCACCTCCAGCACCGCGCCGGGATCGGTCGAGTCGAGCACGTGTAGCCGCAGGGCGTCGGGGATCTGGCCGTAGGAGCGGCGGATCACCTCGGGGCCGAGGCTCGACCCGCCCATACCGAGCAGCACGGCGTCGGTGAAGCCCTCCGCCTTCAGCTGCTCGGTGAACTCGTACAGCTCCGGCGCGTGCTCGAGCATCTTCTCGCTGATCGTCAGCCAGCCGAGCCGGTTGGCGATCTCGGGCACGCCCGGGCCGCCCCAGAGCGTCTCGTCGTGCTGCCAGATGCGCCTTGCGACGTTCTCGGCCTGGGCCTGCTTGACGCGCTCGATCAGCGCCGGCTCCAGGTCGCCCGGGATTGAGGACGCGATCGTCGGCGGGCGGCCGGTGACAATCCCCTCGCGCGCGAGCTCCACGCCCGCGATCAGCGCGTCGAAGGGCTCCACGAACTTCTCGATGCCCTCGCGCAGCAGCGTCTTCGTGACGTCGCCCATGTCGATGCCCGCCTCGGCCAGCGCCTGGAGGTCGGGCGTCGGGTCCTGGTCGGCCGTCGGCCCGGTCACCTCGAGCTGCTCCTCGCAGGCGAGCAGGGTGGGCATCGGCATCGTGTTCACGGTGTGCGGCGCGACCAGGGACTCGACGTACTTGGTCTCGGGGTAGTGCGGATCCTTCACGCCGGTGGAGGCCCAGAGCGGGCGCTGGACCGGGCAGCCGGCGGCGCGCAGGGCGGCGAAGCCGTCGCCCAGGAACAGCTCCCTGAACCTCTGGTAGGCGGCGCGCGCGTTGGCGACCGCCGCGACGCCGCGCAGCTCCTCGCGCCCGAGGTCGGCCAGGCGCTTGTCCACCTCGGTGTCCACGCGCGAGACGAAGAAGCTCGCTACCGAGTGCACGTCGAGCGTCTGGCCCGCGTCGGCGCGGCGCTGCATGCCCCGGATGTAGGCCTCGGCGATCGCCGTGTAGGACTCGACGCTGAACAGCAGCGTCACGTTCACGTTGATGCCGGCGGCGACCGCCTCCTCGATCGCCGGCACGCCCTCTTCGGTGCCGGGGATCTTGATCATCAGGTTGGGCCGGTCCACGCGCTGCCAGAAGTCGCGCGCCTGGGCGAGCGTGGACTCCGTCTCGTGCGCGAAGGCCGGCTCGACCTCGAGCGACACGAAGCCGTCGGCGCCGCCCGCCTCGTCCCAGACCGGGCGCAGGACGTCGCACGCCATCCGCACGTCGGTGATCGCGATCTCCTCGTAGATCTGGCGCGCGTCGAGGCCCTTGGCGGCCAGCTCGGCGATCTGCTCGTCGTAGTCGGTCGATCCGAGGATCGCCTTCTCGAAGATCGCCGGGTTGGAGGTCACGCCGCGCAGGGAGTCCTCGCGCCTCAGCCGCTCCAGCTCGCCGCCGGAGATGAGGCTGCGCTGGATCTGGTCGAGCCAGACGCTCGTGCCGGCCGCGGTCAGCGCCGCCAGCCGCTGGTTCACTCCGGCCCCGACGCTCACGTCCTCGCCCCCAGACGCTCGAGCACGGCGCGGCCACGAGCGGCCACGCTCTCGCCCGTGAACCCGAAGTGCTCGTACAGCTCGGGCTGCGGGGCCGAGGCGCCGAAGCCGGTCATCCCGACCTGGTCGCCGTCGTCGGTGGTCCACTCGGCCCACCCGAACGTGGACGCGGCCTCCACGGACACCCGCGCGCGGACGGCGCCCGGCAGCACTCCGTCGCGGTAGTCGGCGTCCTGCTCGGCGAAGCGCTCCAGGCACGGTGCCGAGACCACCCGCGTGGCGATCCCGTCGGCCTCGAGCAGGTCGGCCGCCTCGATGCAGACGTGCACCTCGGAGCCGGTCCCGAGCAGGATGAGGTCGGGGTCGCCCTCCTTGGAGGACTCGCGCAGCACGTAGGCGCCGCGGTGGATCGCGTCGTCCGGGATGGCGCTCGGGTCCCAGACGGGTAGCCCCTGGCGGCTGAGCGCGAACGCGACCGGTGTGCGCGTCTGCTCCAACGCGAAGCGCCACGCCAGCGCGGTCTCGTTCGCTCCGGCCGGCCGCACCATGTACAGGTTCGGCGTGGCGCGCAGGTGCGCCAGCTGCTCGATCGGCTGATGGGTCGGACCGTCCTCGCCGAGGCCGATCGAGTCGTGGGTGAACACGTAGATGGCCGGCAGGTGCTGCAGGGCGGCGAGCCGCATCGCGCCCTTCATGTAGTCGGAGAACGTGAAGAACGTCGAGCCGAACGCCTTCAGCCCGTGAAGGTTGAGGCCATTGACGATCGCCCCCATGCCGTGCTCGCGCACGCCGTAGTGCACGTTGCGCCCGGCGTGGTTGTCGCGGCTCACCGAGCCGCCGTCCTCGATCACCGTGAGCGTGGACGGCTCGAGGTCGGCCGAGCCGCTGACC
Source organism: Thermoleophilaceae bacterium (assembly GCA_034664105.1). GTDB lineage: Bacteria > Actinomycetota > Thermoleophilia > Solirubrobacterales > Thermoleophilaceae > JACVRW01. Next base: position 3,722 of record JAXDIH010000064.1, read on the forward strand.
AGGTGCGGCACGCGCTGGGCCGCCCACTGGATGACGTCCTGCGAGGCCTTGCGCGTGGCCACCCGGCCATCCTCGGGCTGGAACTTCGGCAGGTCCGAGTCCCATCCGTCTGGCAGGCGTCCCTCGATCACGAGCGAGAGCTCCTCCCACTCGTCGGGGTGCTCGGCGCGGTAGGCCTCGGCGCGCTCCTGCCACTCCGCCTCGGCCTGCGCTCCGCGCTCGCCGGCGCCCTTGGCGAAGTGGTCGAGCACCTCGTCGGGCACGAGGAACTGGGCATCGGGGTCCCAGCCGTAGGCGTCCTTGGTGAGCCGCACCTCGTCCTCGCCGAGCGGCGAGCCGTGCGCCTTGTAGGAGTCCTGCTTGTTGGGCGAGCCGAAGCCGATGTGGGTTCGCAGCATCACCAGCGAGGGCTGGTCCGTGACCGCCCCGGCGGCGTCGATCGCCTGCTCCATGCGGTCGAGGGCGAGGTCCTCGCCCAGGTCCTGCACGTGCCAGCCGTAGGCCTCGAAGCGCTTGGCCACGTCCTCGGAGAACGCCATGTCGGTGTGGCCGGCGAGCTGGATGTGGTTGTTGTCGTAGAACACGAGCAGCTTGCCCAGCCCGAGGTGCCCGCCGAGCGAGCAGGCTTCCGACGCGACGCCCTCCTGCATGTCGCCGTCGCTCGCCACGACGAAGGTGCGGTGGTCGATCAGCTCGTGGCCGGGCCGGTTGTAGCGGGCGGCGAGCATCGCCTCGCCCAGCGCCAGGCCGACCGCCATCGAGATGCCCTGGCCGAGCGGGCCCGTCGTGGCCTCGATCCCGGCCGCGTCGCCGCGCTCCGGGTGGCCGGCCGTGGGGCTGCCGAGCTGGCGGAAGTTCTTCAGGTCGTCGAGCGTCAGGCCGTAGCCGGACAGGTAGAGCGACGAGTAGAGCAGCATCGACGCGTGCCCGGCTGAGAGCACGAAGCGGTCGCGGTCGAACCAGTCCGGGTCGGCCGGGTTGTGCTTCATCACCCGCGTGTAGAGCAGGTACGCCAATGGGGCCAGCGCCATCGGCGCGCCCGGGTGGCCCGACTTCGCCTTCTCCACCGCGTCCATCGAGAGCGTGCGGATGGTGTTGATGGAGAGCTCGTCCAGCTGGGAGCCGCCGATCGTCATTCGGCCCTTTCCGTCGTTGTTGCGTGCGGCATTGGAGTATCGCGCAGCTTCTGCGCGGCCACCTCTTGGGCCGCGAGCACCGCGGCGCCGATCACTCCGGCGTCGGCGCCGCCCTCGGCCAGCGCGATCGTCGTGCGCCGCAGCAGCGCCGGCAGGGCACGGGCGTTGGCCTCCTGGACGGCGCGGTCGAGGAACAGGTGGCTGGCCCGCGAGAGGCCCCCGCCGATCGTGAGCCTGTCCGGCTCGAACACGTTCACGTAGCCGGCGATCGCCACGCCGAGCATGCGGGCGAAGTTGTCGAAGATGAGCAGAGCGTCGCCGTCGCCGGCTTCGGCAGCCTCGACGAGCGCAGGCCCGGAGACCTTGCCGTTGGCACCAATAGCCGTCGCCAGCTGGCTATCGGGCTTGTCGCGCGCCAGCTCGGTGGCGTCGCGCTCGAGCGCCTGGCCCGAGCAGTAGGCCTCGATGCAGCCGCGGTTGGGGCAGTTGCCCGGGCAGGGCGGGCCGTCGGGGTTGAGCGTCATGTGGCCCAGCTCGGCGCCGAGCCCGTGGGCGCCCCTGAACGTCATCCCGCCGGTCACGATCCCGCCGCCCACGCCGGTGCCGAGCGTGAGCATCACCAGGTTGTCCTCGCCGAGGATGTGCGCCTCGGCGAGTGCGGCGCAGTTGGCATCGTTGTCCACGAACACCGGCACGCCGAAGCGCCGGCCCAGCTCCTCGCGCAGCGGCACGCCGGTCAGCGGGATGTTCACGCTGGTCTCGACCGTGCCGGTCTCGTACTCGATCTGGGACGGCACTCCCACGCCGATCGCCTCGGGCTCGCCGACCCCGTCGATCATGCGCTGGACGACAGCCTCGATCCCGTCCAGAAGCGCCTCCGTGGTGTCCGTGCTGGTGCGGTCTTCGGTCGCTTCGCGCACGCTCACGCCGTCGACCGCTGCCACGGCGACCTTCGTACCGCCAACGTCGACGCCGAGGACCACGCGTGGATTCCTATCCCCGGGAGCCCCAACAAGCAAGCGCCGTTACCCGGGATTCACTCCTCGTGCACGCTTGGTCGGCAAGAATGAGGCCTCATGAGCCCACCCCGGCGCCGCCTCGTTGGCGGGTTGGACCTTGGCGGGACCAAGATCCAAGCCGTCGTGTTGGACGGGCGCCGTTCCGTGATCGGACAGGCCCGCAGCGCCACGCCGACCACTGACGGCGCGCACGACGTGGTCCTTGCGCTCGTCTCCACCATGGGCTCCGCCTGCGCCGACGCCGGCGTCGAGATCAGCGACCTCGCGGGCGTTGGCGTCGGGTCGCCGGGGGCGATCGACACGCGGCGCGGCGTCGTCACCGGCGCGCGCAACCTGCCGGGCGAGGGCGCGCCGATCCCGATCGCGGCGGGGCTGAAGACGCTGGCCGGCACGCGCGCGTATGTGGACAACGACGTGACCGTGGGCGTGAACGCCGAGTACGTGCTCGGTGCGGCGCGCCGCTCGAAGTCGCTGCTCGGCGTGTGGTGGGGCACCGGCGTCGGCGGCGGCCTGGTGCTGCACGGCGAGCCGTGGGAGGGGCGCGGTGCCGCCGGGGAGCTCGGCCACGTCGTCGTCAAGCTCGACGGCGCCGAGTGCACCTGCGGTAGGCGCGGGTGCATGGAGGCCTACGCCGGCCGCGGCGCGATGGAGATCCGCGCCCGGCGCCTGCACAAGCGCGGGCGCAAGACCGAACTCTTCAAGATCATGGAGAAGCGCGGTCGTACACGGCTTACCTCCGGGGTCTGGGCGCGGGCGCTCGAGGCCGAGGACGAGCTGGCGACCGAGCTGATCGAGCGCGCGCTCGGCGCGCTGGGCGCGGGCGTGGGGTCCGCGGTCAACCTGCTCGACGTGGAGACCGTCGTGATCGGCGGCGGGCTCGGCACTCGCCTCGGCGAGCCGTACGTGGAGCGCATCGGCGAGGCGATGCAGCCGCACCTGTTCCAGGATCGGCACCCGCCACGCGTGGTGCTCGCGCAGCTGGGCGACCTGGGCGGGGCGATCGGCGCCGCGCTGCTGGTGCCGCCGGGCAGCCCCGGACGCAAGCGCTAGCGCACTTGAACCGGGCCGCGCGCGTCCTAAGTGACGCAGCGTGAGCAAGGCGATCCTCGTCGGTTACGACCCGAGGAAGCGAGACCTCGCTCCCGTCGACTTCGGCGCGGAGCTGGCGATGCTGACCGGCGCCCCACTGGTCGTCGCGTCGGTGCAGGCGCGCTCGCCGGTCGTGCCGATCGACCCCGAGGGCACTCTCCCCTACGGGATCGCGCAGGTGGACGACGACCTGGTCGCCGACTGCACGCCGGCGATCGAGCAGGTGGAGATCGACCTGCGCGCCCGCGGCGTCAAGGTCGACTGCCGGATCCTCGAGGGCACGAGCGCCGCGGAGGCGCTGCAGGAGGCCGTCGAGGACGAGGACGCCGGGCTGCTGGTGGTTGGCTCCTCGAGGCGATCGGGATTGAATCGCGTGCTGGCCGGCGGAACGGCGATGCGCATGCTGAACGGCTCGCCCTGCCCGGTCGCTGTGGTGCCCCGCGACTGGAAGCCGCGGGAGCGCTTCCGGACGATCGGCGCGGCGTACGTGGACACTCCCGAGGGCCACGAGGCGCTGCGCAGCGCCTACGCGCTCGCGCGCCGGGCCAAGGCCACGCTACGAGCGATCGCGGTGGTGAAGGTGACGCTGGAGATGTACGCCGAGACGGAGACGTACATCGCCGGTCAGCGCGGCAAGAACCTGATCGACGTCGAGGGCGAGCACCGCATGTTCGCCGAGCGACGGGTGCGCCAGGCGCTGAAGGCGGAGGGCGTGGACGGCGACATCCCGATCGAGGTGGACGTCCTCGTCGGCGAGCCGGCCGAGGTGCTCGTGGACATCTCCAAGGGCGTCGACCTGCTGGTGAGCGGGTCGCGCGGCTACGGGCCGGTGCGCGGGGTGCTGCTGGGCAGCGTCTCGCAGCGCCTGGCCACCGAGGCGTACTGCCCGGTGATCGTGGTGCCGCGCGGCGTCAAGTCGACGCTCGAGTCGCTGCTCGCGGAGAAGGTCGCCGCCGGCTAGAGCGGCCGGCGCACGCCGACCTCGTCGAGGTGGGCGAGCAGGTCGGCGGGGTCCTCGTAGACGCGGAACGCGCCCGCGTAGATCAGCTCCTCGCGGCCGTAGCCGCCGGACAGCAGGCCGATGCCGAGCGCGCCGGCGCGGCGCGCGGCGAGCAGGTCCCAGACGCTGTCGCCGACCACGATGCTGTCGCGGATGTCCACGTCGATGCCCGCGGCGGCCGTCAGGAACAGGTCGGGGTCGGGCTTGGCGTAGCGCACGAGGTCGCGCGTGACCATCGGAACGTCGTCGGGCAGGTCGAGCAGCGCGCGGGCGCGGCCGGCCGTGCGCTCGGCGCCGCTGGTCGCGATCGCCCAGGGAATGCCCATCTCGGTCAGGCCGTCGAGCAGCTCGCGCGCGCCCGGCAATGGGCGCACGCCCGGGTAGTGGCGCATGTAGGCCTCGGCGTGGAGGTCGGGGAGCCGGGCCAGCGTCTCGTCGTCCAGCTCCTGCCCGAGCTCACGGCGCAGGGCCGTGACGAACAGGCCCCCGCTCATTCCGATGCGGCGATGGATCTTCCAGACCGACAGCGACACGCCGAGCGCCTCGAGCGCCTCGCGCCAGGCGATCACGTGCTGGTAGACGCTGTCGATCAGCGTCCCGTCGAGGTCGAACAGGAACGCCGAATCCTTGCGAGCGGTCATGGGAGCATTGGATCATGTACGACCACCTGACCTACGCCCAAGACGGCCCGGTCACGCTGATCACGATCAACCGGCCGGAGCGGATGAACGCGATCGGGCCGCGAACGCACGAGGAGCTCGTCGACGCGTGGCAGCGCTTCCGCGACGACGACGACGCGTACGTGGCGGTGCTCACCGGGGCGGGCGACCGAGCCTTCAGCGCCGGCGGCGACCTCAAGTCGGCCTCCGACGGCGAGGCCGTGGTGGCGCTCGATCCCGAGGAGCGCGCTGCGCACGTGCGCGGCGAGCGGCCCGGGGTCCTCGGCCCGACGCGCTGGACGGACCTCTACAAGCCGACGATCGCGGCCGTGAACGGGGCGGCCTACGCGGGCGGGCTGGAGTGGGTCTGCTGGACGGACATGGCGATCGCCGACGAGCACGCGACGTTCGGCGTGACGTGCCGGCGCTGGAACATCGGGTTGGCGGACGGCGGCACCCAGCGGCTGCCGCGCATAGTCGGCATGCGCCGCGCGATGGAGCTGATCGTCACGGGGCGGGTGATCGACGCCGACGAGGCGCTGAGCATCGGCCTGGTCAACGAGGTGGTGCCGAGCGGGACCTGCGTGGAGCGCGCGCTGGAGCTGGCGCGCGAGATCGCGGCGCTGCCGCAGCCGGCGATCCGCACGGACAAGGAAGCCGCGGTGCGCGGCTTCGGCCTGCCCCTCGACGAGGGACTGCGGATCGAGGCGGAGTGCTTCGACCGCTCGATCTTCAGCGAGGAAACAGCAGAGGGCCTACGCCGCTTCCTGGAAAGAGACCACCCGGACCGCGTACGCGGCGGAGTGCCGGGCCGGGGCGCCTGAGCGCCTGGCGCCCCTGGCCGCGCCGAGTGTGGGCCCCGAAAGTTGCGCATATGGCCACCGAGGGAGCCCACACTCGCGATCCGGGGAGCGCCGCCCTGGCCGCCTCGGGTCGCGCCGCCCTGGCCGCCCCTGTGAGCGCCGCTCGACGCGCGGCCGAGTGAACCGCGCGGCTGAGCCCGCCTACAGCCCGACGCGGCGTGGGCGGGGCGGCTGCGAGAACAGTCGCCAGAGGCCCGCTTCGGCCATTCGCTCGACCGCGAAGCCGTTGGCGCTCGCCTCGCCTTCGATCAGGTTGGCCAGTCGGGCGTTGGTCGGGAAGCGGCTGATCGCCACCACGGCGCGCAGCCGGACGGCGAGCGGCCGTTCGCCCACCCAGAGGATCACGAGCGGCGGCACGGTCAGCGGCCAGCCCGACCGTGGATCCGTGGTGGGCGCCGATGCGCGCACCTCAACCTCTATCTCATCGCGTACGAGCTCTTCCGCTTCTATGAAGGCTCGGACCGATCGCTGCTCGCCGATCACTTCCTGACCCTAGGATCGACGGGCCCGATGCGCCACTCGAACACCCGTCTAGAACACGCCTTCGAGGAAGGGCCGAGCGTCCAGACGTTCGCCCCCGGGCGGGTCAATCTGATCGGCGAGCACACCGACTACAACGACGGCCTCTGCCTCCCGTTCGCCGTCGTTCGCGGCGTCACCGTGACCGCCGAGCCGGCTCCCGGCCGCCAGATCGAGGCGCACGCGCGAGACCTGGACGAGCACGACCGCTTCGACCTGGACGGCCCCCTCGAGGGCACGGACGGCTGGCGCGCCTTCGTCCGCGGCGCCGTCGCCGAGCTGCGCCGCGAGGGCATCGAGCCGCTCCCGTGCGCGCTGACGATCGCATCCGACCTGCCGCGCGGAGCGGGCCTCTCCTCGTCGGCCGCTGTTTGCGTGGCGCTGTGCCTCGCGCTATGCGCGCTCGCCGAAACGCCGCCACCGCAGCCGATCGCCCTCGCCCGCCTCTGCTCGCGCATCGAGAACGACTGGACCGGCGCCCAGACCGGCCTACTCGACCAGCTCGCGGTGCTGTGCGCGGAGCCCGGCCGCGCCGTGCGCATCGACATGCGCGGACCGCAACTGCGCAGCATCCCCCTGGACCTGGGCGACCACGTGCTCGTCACGCTCGACTCGGGCGCGCCCCACGACCTGGCGGACTCCGGCTACAACGAGCGCCGCGCGGAGTGCCGCGAGGCCTGCCGGCTGCTCGGCATCGAGTCGCTGCGCGACGCCACCGGCGCCCAGGCTCTGCCCGCGCCGCTCGATCGGCGCGTGCGCCACGTGATCGCCGAGAACGAGCGAGTGGACGCCGCGGTCGCCGCCCTCGAGGCCGGCGACCTCGCCGAGCTCGGCCGTCTGCTCGACGCCTCGCACCGCAGCCTGCGCGACGACTACGAGGTCTCGGTGCCCGAGGTCGAGAGCGCCGTGGAGGCGTGTCGCAGCGCCGGAGCGCTCGGCGCGCGCATCATGGGGGGCGGCTTCGGCGGCTCGGTGCTGGCCCTGTTCCCGCCCGGCGCCCGATGGCCGGAAGGTGCGCTCAGGGTCGAGCCAGGGCCGGCGGCTTCGCTGCGAGTCTGATAGAACGGCCTGCCAGTGGACCGCCGCCTCGCCTACAAGAACCTGCGCACCGGCCTGATCGCCGGCGCGATCGCCCTGGTGGTCTTTGCCCTGGCCTGGGTGGTGGGGTTCGTCTACTGATGGCCGACGAGGAAGTCCACACCGACGGCGCGCAGGCGCCGCCCCCGGGCGAGCCGGTGCACCTGCCCGGGCCGTCCTACCTGCCGGTGGTGACCGCGCTCGGCCTGACGCTCGCCGTGGTGGGCGTGGTGCTGTCCTGGATCGTGACCGGCATCGGCGTCGTAATCGCGCTGATCGCGGTGTGGCGGTGGGTCCGCGACACGCGGCAGGACATCTCAGAGCTACCGCTCGAGCACTAGCCGCAAGCGCCCGGCCCGGCCGGGTGCGCGCGGATTGCTATCTGACGGCGTCGAGGTCCGACGGCAGTTCGCTGGTAGCGCCGTCAGACACCCAGCAGCGCACGATGTCGCGCATCGAGAGGATGCCGATCATCTCGCCGCCGTCCACGACGATCAGGTGCCGGAAGCCGCCGCGCACCATCGCCTCCGCCGCCGCCTCGAGCGACCAGTCCGGCGCCGCGAAGGTCAGATCCGACGAGAGGTGGTCCGCCACGCGCTCGCGGTCGGGGTCCTGCCCGTCGCCGAGGGCCTGAAGCAGGTCGCGCTCCGTGAGGATGCCGGGGCCGGGCTGCTCCGGGTCGATCACCACCGCGGCGCCAACGGCGCGCTCGGCCATCGCGGTGGCCGCCTCCCGCAGCGTGCGCCCGGGATTCACGGTGTGGACCAAGTTGCTCATTCCGTCCCGGACCTGCATTGACCCTCCTTACCGGGCTAGTGACAATCGGCTCAATCAGCGTACAACAAGATGAGTCATCCGATTGGCCGATTCGGACGTATACCCAGAAGGTGCGGCAGTCGACCCAGCACAGACGGCGGATGCTTTTTCAGGACGCGCTGATCGCGATCCGGCGTGACTACGCCGACGAGACCCTGTCGCTTGCCGGCGTGGCGCACTCGATCGCCACATCGCGGCGCCAGCTGCAGCGCGTGTTCGCCGAGCAGGGCACGAGCTTCCGCAGGGAGCTCCAGCGCGTGCGCATGGCACGCGCCGCCGACCTGTTGCGCCAGGAGGCGCTGCCGGTCGCGGCCGTCGCCCGCGCCGTGGGCTACCGCCAGGCCGCGCAGTTCTCCAAGGCGTTCCGCCGCCATCACGGTCACCCGCCGTCGGAGGCACGCCGGGCTCAGAGGACCGCCCCGGCGGCTCAGACCCGCGGCAGCGCCGCCGCGCGCCCGGCGGACGGGCACGGAAGCTCGCGGCTGGGACAAGCCGCGGCCTGAGCCCGGGCGAGTTCCTACTTCCCGCCCGGCCGCCGACTCCAATACACTCGCGCGCCGATGAGCGACAGGGACCCAGCAGCGGGGACTCCGGCAGGCCCGCCCGAGGAGGATCCGCGCATCCGTGGCGAGCGCCATCCGATCGGGCGGATGATCGCCCTCGGCATCGTCGCCTCGCTGGTCGGGATCGCGATCTGCCTGGCGATCGACTGGTTCCCGCAGTCGGCCTCCGGCTCGGCGGACAAGATCGACACCGTCTACGACGTCCTGCTGATCTGCTCGGTGCCGGTCTTCGTGCTGGTGATGACCGTGGCCATCTACAGCGTCGTCCGCTTCCGCGCCATGCCGGGCGACATGCGCGACGGCGCCCCGATCCACGGCAACACCCGGCTCGAGGTCTTCTGGGTCACGATCCCCTTCCTCATGGTCACGGCGCTGGCGATCTACGGCTGGATCGTGCTCGACGACATCGAGGCCAAGCAGCCCAACACGCTGGTCGTGAACGTGACCGGGCAGCAGTTCACCTGGTCGTTCGACTACCCCGGCGAGAAGGTCAACTCGACCGAGCTGGTGCTGCCCAAGGACCGCCCCGTCGAGTTCCGCATCCACACCAAGGACGTGCTCCACTCGTTCTGGGTGCCGGAGTTCCGGCTCAAGTCCGACGCCGTACCGGGCCTGACGACCAAGATCCGCGTGACGCCCAACCGCGTCGGCCACTACCAGGTGGTCTGCGCCGAGCTGTGCGGCCTCGGCCACGCCACGATGCGCCAGAACGTGCGCGTGGTCGCACCGAGCTCCTTCACCTCCTGGCTCGACAAGCAGAAGCAGTCCGCGGGCGGCGGCGCGAGCGGCGGGGCCACCAGTGGCGGTGGCGGCGGCGCTCCCGACGGCGCGGCGATCTTCGCGGCCAACGGCTGCGGCAGCTGCCACACGTTCAAGCCGGCGAACGCGACCGGCAAGGTCGGCCCCGACCTGGACAACATCGACAAGCCCACCGCCGCCTTCATCCACGAGTCCATCGTCGATCCCAACAAGGTGATCACGAAGGGATTCGCCCCTGACATCATGCCCCAAGACTTCGGCGACAAGCTGTCGCCGGAGGAACTCGACGCACTCGTGGAGTACCTTCTGAAAGCGCAGAAATGACCCTCACCCGTCGTCTTCTCGCACCCGGCTGGTACCGCGCCGCTCTCGGCGTGGCGATCGGCTTCGGCCTGGGCACGGGCATCGTCGTGGCCGTCCGGACTCTCTACGGCTGGGAGTCGGTCAACTGGGACGCGATCATCACGGTCGGCGCCCTGGTCGTCGCCCCGTTCGGATTCCTGATCGGGATCGGCGCATTCGACTACTGGTTCCGCTGGGCCGCGGGCGCGCCCACGATCCCGGAGGACCACTCGGGCCACGGCGCCCGCTCGTGGAAGGACTACTTCCGGGTCAACACCGACCACAAGGTCATCGGCATCCAGTACATCTGCACGACCTTCTTCTTCTTCACGGCCGGCGGCCTGATGGCGATGGTGATGCGCGCCGAGCTGGCGCAGCCGGGCACCCAGTTCGTGGACCCGAACACGTTCAACGGGCTGTTCTCGGTGCACGCCTCGCTGATGATCTTCCTGTTCATCATCCCGGTGTTCGCCGGGATCGCGAACTACGTCATCCCGCTGATGATCGGCGCGCCGGACATGGCGTTCCCGCGCCTGAACGCGCTCTCGTTCTGGATGCTCCCGGTCGCCGGCGTGATGATGCTGGCGTCCTACTTCGCCGAGGGCGGCGCCTTCGCAACCGGCTGGACCGCCTACGCCCCGCTCTCCACCGAGACCCCGATGGGCCAGCAGTTCTTCACGGTGGGCGTGCAGTTCGCAGGCGCGTCGTCGATAGCGACCGCGCTGAACTTCCTGGTCACGATCATCACCATGCGCGCGCCGGGGCTCACGTTCTGGCGCATGCCGCTGCTCGTGTGGGCCAACTTCACGACCTCGCTGCTCGTGGTGATCGCCACGCCCTTCATCGCCGGCTCACAGTTCTTCGTGCTGCTGGATCGGACGATCGGCACGCACTTCTTCGACCCGGGCCAGGGCGGCGACGTGCTCATGTACCAGCACGTCTTCTGGTTCTACTCGCACCCAGCCGTCTACATCATGATGCTGCCCGGCTTCGGGATCATCAGCGAGGTCATCTCGACACACGCGCGCAAGCCGGTGTTCGGCTATCGGATGATGGCGTTCTCGCTGGTGGCGATCGTGATCCTCGGGTTCACGGTCTGGGCGCACCACATGTTCGTGTCGGGGATGCAGAGCTGGATCCGCGTCCCGATGATGATCACGACCATGCTGATCGCGGTGCCGACGGGGATCAAGATCTTTTCCTGGCTCGCCACGCTCTGGAGAGGCGTGATCCACCTGCGAACACCGATGCTGTTCGCGCTCGGCTTCATCACCATGTTCACGCTCGGCGGGATCAGCGGGATCATGCTGGCGGTCGTGCCGTTCGACATCCACGTGTCGGACACGTACTTCATCGTCGCCCACATCCACTACGTGCTGTTCGGCGGCTCCGTGTTCACGATCTTCGCCGGGATCTACCACTGGTTCCCGAAGATGACGGGCCGGATGTACGACGAGGGGCTCGGGAAGCTCCACTTCTGGATGTCGTTCGTCTTCTTCAACCTCACCTTCGGCCCGATGCACCTCGTGGGCATCGACGGCATGCCGAGGCGGGTGGCCGACTACGCCGAGCAGTTCGCGACCTGGAACGCGATCATCTCGATCTCGGCGTTCATCTTCGGCGCTTCGTTCCTGATCTTCCTCTACAACATGATCGCCTCGTGGCGGCATGGCCCGGCCGCCGAGGGCAATCCCTGGCGCGCCCACTCGATCGAGTGGCAGGTGTCCTCGCCGCCGCCGATCTTCAACTTCGACGAGATCCCGACGGTGGTCGGCGGCCCCTACGAGTACGGCGTGCCGGGCGCGGTGCACGCGGTCTTCAAGGACAAGCAGCCCGCGGGTGCGCAGACGGACGCGGTGCCGGCACCCGCAGGCGGAGGCGGCGCTCCCCCGCCGGTTGACCTGTGAAGCGCGTCCTCGTCGTCGCCAACGAGACGGTCGCGGGGAAGCCGCTGATCGACGCCGTGCGCCGCCGCGCCGACGGCGACGAGGTGCAGGTCCACGTGATCAGCCCCCAGAACCAGCCGAAGCACGGCTACGTGATCTACGACGAGCACGTACGCGACGCGGCTCAGAACCGTCTCGAGATGACCCTGGCGCTGCTCCGCGAGGCCGGCATACAGGCCGACGGCGAGGTGATGGACCCGGACCCCTACTCGGCGGTCATGGACGCGCTTGGCGACCAGGACTACGACGAGATCGTGATCTCGACCCACCCGGAGACACGCTCGGGCTGGCTCCGCCAGGGCCTCGTGGACCGCGTGCAGCGCGCGACCCGGCGCCCCGTGGAGCACGTGGTGGTGGACCTCGACGCCGAGCGCGACGACGTGAAGCGCACGCTGGTCGTCGCGAACCAGACGGTGGCCTCACGGCCGCTCCTGGACGCGCTCAAGCGCAAGGCCGGGGAGGAGCCGCGCCGCTTCATCGTGATCGCCCCGCAGGCGGAGAGCACGGAGAACGGTGGCGGCGGCGACCCGCACGAGCGGCTCGCCACGACGCTCAAGCATCTCGAGGACGCCGGGCTCCAGGCCATCGGCCAGGTCGAGCACCACGACCCCTACACGGCGATCCAGAACGCGCTCCAGTTCTACGCGCCTGACGACATCGTGATCTCGACCTTCCCCGAGACCCGCTCGGGCTGGCTGCGCGGCGACCTCGTGGGTCGCGTGCAGGCCTCCACCGGGAAGCCCGTCGAGCACGTGGTGGCGGAGGAGAGCTGATGGAAGCCGCCGCTCACGCCGAGCACCACCACGGACCGCCCGCAGCGAACGTCTCGTCGCGGGTGGAGGCGCAGTTCCTCGGAATGCTCCTTTTCATCATCTCCGAGGTGATGCTCTTCGGAGCGTTCTTCACGGCCTACTTCTTCGTCCGGGTCGTGGCGGACCAGGGCTGGTTCCCGGTCCAGGACGTGGACCTGCCGAGGCTCATCGCCGGCGTGAACACGGCGATCCTGATCTCCTCGAGCTTCACGATGCACTGGGCGCTCGAGGGGGCGCGGCGGGAGAACCGGAACGCGCTCCGTGTGGGCCTCCTCACCACGGCGCTGCTCGGCCTCGCGTTCCTCACCATCCAGGTGAACGAGTACGTGCACGTCGGCTTCGCGCCGCAGGACCACGCCCAGGGCACGATCTTCTACGGGCTCACGGGCCTCCACGGCGCCCACGTCTTCGTGGGACTCACGCTGCTGACCTTCGCAACGATCCGCGCGTTCAGGGGCCACTACACCGCCGCCGAGCACCGCGGCGTCGAGGTGCCGGGCATCTACTGGCACTTCGTGGACGTGATGTGGATCTTCGTGTACTTCACGGTCTACATCCTCTAGTTGGATGCTGAACCCGCTGCGATCTGAGCAGGAGGCCTTCCGCTTTCTCCTCTACGTGGTCGTGGTCATGGCCGTGATCGCGGGGATCGTCCTGCTCGTCCGCGCGGTCGGGTGAGCTCGGACCTCGAGCTGGCGGAACGCGCGGCCCGGGCGGCCGGCGACGTGCTGATGTCGTACTTCGGGCGGGCCGTGCAGGGGCTGGCGTCGAAGTCCTCGCCGACGGACCCCGTCTCGGACGCCGATCGCGAGGCGGAGCGGACGATCCGGGAGATCCTGTCGAGCGCTCGGCCCGCGGACGGCCTCGTCGGCGAGGAGGGCTCGCGCATCGAGGGGGTCGCGCCGGATCGCCGCTGGATCGTGGACCCGCTGGACGGCACCGTGAACTTTCTGTACGGGCTGCGTGCCTGGGCCGTGAGCATCGCCCTGGAGGACGCTGAGGGGCTCGCTGTCGGCGTGGTGTTCAACCCCGTGGACGGCGAGTGCTTCAGCGGAGAGCGCGGCGAGGGGGCGGCTCTGAACGGGCGCCCGATCCACGTGACTCAGTGCACGTCGCTGGACCGCGCGATGGTCGCGACGGGCTTCTCCTACGAGGCGGGGCGCCGGGCCGAGCAGGCCGAGGTGCTCTCGCGGCTCCTGCCCCAGATCCGCGACGTGCGCCGCGCAGGCGCCGCGGCGCTCGACCTCGCCTACGTGGCGGCGGGCCGCGTGGACGCCTTCTACGAGCGCGGCCTGAAGCCCTGGGACGAAGCGGCGGGACGCCTGCTGGTGAACGAAGCGGGCGGCGTCACCGAAGATCTCCCCGGCGAGCCGCACGGGCTCGCCGCGGCCGCCACCCCCGAGCTGCT
>JAXDIH010000077.1:0-39331 GCA_034664105.1 Thermoleophilaceae bacterium
CTTCGGCGGCCTCGGCAACGACACGCTGGTCGGCAACGCCCTCAACGGAGTCCTGATGGGCTTCGAGGGCAACGACGACCTGCGCGACGCGGGCGGCACGGACACCCTCGACGCGGGCTCCGGCAACGACACGATCGACAGCGTCGACAGCGTCGCCGACGTGGTCACCTGCGGGCCCGGCACGGACAAGGCCACCAGCGACCCCGTGGACGCGGTCGCGGCCGACTGCGAGCCCCCGGGCAGCCCGGCGCCGCCCACGCCGCCCGGCAACCCGACGCCGCCGAGCTCGCCGCAGCCGCCGGTGGTCACGCCTCCGGTGGTGCCGATCGACCACACGGCCCCAACGGCGAAGCTCTCCCTCGGCAAGGGCCAGGGCCTGAGCAGCCTGCGGTCGAGCGGGCTGAAGCTGAGCGTGAAGAGCAGCGAGATCGGGACGATCGCCGGGGCGCTGACGGCCGAGGCGAGCACCCGCAAGGCGCTGTCGCGACGCGGCTTCTCGAGCAAGACCGTGCTGGCGAAGGGTCAGGCCAACGCGGCCGCGAACCTCAGCAAGGCCCTCACGCTGCGCCTGACCAAGCAGGGCCGTCGAGCCCTCCGCGGCCTGGCGAGCGGGCGATTCAAGCTGGTGGTGACGGTGACCGACCGCGCCGGCAACAAGCGCACGCTCACGACCCACGTTCGACTGCGGTAGGTCCGGCGCTCAGGCGTCGTGCGCGGTGCGCCAGCCCAGCAGGCCTGCGAACCCGAGCAGGCCTGCGCCGGCCACCGCGTCGACCGCCGCCAGCAGGCGCGGTCCGAAGCGGCCGCGCACCACGGCCACCAACGTGGACAGAGCGGTAAAGGCCGTGAACGTGCCGCAGGCCACGCCGCCCAGCAGCAGCGCCGCGTCCGATGCGGAGCCGCCGCCCAGCGAGGCGGTGGAGGCCGCGGCGAAGATCGCCGTCCAGGTGGCGATCGTCAGCGGGTTCGAGGCGGTAGCCGCCAGGGCCGTGGCGAAGGCCCGCCGCGGCGTGGCGACCTCGGCGGGCGCCTCGCCGCCGAGCCTGACCCGGAACGCCGTCCACAGGGTGCGCACGCCGATCGCGGCCAGTAGCACGGCGCCCAGGGCGCCGAGAACAAGGCGCAGCGCGTCGATCTCCAGCAGGCTGGCCGCCCCCGCCAGCCCCAGGCCGGCGTAGAGCAGGTCGATCACGGCGGCCCCGGCGCCGATCGCCAGCCCGGTGGTGAACGCGCCGCGCAGCACGGAACGCACGCACAGCAGCGCGACAGGGCCGGGCTGGGCGCCGACGAAGAAGCCCAGCCCGAAGCCGACGAGCAGCGCGCTCAGGCCTGCGCCTTCCCGGCCCGTGCCAGCTGGCGCTCGAGCGCGGCCAGGCGCTCGTCCCACTGGCCACCGACTTCGGCCATCCACGCCATCGCCTCGGACATCGGCGCCGGCGTGGGGCGGTAGAGCACCTCGCGCCCGGCCCGGCGCGCGGCCACGAGGCCCGCGCCGGAGAGCGTGCCGAGGTGCTTCTGCACGGCCTGGCGGCTCACGGGCAGCTCACGGGCGAGGTCGGTGGCGCTCGCCTCGCCCAGCTCGCCGAGCCGCGCGAGCAGGTTCCGGCGGGTGCCGTCGGCAAGGGCGCCGAAGACGGCGTCCGCGGCTCCCATCAGCGGACCAGCAGCTCCGGCTGCCGAGGCCCGGGCTGCTGAGGCGCACCCGCGACGATCTCGACTCCGTACAGGTCGAGCATCGCGAGCGGATGCGACTCGACCACGCGCAGGTGGGTCTGCTCGCCGTCCGGCTCGAGCTCGAGCTCCACGCGGGTCGCGTCCTCGCCCGGCGCCGACCACCAGAACACCAGGCGGCTGGGCTCCTCGACCTCCTCGACGAATCCGGTGCGATCGCCGGCGCGAACGTCACCGTTCGGGCGCAGCTCGATCCTGGCGTCCTCGCCCAGCCAGGCCGGCTCGGCCAGCGAGCGCCAGACCTCCTCGGCGGGGGCGGGCAATGTGATCTCCCGACTTAGTTCCATGGGGCCTCCAGGTGCAACCGTACAGTTGCGCTATGGTGAGCAACCAGACAGTTGCACCTTATCGGAAGGAGAACACAGTGCAGATCGGTCGCGCCCAGAGCTCGCTCGTGCCCATGGTCCTGGAGCAGACGTCCCGCGGGGAGCGCTCCTTCGACATCTACTCGCGCCTGCTGAACGAGCGGATCGTGTTCATCGGCCAGCAGATCGACGACGACATCGCCAACCTCGTCGTCGCTCAATTGATCCACCTGGAGTCGGACGATCCGGACAAGGACATCTCGGTCTACGTCAACTCCCCCGGCGGCTCCCTGCACGCCGGGCTCGCCATCTACGACGCGATGCAGTACGTCCGCCCCGACGTGAGCACGCTCTGTTACGGCATGGCGATGTCGGCGGCGTCGCTGATCCTCGCCGGCGGCACCAAGGGCAAGCGCTTCTCGCTGCCGAACTCGCGCATCCTGATCCACCAACCGTCGTCGGGCTTCCAGGGGCAGTCGACGGACATCGAGATCCACGCCAAGGAGGTGCTCGAGCTGCGCCGGCTGCTCGACGAGATCTACTCGCGCCACACCGGGCAGAGCGTGGACCAGGTGCACGACGACATGGAGCGCGACCGCTTCTTCAGCGCCGAGCAAGCGGTGGAGTACGGGCTCGTGGACCGCATCATCAGCGCCCGCGAGCTGAATCGCCGCCGATCGGGCTTCGCCGCCTAGCCGGCCCGCGGATGGCATACCGTGCGCCGCATCGCGGCGCGGCTGCTCTTGTCACTGGCGGCGGCAGCGGTCCTGGCGGCCGGCTGCAACTCCGAGCAATCCAAGCCGGACCGCCCGCCGCCGCCGCGCCCGATCACCGAGAGCGGACTGGTGCGTCACCTGAGCGCGCTCGAGCGGATAGCGACCCGCGCCGGCGGGCAGCGGGCGGTGGGCACGCCGGGTTACGAGGAGTCGGTCGGTTACGCGGCGGACGTCCTGCGCCACGCCGGCTGGCGCGTCCGCCTTCAGCAGGTGCCGATGCCGCTGTGGCGCGAGCGCACGCCGGCGACCCTGTCGGTTGGTGAGGCCGCCCCGCTGGAGCCGATCCGCGACTTCCGCGTGCCGGGCTACTCGGCGGCGGGCCAGGTCGACGGCCCGCTGCGGGCGGTGGACGATGGCTGCCAGGCCACGGACTTCGATGGCCTGAGCCGCGGCGACGTGGCGTTCACGGGCGCCGGTACCTGCTTCCTGTGGCGCAAGACCGTCAACGCGCGCAAGGCAGGAGCGAGCGCGCTGGTGGTGCAGACGTCCGGCTCGCGTCGCGGCGTGGCCTTCGCGACGCTCGTGTTCCCGCGGCTGGGCCTGCCGGTGGTGATGATGAGCACGCGCGTGCCGGCGCGCGACGGGGACCGCGTGCAGCTGTCGGTGGACGCCGAGACCGTCTCCGGGCGCGCAAGCAACGTGATCGCGGAGCTGGGCCCTCGCCACGGCCGCGTGGCGATGGCGGGCGCGCACCTCGACTCGGTCCCGAACGGGCCGGGCATCAACGACAACGGCTCGGGCGTGGCCACCCTGCTGGAGGTGGCCCGGACGTTCGGGCCGCGGCCGCCCGGCCGGGTCAGGCTGGCGTTCTGGGCGGGGGAGGAGGAGGGGCTGTACGGCTCGCGCCGTTACGTGCGCGAGCTTTCGGAGGACCAGCGCCGCGAGATCGCCGCCTACCTCAACTTCGACATGCTCGGCTCGCCGAACGCGGTGCCGGCGATCTACTCGGACGGCGAAGCGCGGCTGGGCGCGCTGCTGCGCAGGCTGCACCCCGGGCGCGAACGCGGGGTGCTCACGGGCAACCGGTCGGACCACTCGGCGTTCGAGCGCGTGGGCATCGCGGTGAACGGCCTCTACTCGGGAGCGACCGAGCCCGGGCCGGGCGGACGGCCGCGGGACCCCTGCTACCACCTGCCCTGCGACACGCTCGCGAACGTGAACCGACCCGAGCTGCTCACGATGGCCCGGGCCACGGCGCGAGCGCTGGCCGCGCTGGCTCAGGCGAAGTAGAAGACCAGCCCCAGCACGACGTACAGCGCCAGCAGCTGCACGCCCTCGAACCAGTTCGACTCGCCCTCCTGCGTGACCAGGTTGGCGATCAGCACCGCGAACATCAGGGCGCCCAGCTCGTAGCCGTTGAACACGAGCGCCATCGGGTCCGGGCCCACCACGAACGAGGCCAGCACCAGCACGGGCGCCACGAACAGGGCCACCTGGGCGCTCGAGCCGATCGCGATGTTCACGGCGAGGTCCATCTTGTCCTTAGCGGCCACCAGCACCGCCACCCAGTGCTCGGCCGCGTTGCCCACGATCGCCACGATGAACACGCCGACGAAGAACTCCGACAGGCCGATGTCCTTGGACGCCGCGCTGATCGAGCCGACCAGGATCTCGCTCATCACGCCCACGGCAACAGCGGACAGAGCCAGGTAGATCGCGGCCTGGCGCACGCTCCAGCGGTGCTCCGGCTCCTCGGCCTCGGACTCGTCGTACGGGTTGAACACCGCGCGGTGGGTCTTCAGGGAGAAGATCAGGCCCGCCACGTACGACACCAGCAGCACGATCGCCACGCCGAACGAGAGCTTCTCGAGGTCGGAGCCGAAGTCCACGCGCTCCTCGCCGACCGTCGGCAGCCCGCCGCCGTGGATCAGCTGGAAGATCGCCGGGAAGACGAGCGCCGCCAGCGCCAGCAGCAGCATCGCGGACTGAGCGTTGGCAGCGGTGCGGCTGAACGTCTGCTTGTCGCGCGGCAGCCCGCCGACCAGCATCGCCGCGCCCATGACCAGCAGGATGTTGCCGATGATCGAGCCGACGATCGACGCCTTCACGACCTCCTGCAGACCCTCGAGCAGGGCGAAGAAGGCGATGATCAGCTCGGGCGCGTTGCCGAACGTCACGTTCAGCAGGCCGCCGATGCCCGGGCCGGTGCGCGCGGCGATCGCCTCGGTGGCCTCGCCCATCACGGCGGCGCACGGGATCACGGCAAGCGCCGCCGCGCCGAACACCACGACCGGGCTGGCGTGGGCCAGCTCGAGCACGATGGCTACCGGAATGAAGACGCCTAGGTAGTGGATCGGGCGCATTGGGCGCGGAAGCCTACGTGCCGGCCCGGGTGGCCCTACTCTTCGGCGGTGTAGCCGGCCTGCTCGGGATCCGGCTCGACCTCGCCCGGATCGTCGTCCGCGGGTGTCCGGGGGGTGACGCGGCTGCCCTCGCCGTGGTAGGTCGCCTGGAAGCTCTCGAGCAGCTCGTCGCGGCGCGACTCGTCGAGCGGGACCTCGTCGGAGATGTGCACCCAGTCGGCGCCCTCGAACTCCTCGAGGTTGAAGATCTCGCCGTCGATCGAGGGTGAGTCGTCCACGACGATGAGCACCTCGGTCTGAGGGTTCAGGTAGGTCCCGGGGCGAACCACGAGATCCTCGAGCTCGATGCGGTGATCGTCGGCGGCCATGGCGAGGTGAGCCTATACCCGCGGCTCGGGGGAGTCACTCCCCGATCGCGCGCAGCTGGCGCTCGACTTCGGACTCCACGTCGAGCGGCTCCTTGCCCTGACGCATGCGGCGCTCGTTGCGCGCGATCACGAGCTGGCGGACCTCCTCGCGCAGGCCCGGATCCGCGGACGGTCGGGTGAGCTCGGCGAGCTCGGCGTCCACGTCCAGCTCCGGCTCGCCGCGCGCCCTGCGCCGCCGCGACTTGGCCTCCAGCATCTGGCGGATCTCCTCCTGCACCTCGGCCCCGCTGGCCTGTGCCGGCGGCTCGCGCGTCATGTCCAGGCCGCCTTCGCGCCCCAGCCCCGAGTAGATCCGCCCGGTCCCCCAGTACGAGGCGGCGGCCACCACCACGGCGACCACGGCGACCACGATCACGACGGTGCCGAAATCCATCGGTCAGAGTGTCCCGCATGTCGTGGAAGCGCCTCCGCCGCCGCAGCCTGGCGCCCAGCAGGCCGGCTCTCTACCCCGAGCAGGTGGGGTGGTTCCTGATCACCGTGGTTGCCGTCGCAGCGGGGATTTATGCCGCTCTCCGTTACCTGTTGTAACCTGGTGGGTACTCCATTGACTGACGAATCAATCGGTTGGCCCGGCAAGGGCCGTCCGGGCACTTAGGAGCAGCCTCCATGGTCGACTTCACCCTGACCGACGAGCAGAAGGACATTCGCGACCTGGCTCACGACTTCGCCGAGAAGGAGATCCGGCCGAAGGCGTGGGAGTACGACCGCGACTCCACCTTCCCGCGCGACATCATCGACAAGGCCTGGGAGGTTGGCCTGATGAACTCCCACATCCCCGAGGAGTACGGCGGGCCCGGGCTCGACTTCCTCTCGGGTTGCATCATCGAGGAGGAGCTCGGTTGGGGGTGCTCCGGCATCGGCACGTCGATCATGTGCAACGGGCTGGCCACCGCTCCGGTGGCGCTCGGCGGCTCCGACGAGATCAAGAAGCACTACCTCGGGATGCTCACCGAGGAGCCCAAGCTCGCCTCCTGCTGCCTGCCCGAGCCCGACGCCGGCTCGGACGTCTCGGGCAGGCGCACCACCGCCGTCAGGAAGGGCGACAAGTACGTCATCAACGGCACCAAGGTCTTCATCACCAACGGCTCGCACGCCGACTGGTACACGGTCTACGCCAAGACCGACAAGGAGGCCGGCCACCGCGGCATCTCGGCCTTCGTGGTCCCGCGCGACGCGGGCGTGGTGGTGGACAAGAAGGAGGACAAGCTAGGTCAGCGCGCCTCCGACACCGCGATGATCTCGTTCAACGATGTCGAGATCCCCGCCGCGAACCTGCTGGGCGAGGAGAACAAGGGCTTCAAGCTCGCGATGATGACGCTCGACCGCACTCGCCCGGGCGTCGCGGCGATGGGCGTGGGTATCGCCCAGGCGGCCTTCGAGTTCGCCCGCGACTACTCCAAGGAGCGCGTGCAGTTCGGCGTGCCGATCGCGATGCACCAGGCGATCCAGTTCATGATCGCCGACATGGCGACCAAGATCGAGGCCGGACGGCTGCTCACCTGGAAGTCGGCTGCCCTGCTCGACAAGGGCGAGCGCAACACGCTCGCGTCCTCGCACGCCAAGCGCTTCGCCGCCGACTCCGCGATGGAGGTGGCCGTCGACGCCGTGCAGGTCTACGGTGGCTACGGCTTCATCAAGGAGTACCCCGTGGAGAAGCTGATGCGGGACGCCAAGATCATGCAGCTCTACGAGGGCACGTCGCAGATCCAGCGGCTGGTGATCGCGCGCGAGGTGCTGATGCCGCGCCGCGTCGACGAGCCGGCCACGGTCGCCGCGTAGCGGCCCGCGCCGCCAGGGGCCGTCAT
This sequence comes from Thermoleophilaceae bacterium, assembly GCA_034664105.1. Lineage (GTDB taxonomy): Bacteria > Actinomycetota > Thermoleophilia > Solirubrobacterales > Thermoleophilaceae > JACVRW01. Next base: position 7,349 of record JAXDIH010000077.1, read on the forward strand.
TCGGCGGCCCCTGTCAGCATTGCGCCGAGTGAGCAGGTCTAAACGCGACCGCAGCCGCCGCGCAGTGCGCGATGCGGTGGCGCAGGCGGGCGGCCTCGAGGCGACGGCCGCTCCGCCCTCGAAGCGCTCCCAGGACCCGTTCACGGGCGAGCTGCGTCGCCGCGAGGTGCTGCCGTTGCTGGTGCTGCACCTGATCGCCCAGGGGCCCAGCTACGGCAACCAGCTGATGGAGCGCATCGCGGGGATGACGGCCGGGGTGCTGTCGGTCAACCCGAACACCATGTATCCGCTGCTGCGCCAGCTCGAGTCGCGCGGGCTGATCGCCGGCGAGTGGGAGCACCCCGAGCGCCGCACGCGGCGCTACTACTCGCTGACCGACGAGGGCCAGGCGGAGTACCAGCGGCTCGTCGAGGAGGTGCGACCCTTCCTCGACTCCGTCAAGACCTCGATCGACGAGATCGTCCGCGAGGTGTACGGGGCTTGAGGACGGCGCGTGCCGAGGCCGAGGTGCCGCTCACGCCGGAGGCGGCGCTGCGGCTCTGGACCGACGTGTCGCGCTGGTCGAGCTTCGTGGAGGGCTTCGCCCGGCTGGTCGAGCTGGACCCGGGCTGGCCGGCGGAGGGCAGCCGGGTGATCTGGGAGTCGGTGCCCGCCGGGCGCGGCCGCGTGACCGAGAAGGTCACCGGGGGCGACCCGGGCCGCTTCGCCACGCTGGTCTTCGAGGACCGCCTGGCCGGGAGGCAGACCTTCCGTGCGATCGAGAGCGAGGGCGGCGCCCGAGTGGAGCTGAGCCTGGAGTACACGCTCACCAAGTACGGGCCGCTGGGGGCGCTGGCCGACGTGATCTTCATCCGGCGAGCGCTGCGCGACTCGCTGCGGCGCACGCTCACACGCTTCGGCGTGGAGGCGCGGGAAGACGCCGAGCTGGGCTAGATCGGGTCCAGCTGCTCGCCCTCGACCAGCAGCACCTCGATCCGGTTGTGGCCCGGCCGCAGCGACCGCTCCGGCACGATCATCGAGAACTGCTCGGCCTCGCTGCCGCGGAGCGTGAACGTCACCCCGGTGGCGGCCACGGTGCCGTTCACAGCCACCGCAACCACGCGCCCGGGGCTTTCTCCATCGGCGATCACGCCCGCCACGTGGGCGGGCACGAAGCCACTGCCGGGAACCACGGTCACGCGCCGGCCGCCCGCGGGCGTTGCGCGGCCGATCAGGTCCGGCCGCGGCCCGAACGCATAGGTGCCGCGCCCGAACAGCCGCACCTTGCGCGCGAGCGCGGCGCGCTTGGCGCTCTCGTAGGTGGGCGTGTCGACCAGGTAGGTGTGCTTGAACTTCTTCGCGACGATCTCGCGCCGCCGGTTCCGCGCCGCGCGGCGGAGCGCGGAGCGGCCGTCGACCTGCCACGGGATCCGCACGCCGAGGACATCCGCGATCGTGGGCAGCACGTCGATCGTCTGGAGCGGCTTGTCGCTGATCCGCCCGCGCTTCTGCCCCGGCGCCTTCAGGAAGAACGGCACGGGGGCGATGTCCTGCACGTTCTGGGCCCGGAGCAGCCGGCGGTCGTAGCCGAGGCGGAAGCTGATGCCGTGGTCGGCCACCACCGCCACCACGGAGCGGTCGTAGATGCCCACCTTGTGCAGCCGGTCGAGCAGCTTGCCGAGCAGCCGGTCGGTGGCTTGGAGCTGGAGCAGGTGGCGCTGGTAGGTCTGCGCGACGACGAACCGGCTGTCGTAGCCCTCGCGGCCGTCCAAGCCGGTCAGCATCTCCTCCGGCGAGTCGCGGTAGAAGCGCCCCGAGGGCAGGTACTGGAACGGCATGTGCGGCAGCAGCACGTGGATCAGGTGCAGGCGCGGTCCCCGCCCGCCCTGGATGCCCTCGACGAACCGCTCGAAGCGCTCCGGGCGGCCGCGGGCGAGGTTGCCGTGCAGGCGCACGAATCGGTGGCGTTTGGTCTCCGGTGGCACCCGCAGCGTGTCGGCGATCGCCTCGGTCGGATCGAGCCCCTCGTCGAAGCGCTCCCAGGCCTCGGTTACCGACTCCACGTCGTCCTCGACGTCGTCCGGCAGCAGCCCGTGGGCGTAGACCCGGGCGAGGTCGCTCCAGAGCGGCTCGTCCTCACGCGCGCGGCACAGGCTGGGGGCGCACAGGGCCGTGGCGTCCTCGCTCACGTGCAGCTCGTAGCGGTCGCCCAGCAGGCTGAAGATGTTCTGGGGATGGTCGGCGGCGACCGGCAGGCGGTCTTTTCGGGGCAGCCGGCCGTCGAGGATCGCCGGGACGGCGTAGGGGGTGTCCTGCTCCACCGATGCGGTGTTGCGGTACCAGGTGGCATCGCGCGCCAGCCGGGCGAAGTTCGGGTAGCGCCCGGCGTCCACCCTGCCGTCGGCGGCCATGAGCGAGTGCACGGGCAGCTCGTCGAAGATCACCAGCACGACCGGGGCGGTAGCCGGCACGTGCGCGGCCTGCACGTCCGCGGGTCCCGGGAAGACGAGGTCCGAGACGTCGGACACCAGCAGGAACAGCGCCAGGAACACGATCGGGGCCGGGCCGAGCACCGTCAGCAACGCCCGCGCGGCCGGCCAGCGCACGTAGGAGACGGCGGCGAGCACGCCCGATCCGAGCGCCAGCGCGAATGCCGGCAGCGGGCCCGCGAGCTCGATCGCCTGCAGCGCGATCGCGGCCACCAAGGTGGCCATGTAGACCAGGTGCAGCGCCCTGGCCGCCGTTGCGCTGGCCAGCGCGACCAGCCACTCCACCGCGATCAGCGCGAGCGGCACCACGAACGTGATCAGCAACGCGAAGGCGACGATGTCGCGCGGGTCCGCGCCCCTGACGGCGAAGAACTCCGGGTTGCGCCCGAGCAGGTCGAACAGCGGCTCCGCCACCGCCAGCGCCCAGAGCACGGCGATGTGGACGCCGCGCTCCAGCAGCTGCCGGCCTGTCATCCGGCGGACGCTACCGCGCGCTTGGGCGGCGCCACGCGCTAGCCTCCCCCGGCCCCCCGAGCACGCCTTCCCGGAGGTTCGCCTTGTTCGTCTTCAAAGCCGCCGTCGTCGGGGCGGGGACCATGGGTGGGGAGATCGCCCAGGTCGTCGCCTCCGCCGGCATCCCCGTAGTCCTGAAGGACGTCAAGCAGGAATTCGTCGATCTGGGCCTCGAGAAGGCGCGTGACGTCACGCGGGCCCAGCTGGCCGGCCTGGTCGCGAAGGAGAAGATCACTCAGGAGGACGCCGACCGGCAGCTCGAGGAGGTCCTCGGGCGCATCCAGGGCACGCTCGACTACGAGGGCTTCGGCGACGCGGACTTCGTCATCGAGGCCGTCCCCGAGCGGATGGAGATCAAGCAGGCGGTGTTCGCCGAGCTGGACGCCGTCACGCCGGGGCACGCCATCCTCGCGTCCAACACCTCGTCCCTGTCCATCACCCAGATGGGCGAGGCCACGATCCGTCCCGACAAGGTCTGCGGCTTCCACTTCTTCTACCCCGCTTCGATGATGCGGCTGATCGAGGTGGTGGAGGGCGAGGAGTCGTCCGAGGAGACGATCCAGGCGGCCGCCAACTTCGCCCAGCAGATCCGCAAGATGGCGATCCGCTGCGGCGAGGCCCCCGGGTTCGTCGTCAACCGCATCCTCAACTCGGCGGTGTCCGAGGTCTGGCGCGTGACCGAGGAGGAGGGGCTCGAGGTCGAGGACGTGGACAAGGTCATCAAGGACTCCGGGACGGTTCCGATGGGGCCGTTCTTCCTCACGGACCTGCTCGGCCTCGACACGGTGCTGCACGTGGCCGAGCACCTGCGGGAGTCGTATGGGGAGCGCTTCTTCGTGTCGGCACAGATGAAGGCGCTGGTGGAGGCCGGGAACCTCGGCCAGAAGACCGGAAAGGGCTTCTATGAGCACGGCAACTAGCGCGGGCACGCACAGCCTGGTCGAGCGGATGGGTCTGAAGACCCTGGTCGAGTCCTGCCTCGTGCTGGAGGAGGGAGTGGCCTCCGCCAAGGACATCGAGGTAGGGATGATGATGGGCGCCGGCATCCTGCCCGGCCCGTTCAGCCGCGCGGACGAGGCCGGCCTCGACGTGATCCTCGAGCAGCTCGAGCGCGCCGAGCGCGAGTGGGGGCCGGCGTTCGAGCCGCCGATCGTGCTGCGCCGGCTCGTCGCCCAGGGGCGGCTCGGCCGCAAGAGCGGCCAGGGCTTCTTCCCCTATCCGCAGCCGGACGCGGGCGACCAGCGCGAGACCGTGCTGCTCGAGACGCGCGGCGACGTCGCGATCGCCTGGCTCAACCGCCCGCCGGCGAACCCGCTGTCCCCGCAGGCCGTGCGCGACCTGATCTCCGTGTGGGACGAGGTCGGCGGCAAGGCCCGGGCGCTGATCCTGGCCTCGTCGAACATCTTCACGTTCAGCGCCGGGGCGGACATCAAGGAGTTCACGAAGATGTCGCCGGACGCCGAGGGCGCCGACCTCGTCGAGTCCGCGCACCGCTTCATGCGCGGCATGGAGCAGTCGTCCACGGCCACGATCGCGGCGGTCAACTCGATCGCGTTCGGCGGCGGCTGCGAGCTGGCGATGGCCTGCGACGTGCGCATCGCCGCCGAGTCGGCGACGTTCGGCCAGCCCGAGATCAACCTGGGGATCATCCCCGGCTTCGGTGGCACGCAGCGGCTGCCGCGGCTCGTGGGGGAGTCCAAGGCGCTCGAGATGAACCTCGGCGGCAACCCGATCGACGCCTACGAGGCGCACCGGGTGGGCCTCGCCAATCAGGTCGTGCCCGACCACGAGCTGTTCGACACGGCTCTCGCCTGGGCGCGGCATCTGTCCGAGAAGGCGCCGCTGGCGATCGAGGAGATCAAGAAGCGCTCGCACCGGCCGGACCTCGACGAGGGGCTGGCCACCGAGGCCGAGGGCTTCGCGCGCGTGTTCGGATCCGAGGACGCCAAGGAGGGCATCGGGGCGTTCCTCGGGAAGCGCCGGGCCGCCTTCAAGGGTCGATGACGGTCGCGGGAGAGGATCGCCGCGCAGCGGGCCAGCCCGCTGCTTGGCCCACGACGGCTCGGGCCGAGCGGCTGGCGACGCTGCTGCGCGACGCCGAGCGCGCGGTGGTGCTCACGGGCGCGGGCGTGTCGGTGCCATCCGGCATTCCGGACTTCCGCACGCCGCGGACGGGGCTGTGGGAGAACGTCGACCCGATGGAGGTCGCCCACATCGACGCGTGGCGGGGCGACCCCGACCGCTTCTGGCGCTTCTACGGCGACCGCTTCGCCTCGCTGGTGGACAAGCGGCCGAACGAGGCGCACCTGGCGCTGGCCGAGCTGGAGCGGCGCGGGCTGATCAAGGCGGTGATCACGCAGAACATCGACCGCCTGCACCGGGTGGCGGGCACGCAGCGCCTGATCGAGGTGCACGGCTCGATCGAGTCGAGCGTGTGCCTCCAGTGCGGCGGCAAGGTGCCGCTCGACCGGGTGATCGAGCAGCTGCGGGCGGACGACGGAGCGCCGGAGTGCGCGTGCTGCTTCGTTCCGCTTAAGCCCGACGTGGTGCTGTTCGGGGAGATGCTGCCGGAGCGCGCGCTGTCGGAGGCGCAGGCGCTGGCGCTGGACGCCGACCTGATGGTGTGCGTCGGCTCGTCGCTGGAGGTCTACCCCGTGGCCGGGCTGCCGGCGATCACACGCGGAGCCGGCGGCCGGCTGGCTCTGGTCACGCAGGGTCCGACCCCCTACGACGACGAAGTCGACGTGAAGCTCGACGGCGACGTGGTGGAGGAGCTGCGGGCGGTGCTGGCCGCGCTCTAGCCGCCGAGGCGGTGCCGCCGCAGAGCGGCTTCCATCGCCTTCACTGCTTCCGTGAGCGCGTGGAGCTCGCTATCGCCGAGGTCCCCGGCCAGCGCCGCGTTCGCCGCCCCGCCCACCGCTTCGCGGTGCTCGGCGCCGTCGCCCAGCTCCGCCAGCAGTGCCTCCAGCGCCACCCGTGCCTGAAGGGCGGCTTCGCGCGGGCGTTCGGCGTTCAGGTCCGCCCGGGCGCGCAGCACCAGCTCCTCCGCCACCAGCGGCTTCTGCCGGGCTCCGAGCATCGCCGCGAAGCGCTCCTCCGGCGCCTCCATCGACCGCTTCACCCGGCGCGCCCCCGGTCGCGGCAGCTCCAGCGCCTCCGCGAAGCGGCCTTCCGCCACCGCCTCCCCGCTGCCGTAGCCCACCCGCACCACCAGCGCCCGGTCGGCGGACAGCTCGGCCAGGTAAGGGTCCGCGGTCGCGGCCCGGCGCAGGCGCAGCGCGAGGTTCAGCACCACAACGGCGGAGCCCACCTCCGCATCGAGCGCCCCCTCGTCAGCCCGCAGTCCCGCGAACCAAGCGGCCGCCTCGGCGCCCGAGCTGAACGCCACGGCGCGCACGACCGTGGCGCGCGCGGTCGGCACGGGCTCCGCGGCCTGCGCCGAACTCAGCTCGCGCGGGCGCCGGTCGCGGCGACGGTGCCGCGCCGGGGCGCCCTGAGTGCCGAATACCAGCACGGCCTCCACGGGCCCGTCCGCCTCGGACCGCACGAGGTAGCGCCCGTCGGTCGGGCCCAGCAGGAAGCCGAACTCGAGCTGTACGCAGCCGAAGAGCTCGGGCTCGGGCGCGGTGGCCGTCGCTCTACTCGCCCGTGTGGGCGTCGCTCGCCGGGCGGTGCTTGCCCGCCGGCAGCGCGTACTTGGAGGGCTTCGTCGGCACGACCGGGTTGTCGAGCTCGCGCAGGCGCGAGATCAGGTCGGACCACTGGCCCGGCTTGAGGACCGCCAGCGCCTGCTTGCCGAGCTTGCGGTTCGCGCCGAACAGCGGCTGGAAGCCGACGTGGATGTGGTCGGCGTGGTCCGCCATCGCCATCGTGGCCCCGCCGACCTCGAAGAGGGAGATGATCTGGTGCGGCGCCATCGTGCCCTGCAGCTGCATCAGGCGGCGCACGGTCTGCTCGGTGATCCCGCCCGGCTCCTGATGGCCGAGGATCGGGATGCCGTTGACCTTGGCGATGTCGACGGCGTTACCGGAGCTGTGCTCGGAGACGTTGCCCGATGAGGTGAAGAAGCCGTGGCCGCACTTGAGGCTGGTCACGGTCGGGCGCAGCCCCGACTCGGCCAGGTACTCCAGCGTCGCGAGTACGCGCCGGTCGATCTGGCCGGAGCGGATGTTCTCGCGACCGCAGCCGTAGATCTCGACCCGATCGTCGGCGAGCACGCGGCGCTCGAGCTGCGGCTTCGGGAGCAGCAGGATCTGGCCGATCGACATGCCGTCCACGTTGTCGCCGTGGAGGACGTTGCGACCGGACGCGCGGTAGATCGCCGTGGCCTCCAGCAGCTTCCAGCCGTCGAGGATCGGCTTCGGGTCGATCCGCGGAGCGCCCCTGCCAGCCGGGCGGATGGAGAAGTCCAGGTGCGGCGCCCGGTTGGCGACCGTGCGCCCGATGCGGCCGATGATCGTGCCGCCGATCACGCGCGAGCCCTTGCGCAGCCGGCGCAGCGTGACCTTGTTGGGGTTCACGCCGAACGGGCGCGAGAAGTAGTTGCGGTAGGTCTCGTACGAGCCGGTCTTGCGCGCCTTCCGGTCCAGCAGCTGGTCGAGGCCACCGGCCTGGCGCGCGCCCTCCATGTCGGGGTGGGCGAACAGGCGCTGCTTGATCGGCACGCTGGCCTGGGAGCTCGGGGTCTCCCGCGGGGCGGAGCCGGCGCTCGAGTCCGCGACCTGGCGGCCGGCCGACGCGGGCGTCAGCGGCTTCGGATCCTGCTGGTCGCCGTTCGCCTTCAACGCGCGCGCGTCACGGCTCGGGTCGGTGGCGTCCCGCTTCGGCACCGGGTACTGCTGCGACACCGAGCCGAGGTGCGCGTACGTGTAGCGGTTGCCGTACACGTCCTGCAGCGTCACGTAGTGGCCGAGCTTGTCGTTGTTGCCGATCTCCTTGATGACGCCGTCGTTCACCGCCACCACGGGCGCGCCGCTGCGCGCGTAGATGTCGATCGACCGGCGGCTGTCGGCGGACTCGATCACGTTGGCCGCGTTCTCGCCTTGCTTGACCTGCTTGAGCATCTCGGCCTCGGCCAGGTCGTCCGCGTAACGCGCACGCGCGTAGACGGGGAAGCGGCCCTCGGTCAGCCCGGTGAGCGAGCCGATCAGGTCGGCGGGCACGCCGGCGATCAGCCGCGCGCGCAGAAGCACCGAGTCGACGTACCAGTCGGCGTGGTTGTAGGCGAAGATCGCGCGACGCACGTCGTCCTGGTAGCCGGCCGCCTTGAGGTAGCGGGCGGCGGCGAAGATCGCGTCGACCGGGTTGTAGGGGTCCTTGCGCTTGTCCTTGTTCGCGTCGGTGCCGTAGACCTTCCAGGTGGACGGCATGAACTGCATCCACCCGACCGCACCCGCGGAGGACACGTTGAGGTTGCGCCCGTAGTCCGTCTCGATCTCGTTGATCGCCGCCAGGACCTCCCAGCGGATGCCGTACTCGATTCCGGCAGCCTGGTAGATCGAGAGGAGGAAGGGCGGCACCCGGAACTTGCGGATGATGAAGTTGGGAACGCCGTGGGCGGTCGTCGGGCCGGGGAGCGCGTCGATGAAGCCGGGGTTCGTCGGGACGGGGGTGCCGTCGGGGTTGCGCAGCTTCGACTGCGCGTCCTTCTTCTTCGAACCCTCATCCTTGGCTGGAGGCTTGCCGCCGGTGATCTCGCGGACCTGCTCGCCCTCGCGACGAACCTTCTCGCCGCTGTTGGTCTGACCCTGAGGCGAGCCGCCGCCGGTGCTCGGCGGGGCCAGCGCGGGCGGGGGCGTCGGCGTGGTCGTGGTGTCAGGGGTCGTCGGCTCAGGCGCCGGCGCGGGGTCAGCCTGGGCCGTCTTGGTCTGATTCACGACCTTGCCCGGGAGCTTGATGTCCGCCAGCGATCCGCCCGGCGGCACGTCCACGGTCACCTGCACGATCTCGCCCGAGGGCAGCTGCACCGACACGGTCTCGGACTGCGCGACCGCGGGGATGGTGAACGCGGTCAGCCCGGCCATGACGAAGGTCCCCGCCGCGAGCAGGATGGTGAGGAGCCGCGTCTTCATCCGTGCTGTTCTCAGACCTCCCTCGAGGCGCTTCGAAAAGCGCCCTGCGTGCGCGCGCAGGCTATCAGGGACGCCTGCGGGGCGACCAACGCTACTTGAGGGCTTTTGTGTCTGCAATGGGTAACTGCCTGGGGTGGTGATGTTGTCTGCCCGCACGCCGCGACCGAGCCCGCGCGCGAGATCAGTTCCTTGTATCGACCGTGTGCCCGCATATCTTCAATCGGAACTGCGTCATGCTCGGGCCCGAAGCTGAGTTGCTCTCGAGCCAAACCCCCACCATAACCCTCGACTTGAGGGTTAGACCCGCCTTCTCGGCGACGATCGTCTACCCTGCCGCCGATGGCCACCCCCGAGCAGGATGAGACCTTCGTCGAGAAGCTGTCGAGGCAGGGCGAGGAGGCGCTCGGGAAGATCGCCGAGGAGCTGATTTCGAACCCGGTGGTCAACGGCGCGATCGCCAAGGCGTTCGAGGCGCGCGAGCGGGCGGTACAGGCGCAAGAGGTGGCGATGGGCGCCCTCAACCTGCCCTCCGCGGCCGACATCGAGCGCGTGACCCGGCGGCTGCGCTCGCTCTCGCAGCGGCTAGAGGGCATCGAGGACTCCATCGATCGCCTCGAGGAGCGGCTCGCCGCGCTCGCGACCCAGGAGCCGCTGGCGCCGATCGAGCAGCGCCTCGACGAGATCGCCCGCGACCTCGCGTCGCTGCGCGAGTCGGTCGCGCCGAGCGGGAGCCCGGTACCGCGGGCGCAGGAGCGCTTGACCGTCACCGAGTAGTGGCCAGCGCCGCGGGCGCAGGAGCGCTTGACCGTCACCGAGTAGTGGCCAGCGCCGCGTAGCCGGCGTCGCCCAGCCTCAGCCCGATCTCCTCCAGCTGCTCCGCGTCCACCCGGCGGGCGCCGCCGGGTGCCGGCACGTCGGTTACCGCCAGCACGCACGCGGCCGGGACTCCTCGCCGAGCGGCCACCTGCAGGATCGTGGCCGCCTCCATCTCGACCACGGACGCGCCGCGCTCGATCCATCCGCTCGCCGCGTCGGCGCGCGGGTCGTAGAAGAGGTCGGTGGTCACGACCGTGCCCGGCCGGGCGCCCGCGGCGAGCAGGCGCTCGAGCAGCTCGGGGTCCGAGCCGAGCGCGCCGTTGGCGCCGAGGGCCGCGCTGGCGCCGTCCGCCGAGAGCACGGTCTGGGCGGCGACCAGGTCGCCGAGCCGGAGGTCGTCGACGAGCGCGCCGCAGGTGCCGATGCGGACCAGGCGCCGCGCGCCCAGCGCGATCAGCTCCTCGGTCACGATCGCGGCGCTCGGGCCGCCAATTCCGGTGGATTGGATCGTGAGCGGCTCGCCGTCGGCCGCCACCCCGGTGTAGCCCCAGAGCCCGCGGGTGTGGTTGAACATCTTGGGACCGTCGAGCAGGTGCGAGGCCACGGCGAGGGCGCGGTGCGGATCGCCGGGCAGCAGCACGCGCTCGGCCAGCTCGGTGGTCGGCTTGAGGTGGATCGCGCGTATCTGGTGCTGCAGCGTCAAGGCGGCGAACCCTAGACTGCCAGCCCCATGGCGAAACGCCCCAGCACACCCGCAGAGCTGCGCGAGGCGGTGGAGCGAACGGTGCAGGCAACGCTCGGCTCGGCCGAGCGCCAGCGCGACCGCACGCAGGGAGCGATCGACGACATCGCGGGCACGGTCGACACTCTGCGCCGCGGGGCCGAGGCCAGCCTCGCCCGCGGGCGCCGGGCGATCGAGGATCGCCGGCCGGCGAGCTACGAGGACATCCGCGAGCTGAAGGCCGAGCTGCGCCGGATCGGCCGGCGCCTCGACGCGATCGAGGAGCGGCTGCCGGGGAAGAGCTCGGGCTCGACGGCGAAGCGCTCGGGCTCGACGGCAAAGAGCTCGGGGTCGACGGCGAAGCGCTCGGGGTCGACGGCGAAGCGCTCGGGCTCGACGGCGAAGCGCTCGGGCTCGACGGCGAAGCCCTCCTCCTCGTCCGCCAAGCGCTCCTCCTCCGCCGGCCGTCGCAAGCCGCCCGCTTCGTAGTGGCCGGCCGCCGGGTGCTGATCACCGGCGTGGGGAGCTACCTCGGGACTCTCCTGGCCGCCAGGCTCGAGCACGATCCGGGGTTCGAGGCCGTCATCGGGCTCGACACGCGCGAGCCCCGCCAGCCGCTCGCCCGCACGGAGCTGTTCCGGGCCGACATCCGCGATCCGGAGATCGCCCCGCTGATCGCCCGCGCGGAGGTGGACACCGTGGTCCACAACTCGATCGTCAGGCAGCCCGGGCCCGGCATGTCGGCGCGCGCGATGCACGACATCAACGTGATCGGCTCGCTCCAGCTGCTCGCCGCCTGCGGGCACGCACCGTCGATCAAGGCCATCGTCATCCGCGGATCCGCCGGCATCTACGGGGCCGAGCCGCACGCGCCGCAGTTCTTCGGCGAGGAGATGACCCGCATGTTCCCCCTGCGCAGCCGCTTTCAGCGCGACGTCGCCGAGATCGAGAACTACTTCGAGACCTACTCGCGCCGCCACCCCGACGTGACGTGCACGATGCTCCGCTACCAGCCGGCGATCGGCCCGTCGCTGGACACGCAGATCACGCGCTACCTGTCCCAGCCGGCGTGCCCGACGTTCCTCGGCTTCGACCCGCGCATCCAGCTCGTCCACGAGGACGACGCGCTCGACGCCCTGGTCGCCGCGATCCGGCGGCCCGTGCGCGGCGCGGTGAACGTCGCGGCCCGGGGCACGATCGGGCTCGGCCGCATGATCCGCGCGGCGGGCCGGCCCCTGCTCCCGATCGCCGGGCCGCTGTTCGGCCCGATCACCGGCGCGGGACGCCGGCTCGGACTGGACTCCTACTCCGACGACTTCAGGCGCCTGCTCCGCTACGGCCGCGGCGTGGACATCGATCGGCTGGAGCGCGAGGTGGGGCACCGCCCGCGCTACTCGACGGCCGAGGCGGTCGAGCACTGGGCGGCGGCGGCGGCGTGAGCGACCTGGCCGCACTCGGCTTCCTGCGCCGCCTGCGCGAGGGGCTGGACTCGGGGCTCGAGCTGCCGGAGGCACTCGCCCGCGGTGCGACCGCGCTCCCGCGGGAGGCGCGCGAGACGCTCGACCACGTCCTGCGCCGCATCGACGGCGACCAGCACGACGACGAGTGGGGCTTCGACGAGGACTTCGCGGACCTGGTCGAGCCGTTCTTCGGCTTCCTCTACGACCGCTGGTGGCGCGTGGCTGTCGAGGGCGCGCCCCACGTGCCCGCGCACGGGCGCGCGCTGCTCGCCTCCAACCACGCGGGCATCCTGCCGTGGGACGCCACGATGATCTCCGTCGCGCTGCTGCGCGAGCACCCGCTGCCGCGCTACCCGCGCTTCCTCGTGCTCAACTGGGCCTTCGACCTGCCCTGGATCTCGGCCTTCATGCGCAAGGTGGGCGGGGTGGTCGCTTCGCCCTACAACGCGCTGCGGCTGCTGGAGCAGGACCAGCTCGTGGCCGTGTTCCCCGAGGGGGTCAAGGGCACGGGCAAGCCGTTCGCGGAGCGCTACCGCCTCCAGCGCTTCGGCCGCGGCGGCTTCGTGGAGATCGCCCTGCGCACCGGCGCCCCGATCGTCCCGGTGGCGGTGGTGGGCAGCGAGGAGATCTACCCCAAGCTCGGCGACGTGCCTGCGCTGGCGAGGCTGATCGGCGCCCCCTTCTTCCCCGTGACGCCCACCTTCCCCTGGCTCGGACCGCTCGGCGCGGTGCCGCTGCCGTCGCGATGGCGGATCGAGTTCTGCGAGCCGATCCAGACGGCCCACTACGGACCCGAGGCCGCGAGCGACCGCGGCCTCGTGCTCGAGCTCACCGAGCAGGTGCGCGACACGGTCCAGCAGGCGCTCTACGCCAACCTGGTGCGCCGCGGGCCCGCGTTCGTCTGACTAGTACACCCGTTGAATCGGCCCGCCCATCGGTTGACGGGCGGCCGGGTCAGGGTACGGTGGGGCGGGATCCCCCGCGCGCGCATGCTGATCCCTCTCTTGGTGGCCGTGATCCTCTCGGTGGCGGCTCCGTGCGCGCTCGCCGCCGATCCGTACGTCGTGTACACGGCGAACAACGAGGTCGACGGCGCGGTGATCCTGCGCAGCGAGCCGGCCAGCGGCAAGACCGTCGAGATCTCGCGCAACGGGCCGCTCGGCACCCTCTTCCAGCACCCGTACGACCTGGCCGTGGAAGCGGACGGCGGCATCGTGGTCGCCGACATGGGCACGCGCAACGTCAAGGACGGCGCCGTGATCCGGGTCGACCCGATCACCGGCCGCCAGAGCCTCGTGTCGAGCGGGGGCTGGTTCTACGACCCCTCCGGCATCGCCATCGGACCGGGCGGGGTCCTCTACGTGCTCGACAACCTGGCCGGCACCAACAGCGGCGCCGTGATCCGGGTCGATCCCAAGACCGGGCAGCAGGAGCTGATCTCCTCGGACTTCAACCCGCTCGGGCTGTTCGACCTGCCCTTCGGGATCGCCGTCGACTCCGACGGCACCCTCGTCGTCGTCAACCGCGCACTGCCCGGAAGGCTGCCGCTCGACTGCCTCGTCGCCACTGGCAGCGTCATCCGGATCAATCCGGCCAGCGGCGGCCAGACCCTCGTGTCCGAGCTGAGCCGGCTGTCACGGCCGCTCGGGCTGACGATCGACTCCGACCGGAGCATCGTCGTCGCGAACGAGTGCGCCACGCCCACCGGCGTCGGGCTCGTGCGCGTGAACCCGGCGAACGGCCTGCAGGACGCCGTGACGACCAACAACGACGAGGACTTCCTGCGGACGCCCGAGCGGGTGGCCAGGAACCCCGCCGGCGAGCTGCTGGTGACCGACTACAGCATCGGCGCCGACGGCGACGGCGGGATCGTCAAGGTCACCCCGGCGAACGCCGGGGCGCAGAGCGTGCTCTCGACGGACAACCTCTTCAACCACCCGCTCGGCATCGCGGTCGTGTCGAACCGCGCGCCCAACGCGGCGCTGGCCGTGCGGCCGAGGCTCGTGGCCGCCGGCCACCGGGTGACCCTGGACGCCTCCGGCTCGCGCGACCCCGAGGGCCTCAGGCTGGTCTACGAGTGGGACCTCGACGGCAATGGGACCTTCGAGGCCGGCTCGGGCACCACTCCGACCGCGATGCCCAAGTTCGGCGTCGACGGGCCAAGGGTCGTGCGGGTGCGGGTCAACGACCCGCACGGGGGGCAGGCCGTCGCCGAGGCCAAGCTCAACGTGGACGGCAGCCGGCCGGTCCTCACGCGGCTGAGCGCCGGGACGCGGCTGGACACCTCCACCACACTCCGCTTCCGGCTCTCCGAGCGCGCGACCGTGACCGTCACGCTCAACCGCGCGCGCCTGGGCCATCGATCGAAGGGGCACCCGTGCAGCACGCGCGCCAAGCACGGTCGGCGCTGCATCGCGTGGGAGCGCGCGCGCACGATCAAGCGCCTCGAGCGCGCCGGCCGCAACGGCATCGCGCTGCGCGCCCGCGGCCTGCACCCCGGCCGCTACCGGGTCGTGCTGACGGCCAAGGACAAGGCCGGCAACCGTTCGGCGCGCCGTGCGCTGCAGCTGCGCGTAGTCCGCTCGCCGCGCCAATCTCGCGGCTGAGCTGAAGGGCGACGCCAGTCTTTACGGGGTCCGGGGGCGTGAGCCCCCGGCGGCCGTCAAAAGTGCACGCCGCGCATCAGGTACGCCATCGCGACGGCCTCGGTTGACATCTCGTCGTCCCCGCCCTTCTCGGCGGCCGGCAGCGGCTTGCCGTCCGCCGGCTTGTCGCCCTTCGCCGCCTTCGAGTCCGGGAACAGGTTGTAGGCGGTGTTGAGGATGATGTCCATCGTCTTCGGCGAGACCGCGTAGAGGATCTCGCCGAACGTGCCCAGCCGCGAGGCCACGCGCTTGGGCCTGTCGATCATCGCGTCGGCGAGCATCTGCGCGGCCTCGTCGGGCGAGAGCGTGGGGAAGGCCTTGTACATGTCGGTCGGCGCGATCATCGGCGTGCGCACCAGCGGCATGTAGACCGTCGTGAACTTGACGTTGTCGGCCACGCACTCGGGCGCCGCGCAGCGCGAGAAGGCGTCCAGCGCCGCCTTCGACGCCACGTACGCGGAGAAGCGCGGCGTGTTCGTCTGAACGCCGATCGAGGACACGTTGATGATGTGGCCGGACTTGCGCTCGCGCATGCCGGGCAGGAAGGCCATGATCAGCTTGAGCGCGCCGAAGTAGTTCAGCTGCATGGTGCGCTCGTAGTCGTGGAAGCGGTCGTAGGAGCGCGCCACCGAGCGCCGGATCGAGCGGCCGGCGTTGTTGATCAGGATGTCCACGCCGCCGTGCTCCTCGAGCACCTCCTGCGCGAGCCGGGCGATGTCCTCGAGGTCGGACAGATCGGCGGGGTGCACGTGCGCGGTGCCCCCGGCCTCCTCCACCTGCTTCGCCACCTCCTCGAGCTTCTCGCGCGTGCGCGACACGAGCAGCACCTCGCCGCCGGCCTCGCCGACCTTGAGGGCGGTCTCCAGCCCGATGCCGCTGGACGCGCCGGTGATCAGGACCTTCTTGCCGGCGATCGAGCTGGCCAGGGAGCGCTCGCGGAACAGGTCCGGGTCGAGGTTGCGCTCCCAGTGGTCCCACAGCCGCGGCGCGTAGGTCGACAGCGGTGGCACCGCGATGCCCGTGCCGGTGAGGGCGCGCTGGGCGTCGCGGGCGTCGAACTTGCAGCGGAAGTCGCGGTTCTCCGCCGCGGCCGGCGGGATCCCGAGGTCGTCGTAGAGCTGGTGGCGGATCCGCTTGACCGTCGGCAGCGCCATGATCCCGGCCCGCACCGGCTGCGGGATCGCGTTCGTCATGTTCGGGTCGATGCGCATCGCGAACTGCGGCGCGTGCGCGGCCTTGGCGAACTCGTTGAGCGTGTCGCCGACCTTCATCGGCTCCGGGTTGACGAGGTGGAACGTGTCGTGCGGCAGCTCCTCGTCGGACAGGTGGGCGATGTGGTCCATCGCCCTGGCCACGAAGTCGACCGGCACGATGTTGGTCTCGCCGCCCTGGGGGCCCGCCAGCGGCGCCCACTCGGGCAGCGCGTGGCGCAGCCGCTGGAGCAGCTTGAAGTAGTAGTAGGGGCCGTCGATCTTGTCCATCTCGCCGGTCTCCGAATGGCCGACGACGATGCCCGGCCGGAAGATCAGCGTCTTCGCGTTCACGCCCTCGCGCACGAGCCGCTCGGACTCGTACTTGGTGCGGTGATAGGCGTGCGGGAGGGTCTGGCCCTCGTCGAACATGTCCTCCTGGAAGACGCCCTTGTACCGCCCGGCGACGGCGATCGAGCTGGTGAGGTGGAAGCGCCCGACGTCGATCGAGTTGGCGAACTCGATCACGTGCCTGGTGCCCTCGGTGTTGGCCTTCTCCATGGACTCCTCGTCGGCGGCCATGTCGTAGATCGCCGCGAGGTGGAAGAAGTGGTCGATCGGCTCGCTGAACCCTTCGATGCCGAGCGCCGGCTTCGACAGGTCGCCGGTCACCGGCACGATGCGACCTTCCTCGGTCCCCAGGCGCTGGACCAGGGAGTCGAGCTTCCCGCGCGACCCTTCTCGCACGAGCACGTAAATGGTCCCCTCGCGCTTCAGCAGCTCGGCAAGCAGGTGCCGGCCGATGAAGCCCGTCGCGCCGGTGACGAAGTAATTCAAGGCAACCCTCCGCTCTCAGGTAGAGCCCGCGATACTACCCCGGCGTTTGACTCCGATATACCGGCGGGGCCGTGGCAGAGCAGACCCTCACACTGACCGAAGCCGCTGAGCGCGTTGGCGTGTCTGCGTCGACGCTCAGACGCTGGGCCGAGACCGGCGTGATTCCCGAGGTCGACGGCGGCGGCGACTGGACGGCGGCCGCGGTCGCGCACGCGCGCATCGTGGCGCGGCTGCGCTCGCGCGGGCACCGCCTCCAGGACATCCGCGAGGCGGGCCACCAGGGCCGGCTGGCCTATGGCTACATCGAGTCGCTGTTCGGCGACGACGAGCAGGCGGCGCGCACGCTCAAGGACGCGTCGCGGGAGACGGGGCTGGAGGAGGCGCTGATCGAGCGCTTCTGGTCGAGCCTCGGGCTGGCGCCGGCGTCCCTGGAGGCGTTGACCGACGAGGACCTCGAGGCGTTGCGCTACGTCGGTTCCGTGCTGGACTCCGGGTTCCCGCTGGTGGCGTTCCTGCAGCTGTGCCGGGTGTACGGGCAGGCGCTCTCGCAGATCGCCGACGCGGAGGTGCGCCTGTTCCACCTGTACGTGCACGAGCCGCTGATGCGGGAGGGCGTGCCGGGCTTGCAGATGGCCGAGGAGATGGAGGGCCTTGCGCGCGACCTGCTGCCGATCGCCTCGCCGCTGATGGACTACACCCACCGGCGCTTCCTCCAGCACTTCGTCGCTCAGGACGTGGTCGGGCACATGGAGGACGAGCTGGAGGAGTCCGACATCGAGCAGGGCCGGGTGCGGGTGGCGATCGCCTTCGCCGACCTGGCCGGCTACACGCGCTTCACCGAGGAGGAGGGCGAGGAGGAGGCGCTGTCGTCGGTGGAGCGCTTCGTGGAGGGCGTGAGCAACACGCTGCCGGACGACGCCCGGGTGGTGAAGACGATCGGCGACGAGGTGATGGTGGTCGGCAACGACATTCACGCGCTGGTGGACTGGGCGGTCGGGTTCGTGGGCCTGTTCGACGAGCGGCCCGAGCCGCGCATCGGGCTCCACTGGGGCACGACCCTCTACCGCGACGGCGACTACTTCGGGCGCGAGATCAACCTGGCCTCCCGGGTGGTGGCGCGCGCGCGTGGGGGCGAGGTGCTGGTGACCGACTCGGTGGTCGAGGCGGTGCGCGGCTCCACGCACCTGTCGTTCGACGAGATCGGCCAGGTGAAGCTGAAGGGCTTCGACCAGCCGCGCCAGCTGTGCCGGGCGGCGTTGAAGGAATCGTGAACGTCCTCGAGGCGGCGCGCGAGAGCGGGCTGGTGAGGGAGGGCCAGCCGCTGCTGGTGCTGCTGTCCGGAGGCGGCGACTCGGTCTGCCTGCTGGACGTGGCGGTCGAGCTGGGCGCGCGGGTGAGCGCGCTGCACGTGAACTACGGGCTGCGCGACGGGGCGGCGGGGGACGAGGAGCTCGTGCGGGCGGTGTGCGAGCGGCTGGGCGTGCCGTTGGTCGTCGAGTCGGTGGAGCTGGAGGGCTCCGGCAACCTCCAGGAGCGCGCTCGCGATGCTCGCTACCTGCTCGCCGAGCGGCTCGCCGATGGCGACTACGCCGCGGCCCATACGGCGTCCGACCAGGCGGAGACGGTGCTGTACCGGTTGGCGGTATCGCCCGGCTCGCGGGCGCTGCACGGCATGGCCCCCCGCCGGGGGCGGCTGGTGCGACCGCTGCTGGGCATCACGCGCGAGGAGGTGCGCGCCTACCTGCGCTCGCGCGACCTCGCGTGGCGCGAGGACCCGTCCAACGCTGACGCCCGCTTCGCGCGCGCGCGCGTGCGACACGACCTGATGGAGGGGCTGCGGTCGATCGGGCCGGCGGCGGAGCGGACGATCGCCGAGACCGCGCGCCAGCTGCGCGAGGAGGCGGAGGTGCTGGACGCCGCCGTGGACGCCGCGTTGGAGGAGCTCGGGGGAGGGCCGGCGGTGTCGGCCTCTGTCCTGGGCCGTCAGCTGCCGGCCGTGCGCCGGCTGGCGCTTCGGCGTCTCGCGGAGCAGGCGGGCGGCGAGCTCGGCGCCGGCCAGGCCGACGAGATCATGGCCCTCGGCGGGCGCGGGTCGAAGTCGCTGGACCTGGGCGGCGGGCTCAGAGCGGTGGTCGAGTACGGGACGCTGCGCTTCACGCGCGCGCCCGCGGAGGCCGTCCCTGATCCCGTACCGCTGACGGTGCCGGGCCGGGCCCGGTTCGGCGAATGGGAGGTGGAGGCGACACCCGGCGCTCCGGGCGACGTGGCTGTGACGAGCGACCTCGGCCCGTTGCGGGTGCGAGCGTGGCGCGAGGGCGATCGCATGCGCCCAGTCGGCCTGGGCGGCACGAAGACGCTGCAGGACCTGTTCACCGACCGCAAGGTGCCCCGGGCACTGCGCCACACGCTGCCGATCGTGGTCTGTGAAGAGGAGATCGTCTGGGTGGCCGGCGTGGCGGTGGACGAGCGCTTCGCGGCGGCGGCGGACCGGAGCTCCGTCGGCCTGAGCGCGCGGGTGCTGCCCTAGCCGACCTGTTACGTTGATGTAACAGATGGCCGCTCGGGAGACACCCGCCCAGATCGACACCCACTTGCTCGATGGCGCTCGGCGGGCTGTCGAGCGGCACGGCTGGGAGGGCGCCACGCTTCAGCGGCTTGCCGACGAGGCCGGCGTCTCGCGGATGACGCTGCACCGGCGCGGTGTCTCGCGGGACCTGCTGCTCGCCGCCCTCGCCGAGCAGCTCGAGCGCGAGTACCGCGACGCCCTGCGGCCCGCGCTCACCGCTCCGGGCAGCGCGCGCGAGCGGCTCGAGCTCGCGCTGGAGGCCCTGTGCGACATCGCGGACGGCAACCTCGAGCTGCTCGACGCGCTCAGTCACTCCGAGCGCGACGCCCTGTTCCACGAGCAGCGCCGGCCCGCACTCACGAAGCACGTGTTCACCGAACCGGTGGAGCGTCTGCTCGCCGATGGCGTGGCCGACGGCTCCTTGCGCTTCGCTGATCCGAAGGAGACCGCAACCGTGCTCTTCAACCTCATCGGGCACACCTACCGGCACCTGCGCACGGCACACGGCTGGTCGTCGAAGCGCACGCGCAAGGCCGTGCTGGACCTCGCTCTGCGCGGGGTGATGGCGCGGTGAGCGCAGAGGCCCTCGACCGCCGCGGCCTCAGCCTGCTCGGCGGCGCCCATCTCAGCGTCGACCTCTGCCAGGCCGCCGTGCCGGCCCTGCTGCCCTTCTTCGTCGAGCAGCGCGGCTACTCGTACGCCGCCGCCGGCGCCCTCGTGTTCGCGGCCACAGTCGGCTCCTCCCTGATCCAGCCGCTGTTCGGCCACGCCGCCGACCGCCTCCAGCTCCCCTGGCTCATGGCCGTCGGCGTGCTCATGGCCGGCGCCGGCATCGCGCTGGCCGGCGTGGCCTCCTCCTACCTGCTCACCTTCGCCGCGATCGCCCTGTCCGGCATCGGCGTGGCCGCCTTCCACCCCGAGGGCGCCCGCCATGCCAACTACGCCTCGGGCGCCAGGAAGGCCCAGGGCATGAGCCTGTTCGCGCTCGGCGGCAACGGCGGCTTCGCGCTCGGTCCCGTGCTCACGACCGGTTTCGTGCTGGCCTTCGGCCTGCCCGGCACGTTGTTCCTCGCCCTGATCCCGGGCGTGGCGGGCGCGGTGCTGCTCGCGAAGAGCGGCAAGCTGCACAGCCTGCGCGTCCGCGGCGCGGCCGCGGCCGAGGCCGACTCCGAGAGCACGCCCGAGGACCGCTGGGGCGCCTTCGGCAGGCTGACGGGCGTCATCTCGCTGCGCTCCTGCGTCCACTTCGGCCTGCTCTCGTTCGTGCCGGTCTGGTTCGTCACCTCGCTCGGCACCTCGGAGGCGGGCGGCAACGCCGCTCTGACCGCGATGCTCGCGGCGGGCGCCGCCGGCACGGTGATCGGCGGGCGGATCGCCGACCGCGTCGGGCGCCGGACGATCCTGCTCGCCTGCGTGGCCGCTACCACGCCGCTGATGGCCGCGTTCATCCTCGCGCCGACCGCGCTCGCCTTCCCGCTGGTCGCCCTGCTCGGCCTGGTGATCATCGGGACCTTCGCGATCACCGTGGTGCTTGGCCAGGAGTACCTGCCCAACCGGCTGGGCATGGCGTCCGGCGTCACCCTGGGCGCCGCCATCGGCGTAGGCGGCGCGCTGGCCCCGATCCTCGGCGCCCTGGCCGACGCCCACGGCATCGAGACCGCGATGTGGGTGATCGCCGCGATTCCGCTGCCTGCGCTGCTGCTGGCCCTGACGCTGCCGAGCGACGGTCGCGCGCGCTTCGCGCGTCAGGTGCCGAAGACGCGGTCCCCCGCGTCGCCGAGCCCGGGACGGATGTAGGCGTTCTCGTCGAGCTCGCGGTCGACGGCCGCGGTCCAGATCGGCACGTCGGGGTGGTGCTCTTCCACGGCGGCCAAGCCCTCCGGGGCCACCACGAGGCACACCAGCGCCAGGTCGCGCGCCCCGGCATCCCTGAGCTTGCTGAGCGCGTGCACCGCGCTGCCGCCCGTGGCCAGCATCGGGTCGACTACGAACACGTGTGAGTCGGCGAGCCCCGGCGGCAGGCGCTCGTAGTAGTCGACCGGCCGGTGCTCCTCCTCGTCGCGGTAGACGCCGACGTGGCCGACCCGGGCTCCGGGCAGCAGCCGCAGGAACGCGTCCACCATGCCGAGCCCGGCCCGCAGCACCGGGACAATCGTGATCTCGGTTGGGAGGCGGCTGCCGCGGGTGACCTCGAGCGGAGTCTGCACCTCCACCTCGGACACCGGCAGGTCGCGCGCGGCCTCCACTGCGAGGATCGCCGATGCCTCGAACAGCGCCTGGCGGAACTCGCCGTGGCCGGTGTCGCGATCGCGCATCACGGTGAGCCGGTCGGCCAGCACCGGGTGGTCCACCACGACGAGGCGCTGCGGCATGGTGGGCACGCTATAGCCTCGATGGTCCTTGGCAGCACCCAAGCGCAACCTCGAGATCAAGGCCCGCGACGCCGAGCCGGGGCGCTCGCTGGAGCGGGCGCTGGCGCTCGGCGCGGAGGACCGCGGCGAGATCGTCCAGCGGGACACCTACTTCGCCGGGGCCAAGGGGCGGCTCAAGCTGCGCGAGCAGGACCGGGGGGACACCGAGCTGATCCAGTACCGGCGCGCCGACGAGGCCGGGCCCCGGACCAGCGAGTACCGCCTCGTGCCGGTCGCGGAGGCCGACGCCCTGCGCGAGGCGCTCGACGCGGCCCTCGGGACGCTCGTGGTAGTGGACAAGCGTCGCCGCCTGCTGCTGTGGGACGCGGTGCGCATCCACCTGGACGAGGTCGAGGGCCTCGGCAGCTTCGTCGAGCTCGAGGCGCTGGCCGATGCCGGGGGCGACCTCGAGGCCAAGGTCGCGGAGCTGCGCGCCCAGCTCGAGATCGGCGACGACAGCCTGGTCGCGCAGAGCTACTCGGACCTGTTGATCGACACCCCCGAGCTGCTGCTGCGCGCGGCCGATGCTGCCATGCGCAACGCCTACGTGCCGCACTCTCACTTCAAGGTCGGCGCCGCCCTGCGCACGCCCTCGGGCGCCATCTTCACCGGCGTGAACGTCGAGAACGCCGCCTACCCGCAGAGCCAGTGCGCCGAGGCATCGGCCATCGGTGCCCTGGTGGCGGCGGGCGAGCGCGAGATCGCGGCCGTGGCGGTGGTGGCCGAGCGGATGGAGATCTGCCCGCCCTGCGGCGGCTGCCGCCAGCGCCTGTCCGAGTTCGCCCACGCCGACACCCCCGTGTACCTCGGGCGGCCGGGGGGCGAGCGGCTCGACCTCACGATGGGCGAGCTGCTGCCGCTCGCCTTCAGCCTCGACCCATGAGCTGGCGCGGGGCCGCGGACGTGCTGGTGGAGCGGGCCGGCAGCCGCCCGCGCGTGGGCGTCGTGCTGGGCTCGGGGCTGGGCGCGGTGGCCGACGCGGTCGAGGGCGCCACCGCGATCCCGTACTCCGACCTGCCCGGCTTCCCGCAGCCGACCGTGGAGGGCCACGCCGGCCGCGCCGTTGCGGGAAACATCGGCGGCGTGCCGGTGGTCGCTCTCCAGGGGCGCGCGCACCTCTACGAGGGGATGGACCTGGACGAGATCCGCACCCCGGTGCGCGCCCTGCACGCGGCCGGGGCCGAGATCATCCTGCTCACGAACGCGGCCGGATCGCTGCGCGCCGACCTCGGTCCGGGCGAGCTCATGCTGATCGAGGACCACATCAACTTCACGGGCGTGAACCTGCTGGCGGGCCCCAACGACGACGAGCTCGGCCCGCGCTTCCCCAGCCTGCGCGACGCCTACGACCCCGAGCTGCGCGTGGAGATGCGGCTGGCCGCGAAGGACCTCGGGGTCCAGCTGGACCAGGGCGTCTACCTCGCGGTGAGCGGCCCGAGCTTCGAGACGCCGGCCGAGATCCGCGCGTTCCACACGCTCGGGGCCGACGCCGTCGGCATGTCGACCGTGCACGAGACCATGCTGGCGCGTCACTGCGGGCTGCGCGTGGCCGCGGTTTCCGCGATCACCAACTTCGCCGAGGGCATGAGCGAGGAGCCGGTCACCCACGAGCAGACACTGCGCGACGCTGCCCGCGCCAGCGGTGACCTCGCCCGGCTGATCACGCGCTTCGTGGAAAGGCTCGCGGGAGGCTGAGCCGGTGCACGTCGCCGAACTGATCAGGCGCAAGCGCGACGGCGGCGAGCTGAGCGACGAGGAGCTCGCCTTCCTCGTGCGCGGGATCGCCGACGAGACGCTGTCGGACGCCCAGGTCGGCGCGCTGGCCATGGCGATCCTGATCCGTGGCATGACGCCCGAGGAGCGGATCTCGTTCACCGGGCACATGACGCGCTCCGGCGACGTGCTCGACTGGGCCGGCGCCGACCTGCCCGGTCCCGCGCTCGACAAGCACTCCACCGGGGGCGTGGGCGACAAGGTCAGCCTGCTCCTGGCTCCGATCGTCGCGGCCTGCGGCGGCGCGGTGCCGATGATCTCCGGCCGCGGTCTCGGCCACACGGGCGGCACGCTCGACAAGCTCGACTCGATCCCCGGCTACGACAGCGCTCCGGACCTCGACCGCTTCAGGCAGGTCGTGGCACGCGCCGGGTGCGCGATCGTCGGCCAGACCGCAAGGCTCGCGCCGGCCGATCGCCGCCTCTACGCGATCCGCGACGCCACCGGGACGGTCGAGTCGGTGCCGCTGATCGTCGCGTCGATCCTGTCGAAGAAGCTGGCCGCTGGCCTCGACGCGCTGGTGATGGACGTCAAGGTCGGCTCGGGCGCGTTCATGCCGACCCGCGAGCAGGCCGAGGAGCTGGCGCGCGCGATCGTCGAGGTGGCTCAGGGCAACGGCCTGCCGACCTCGGCGCTGCTCACCGACATGGACCGGGTGCTCGGGCGCACGGCCGGGAACGCCGTGGAGGTGCGCGAGTCGATCGACCACCTGACGGGCGCGGGCAGCGACCCGCGCTTGCGTGAGGTCACGCTCGCCCTGAGCGCGGAGCTGCTGCGGCTGGGCGGCGTCGAGCCCGACGAGGGCGCGGCGCGCGCTGCCGCCGAGCGAGCCCTCGACGGCGGTGCCGCGGCCGAGCGCTTCAGCGCGATGGTCGCCGGGCTGGGCGGGCCCGCCGACCTGCTGGACGCGCCCGAGCGCCACCTGCCGGCGGCGCCGGTCACGGTCGCCGCGGAGCCGCTCGAGCCGGGCACCGTCGCGAGCGTGGACGTGCGCGACGTGGGCCTGGCGGTCGTGGGGCTCGGCGGCGGGCGGCTGCGCGAGACCGATCCGGTCGATCACGGGGTGGGGCTCACCGAGGTGGCCGCGCCGGGCGAGCGTGTGGGCCCGGGCGAGCGGCCGCTGGCGCTGGTGCACGCCGCCAGCGAGGACGCCGCCGCGCGAGCGGTGGAGGCCCTGCGGGCCGCGTATACGCTCGGGGAAGCGCCGGAGGAGCGACCGGTCGTCCTGGAGGTGCTGCGCTGATCCCCAAGGCCGAGCTGCACGTGCACCTCGAGGGCACCGCGCCGCCCGAGCTGATCCGCCGGCTCGCCGAGCGCAACGGCATGCCGGTTCCCGAGGGCGTGTTCGACGAGCCGCACCGGTTCGCGTACACGGACTTCCTCGACTTCCTGCGGACCTACGACCGCGCGGCCAGCGTGATCCGCACCGGTCAGGACTACCGCGACGTGACCTACGAGTACCTGGCGAGCTGCGCCCGCGACGGCGCGCTCTACGTGGAGCTGACCGCCTCGCCGGATCACGCCGCGCTGGTCGGCCTGAGCGACGAGGAGCACCTGGCGGGCATCGGCCGCGGCATCGACGACGCCCGCGACGAGTTCGGCATCGAGGCGCGCATCCTGATCTCGGCCGTGCGCAACTTCGGTGTCGAGCAGGCGCTCCGAGTGGCCCGCTACGCCGCCCAGCGGCCGCACCCGTACGTCGTGGGCTTCTCGATGGCCGGCGACGAGGAGAACTTCCCCGCCGGCGACTACGCCGAGGCGTTCCAGATCGCCTCGCAGGCTGGCCTCGGCTGCACCGTGCACGCCGGTGAATGGGCGGGGGCGCACAGCGTGCGCGCCGCGCTGGAGCTGCCGATCACCCGCATCGCCCACGGCGTGCGCGCGAGCGAGGATCCGGCGCTGGTCGGGGAGCTGGCCGAGCGCGGCATCGTGCTGGAGTGCTGTCCCACCAGCAACGTGGTCCTGGGCGCGTTCGAGAGCTACGAGGACCACCCGCTGCCGCTGCTGCGCGCCGCAGGGGTGAGGATCACGCTCGGCTCCGACGATCCGCCCTATTTCGGCGCGTCGATCGGCGGCGAGTACGCGGTCTGCGCGGAGCGCTTCGGCTTCGACGACCAGGCCCTGCGCGAGATCACGCGTACCGCGCTGGAAGCCGCGTTCTGCGAGGAAACACTCAAGAATGACTTAATCCGGAGGGCCTGATTCAGGGTGTACGCTGGCCGCGTCCTCGGCCCTCGGAGGGGAGACTCCCTGTGAGAAAGACGTTCCGGCTCTTGGTCCTGGCGCTCGTTGCGGCGCTCGCATCGGCGGCGGTTGCCTGCGGATCCGACGACGGCGGCGGCGGCGGCAGCGGTGGCTCCGACACGCAGGCCAAGTCCATCAAGGCGGGCCTCGTGACGGACATCGGCGGCCTCAACGACCGCTCCTTCAACTTCCTCGCCAACAAGGGCCGCCTGGACGCGCAGAAGAAGCTCGGCATCCAGACGCGTGTGCTGCTGTCGAAGTCGAACGGCGACTACGTGCCCAACCTGACCGCGCTCGCGCTGCAGCGCTACGACATCATCACGGCCGTCGGCTTCCTGATGGCGGACGCGACCAACACGGTGGCCTCCAAGGTGTCCACCTCCAAGTTCGCGATCGTCGACTTCTCGGCCGCGGCGCTCAAGGACACGCCCAAGAACGTCGAGGGTCTGCTGTTCGCCGAGCAGGAGGCCGGCTACCTGGCGGGCTACCTGGCCGGGCTGTGGGCCAAGGACAACAACGCCAAGGTGATCTCGTCGGTCGGCGGCCAGAAGATCCCGCCGGTCGACCACTACATCGCCGGGTTCCAGGCAGGCGCCAAGAAGGCCTATCCGGCCATCGAGACGCTGAACGCCTACTCCCAGGACTTCGTCGACCAGGCGAAGTGCAAGGAGATCGCCCTGGATCAGATCGCCAAGGGCTCCAAGGTCGTCTTCCAGGTGGCCGGCGGCTGCGGCCTCGGTGCGCTCGACGCGGCCAAGGAGAAGGGCGTGCAGGGCATCGGCGTCGACGCCGACCAGTCCTACCTGGGCACCCACATCCTGACCAGCGCCGAGAAGCACGTGGACCTGGCCGTGTTCAGGGCGATCAAGAGCGTGCAGGACGGCACGTTCAAGGGTGGGACCGACGTGCTCAGCAACGTCGCCAACGACGGCGTGGGGATCGGCAAGATCGGCCCGG
Source organism: Thermoleophilaceae bacterium (assembly GCA_034664105.1). Classification (GTDB taxonomy): domain Bacteria; phylum Actinomycetota; class Thermoleophilia; order Solirubrobacterales; family Thermoleophilaceae; genus JACVRW01. Next base: position 34,021 of record JAXDIH010000077.1, read on the forward strand.
CGGGTCAGAAGTACGCCGACCAGGTCGAGCAGGTCCGCCAGCAGATCGCCTCGGGCGAGATCAAGGACATCCCTGACACGGTCAAGTAGGTTCAGTACTCGGTGAGCGCCGAAGCACCCGCTCTCGAGCTACGCGGCATAACGAAGAGGTTCGGTCCCGTCGTCGCGAACGACGGGATCGACTTCGACCTGCGTCCGGGCGAGGTGCACGCGCTGCTCGGCGAGAACGGCGCCGGCAAGTCGACGCTGATGTCGATCCTGTACGGGCTATACAGCCCCGACGAGGGCGAGATCCTCGTCAACGGCGAGCGGGTGGAGGTCGACTCGCCGTCCACGGCGATCGAGCTGGGCGTCGGCATGGTCCACCAGCACTTCATGCTCGTGCCGGTGATGAGCGTGACCGAGAACATCGTGCTCGGCAACGAGCCACGGCGCGGCGCCCTGCTCGACGTGCGCCAAGGCGCCCGCGAGGTGCGCGAGCTGTCGGAGCGCTACGGGCTGGCGGTGGACCCGGAGGCGCTGATCGAGGACGTGACGGTCGGCACCCAGCAGCGCGTGGAGATCCTCAAGACGCTCTACCGCGACGCCCGCATCCTGGTGCTCGACGAGCCGACCGCAGTGCTCACCGCCCAGGAGTCGGCCGAGCTGTTCGAGGTCCTGCGCACGCTGCGCGACGACGGAGTCGCGATCGTCTTCATCAGCCACAAGCTCGGCGAGGTGCTGGAGATCGCCGATCGCGTCACGGTGCTGAGGCGCGGCAAGAAGGTCGACACGGTGCCGGCCGAGGGCGCCACCGAGCAGAGCCTCGCGCGCCTGATGGTCGGCCGCGACGTGCTGCTGCGCGTGGAGAAGTCCGAGACCGCCCCGGGCGCGCCGGTGCTGGAGGTCGAGGACCTGCATGTGCGCGACGACCGCGGCCTGGAGGCGGTGCGCGGCGTGTCGCTCGAGGTGCGTGCCGGGGAGATCGTCGCCCTCGCGGGCGTGGACGGCAACGGGCAGCAGGAGCTGGTGGAGGCGATCGCCGGGCTGCGCGACGCCGACTCGGGCCGCGTGGCGATCGCCGGGGAGAACGTCAGCGGCCGTGGGGTGCGCGCCACCGTCGAGGCAGGCGTGGCCCACATCGCCGAGGACCGCCAGCGGCGCGGTCTGGTGCTCGACTTCACGCTCGCCGAGAACCTCGCCCTGCGCGAATACCGCTCGCCGCCGCTGTCGCGGCGCGGCTGGCTCAACACGGGGCGGATCAACGCGCGAGCGCGCGACCTGCTGGAGGAGTACGACGTGCGCGGGGGCGGAGCCGGCACGCTGGCCGCCTCGCTGTCGGGCGGCAACCAGCAGAAGGTCTGCATCGCCCGTGAGATCGCGAGCAACCCGCGCCTGCTGATCGCCCACCAGCCCACGCGCGGCCTCGACGTCGGCGCCATCGAGTTCGTCCACCAGCGGCTGGTGACGGAGCGCGACCAGGGCCGCGGGATCCTCCTCGTGTCGCTGGAGTCCGACGAGGTGCGTTCCCTGGCGGACCGCATCCTGGTCATCTACGAGGGACGCATCGTGGGCGAGTTCCCGCCCGACGCCTCGGAGGAGGAGCTCGGGGTGGCGATGACCGGCGGCACCGGCCGGGCCGCCGCGTGAGCCCTCCGGGCGAGCCCGCCGAGCTGGAGGTCGCCGGGACTCCCGCCTCGCGGCTCGCCGCCTACATCCGTGGCGGCGGCGTGGTGGTGCCGCTGCTCACCGTCACGCTCGCCTTCCTGGTCGGCGGGCTGGTGGTGCTGCTCACCGGCAACGACCCGATCGCCACCTACAGGGCGATCTTCGAGGGGACCGGGCTCCAGTGGCTGTTCCCGTGGGTGACCGGCGACGACCGGACTACGGCGGCGCTCAACCTTCAGCAGACGCTGATCATCACCACTCCGCTGATCCTGGTCGGCCTGGCGGTGGCGTTCGCCTTCCGCGCCGGCCTGTTCAACATCGGCGGCCAGGGGCAGTACATCGTCGGGACGATCGCGGCCGTGTGGGTGGGGTCGTCGTTCGAGGGGATGCCGGGCTTCCTCCACATCGTGCTGGCGCTCGTGGCCGCCTGCGCGGCCGGCGCCTTCTGGGCGGGCATCGCAGGCTTCCTCAAGGCCACCGTCGGGGCCAACGAGGTGATCTCGACGATCATGCTCAACTACATCGCCCTCTGGATCGGGGTGTACCTGTTCAGCCTCGGCGGACCGCTGCAGAACGACCGCGATCCGAACCTGCCGGTCTCGAACGAGGTGGTCGAGTCGGCGCACCTGCCGGTCTTCTGGGGCGACCCGGTGCTCCAGGGCCTGCACGTGGGCCTGTTCATCGCGCTGGCGGCGGTGGTCGTGTTCTGGCTGCTGCTCAACCGCTCGACGATCGGCTACGAGGTGCGCGCCGTCGGCTTCAACCCGGAGGCGGCCCGCTACGGCGGGATGAGCGTGGCCAAGAACTACGTGCTGGTGATGGCGATCTGCGGCCTGTTCGCCGGGCTCGCCGGGGCGCTCAACGTGCTCGGCTGGCAGTTCCGGATCGCCACCAACGACATCTCGGCCTCGGAGATCGGCTTCATGGGGATCGCGGTCGCCCTGCTCGGGCGCAACACCGCGGCCGGGGTCGTGGCGTCCGCGCTCCTGTTCGGGGCGCTGCAGAGCGGGACGTCGCAGCGCAACCTCGACCCGTCGATCTTCGAGCCCGATCTCGCGTCCAACCTGACGCTGATCATCCAGGGGCTCGTCGTGCTGATCGTCAGCGCCGACGTGCTCGTGCTGGGAGTGCTGCGCCGCGGCCGCGGGCTGGTGCGGCGGCGAGGGCGACCCCGCCCGACCCCCGCGCCGGAGGGCGAGGCGTGAGCCCGCGGCAGCTCGGCTGGCTCGGCATCGGCCTTGGCGTGGTGGCCTGGTACGTCACGCTGCCGCCGCTGCTCGTCCGCACGCCGCTCCCCTCGCTCGTGCTGGCCGTCGCGGCGGTCGCCGCCGGCGTCGCCGCCACGCGCGGCGAGGACCGGCGCGTGGGCCGCGGGGCGATCGCCGCCGGCCTGCTCGGCGGAATCGGCGCGATCGTCGCCACGCGCTCGGGCGTGGGCAACCTCGAGAAGGTCTTCGTGTGGTCGGCGCTGTTCGCCGCCATGCTGCGCTTCGCCACGCCGCTGCTGTTCGCCGCGCTCGGCGGGCTCATGTCCGAGCGCAGCGGCGTCATCAACGTCGGGCTCGAGGGCATGATGCTGATGGGCGCCTTCTTCGGCATCTTCGGGGCGGACATGTTCGGGTCCTGGGTCCTGGGGGCCCTCGCCGGGATCGCCGCCGGCGGGGTGCTCGCCCTGGTGCACGCCGTCTTCTCGATCGCGCTGCGCGCCGACCAGGTGGTCAGCGGCGTGGCGGTCAACCTGCTCGCGCTCGGGATCACCGGCTACGTCTTCGTCGCCCACTACGGGGACCAGGGCACGCCGGGCGAGGTTCCGCGGGCGCCCGACGTGACGCTCCCGGGCATCAAGGAGATCCCGTTCGTCGGCGAGGTGATCGGCGAGGTGAACCTGCTGACCTGGGTGGCGCTGCTGCTCGTGCCGCTGCTCGCCCTCTACCTGTTCCGCACCCCGGGTGGCCTGCGGCTGCGCTCGGTGGGCGAGAAGCCGCGCGCCGCCGACAGCGTGGGCATCCCGGTCCTGCGCACGCGCTACCTCGCCGTGATCGCCTCCGGCTGCCTGGCCGGCCTGGGCGGCGTCTACCTGTCGGTGGCGCTGGTCGGGTCCTTCAACCAGGGCATGACGGCGGGCCGCGGCTTCATCGCGCTGGCGGTGGTCATCTTCGGCGCCTGGCGGCCGTTCGGCGCGCTCGCGGGCGCTTGCTTGTTCGGCTTCTCGAGCGCGGTGGCACAGCGGCTGCCGGCGTTCTCCGAGTCGCTGGCGGTGCTGTTCCAGGCGCTGCCGTACGTGCTGGTGCTGATCGTCGTGGCCGGCCTGATCGGTCGCTCCCGGCCGCCCGCCGCAATCGGCGTGCCCTACGTTAAGGAGTAGCCGTGGTCGTTTCGCGTGTCGCCCTAGTCAGCCCCTCGAAGGAACCGGCCGGCGGGCGCCTCAGCGACGAGGTCGAGCTCTACCAGCGCACCTACAACACGCTGCTGCGATCGAGCGGCGAGACGGCGCTGAGGGTGCTCGAGTCGTCGCACCGGGCGATGGGCTCGAGCCTCCACCCGCTGGCGGGCAGCGACGAGCCCGACCTGGGCGCGTTCATCTACGCGATCCGGCGGCTGCCCGACGCCATCGCGGGGGCCGAGCTCGTGGTGATGGGCCAGGAGGCCGAGGTCTTCGCCCGCAGCGGGATCGAGATCGAGGAGTGGGACGAGGCCGACGCGCCGGCCCGCCGGCGGCGCTGGCACGACAGCGGCTCCGGAACGCACGCCGTGCTGCTGGCGAGCGCGTCCGACGTGGACGACCTGATCCCCACGCTGGTCGCGTTCCAGATCGAGTGGAACAAGATCCGCGTGCGCCAACGCGCGGCCGGCTGGCCGCCCGAGCACGCGCCCACGCCGGAGGAGTACGCCCAGGCGCTGGGCGGCTCCCCCGACGACTGGGTGCGGCTGCGCGCGGCCTGGGGCGACCGCTTCGACGAGCGCATGCGCCTGGTCGCCGAGCGCCGCATGAACCTGCGCGTGCGGATGCTGGGTGGCACCCAGGTCGGCTACGCGCGGATGACGCGCCGCTGGTGGCAGCCGGTGCACGAGCGGCTGTCGGACCAGGGCCTCACCAACAGCCCCATGTACCTGGTCAGCTCGAACACGCACAGCCTCGTCAACATCGCGACCGGCGTCGCGCTGGAGCGCGAGGCCTCGCTCGTGCAGTTCGTCGACTCGCTGCCCGAGGGCGACATCCTGCGCGAGGAGCTTGCCGCCTTCCGGGAGGGCCGCGCCGAGGGCTCCTGGGAGAACTTCCTCTACTTCGTGGCCCGCCTCTACTTCGACTCGCACGGGGCTGAGGGCCGCGCGGCCCGGCGGCGCTCCGAGCAGGAGAGCGGCGTGTCGCACCTCCCGAGCAAGACGGCGCTGCGGGTGCCGGCGCAGATCATCCCGCTCGCCAAGCTGCACCCGGAGCGGCTCGATTCGCGCCTGGGCCAGGTGGACGCCGAGGCGCTCGCCGAGAGCGACGCCGTGGTGGTCAACATCGACTATCCGCTCGGCGTGGCGGCCTACAACATCCTGCGCGAGGTCGCCGTGGACAGCGCCGCGCTGCGCGGCGTGTACGTGCTCGGCAAGGCGGCGACGCTCAACGCCGACGTGGGGGACGTGATGCTCTCGAGCGTCGTCCACGACGAGCACTC
>JAXDIH010000089.1:0-3115 GCA_034664105.1 Thermoleophilaceae bacterium
CCAACGCCGAGGAGGTCCTCGACGTGACGGGCCTGGCGCCGCTAATCGAGGCGCGCGTCGACGGCGTGGTGGCCAAGGCGCGCAACCTGCCCGGCAAGCCGAAGCCGGACACGTTCGTCGAGGGCGCGCGGATGCTCGGCGCCGAGCCCGCGCAGGCGGCGGTGTTCGAGGACGCGCTGGCCGGGGTCGAGGCGGGCCGCGCCGGGGACTTCGGGGCCGTGATCGGCGTCGACCGGGTGGGGCAGGCGGAGGCGCTCAAGGAGCACGGCGCCGACCGCGTGGTGCAGGACCTCGACGAGCTGCTGTGAGCGACGAGCGCCTGTTCACGATCGAGCCCTGGGCGCTGCACGAGCCCGAGCTCGACCTCGACAAGCTCGCCCACACGGAGTCGGTCTTCGCGCTCTCCAACGGCCACATCGGCCTGCGCGGGAACCTCGACGAGGGCGAGCCGTTCGGGCTGCCCGGCAGCTACCTCAACGGCTTCTACGAGACGCGCCCGCTGCCGTACGCCGAGGCCGCCTACGGCAACCCCGAGGACGGCCAGACGCTCGTCGACGTCACCAACGGCAAGATCATCCGGCTGCTGGTCGACGACGAGCCGTTCGACATCCGCTACGGCGAGCTGCTCTCGCACCGGCGCGTGCTGGACATGCGGGCGGGCACGCTCGAGCGCGAGGCAGAGTGGCGCTCCCCCGCCGGGCAGGCGGTGCGCGTGCGCTCCGTGCGCCTGGTGTCGCTCGTCCAGCGCAGCGTGGCGGCGATCCTCTGGGAAGTGGAGGCTGTCGACGAGCCCGCCCGCATAGTCGTCCAGTCCGAGCTGGTCGCCAACGAGGAGCTGCCCGAGGCGGCGGTCGTGGATCCGCGCGCCGCCGCCGCGCTGCGGGCGCCGCTCGCCAACCAGTTCAAGGGAGCGTTCGGGCACCGCGTGACGCTGGTGCACCGCACGCGTCAAAGCGGGCTGCTCGTGGGGGCGGCGATGGACCACGTGGTGGAGGGGCCTGACCGGACCGCGACGCACTCGGAGGTCGAGGACGACCTCGGGCGCCTGACGGTGGTGACCGACCTGGAGCCCGGCTCGTCGCTGCGGCTGGTGAAGTTCCTCGCCTACGGCTGGTCGGCCCAGCGCTCCCTGCCCGCCGTGCGCGACCAGGTGGAGGGGGCGCTGGTGGAGGCGCGCCACGCCGGCTGGGACGAGCTGCTGGCGGGGCAGCGCGAGCAGCTGGACGACTTCTGGGCGCGCGCCGACGTGGAGCTGGAGGGCGACCTGGAGATCCAGCAGGCGGTCCGCTTCGGCCTCTTCCACACGATGCAGGCCGGCGCGCGAGCGGAGCGGCGCGCGATCCCGGCCAAGGGCCTGACCGGGCCGGGCTACGACGGCCACGCGTTCTGGGACACCGAGACGTTCGTGCTCCCGCTGCTGACCTACTCGGTGCCGAGCGCCGCGGCGGCCGCGCTGAACTGGCGCCACTCGATCCTGCCGCTGGCCCGCGAGCGCGCGCACACGCTGAACCTGCGCGGGGCGGCGCTGCCGTGGCGCACGATCGCCGGCGAGGAGTGCTCCGCCTACTGGCCGGCGGGCACGGCGGCGTTCCACGTGTCGGCCGACGTGGCGGACGCGGTGATCCGCTACGTCCAGGTCACCGATGACCTCGAGTTCGAGCGCGAGGCGGGTCTGGAGCTGCTGGTCGACACCGCCCGCCTGTGGCACTCGCTGGGCCACCACGACCCGGGCGGCGGATTCCGCATCGACGGCGTGACCGGCCCGGACGAGTACAGCGCGGTGGCCGACAACAACGTCTACACCAACCTGATGGCCCAGCGGAACCTGCTGGCCGCCGCCGAGGCCGTGGGGCGGCACCCCGAGCGAGCGGACGAGCTGGGCGTGGATCGGGACGAGGTCTCCGCGTGGGTGTACGCGGCGCGCGAGGTGAGGATCCCCTACGACGAGCGGCTGGGCGTGCACGCGCAGTCGGACGAGTTCACCCGCCACGAGGAGTGGGACTTCGAGGCCTCCCGCGACCACTACCCGCTGCTGCTCCACTACCCCTACTTCCAGCTCTACCGCAAGCAAGTGGTCAAGCAGCCGGACCTCGTGCTGGCGATGCACCTGCGCGGCGATGCCTTCACGGACGAGCAGAAGCTGCGCAACTTCGACTACTACGAGCAGCGCACGGTCCGCGACTCGTCACTGGCGGCGTGCACCGAGGCGGTCATGGCGGCCGAGGTCGGCTACGTCGAGCTGGCCTACGACTACCTGGCCGAGGCCGCCCTGGTCGACCTCGACGATCTCAACCAGAACACGCGCGACGGCGTGCACATCGCCTCCCTCGCCGGCTCGTGGATGGCCTGCGTGGCCGGCCTGGGCGGCATGCGCGACCACGACGGGCGGATGTCGTTCGCGCCGCGCCTGCCCGAGGATCTCAACCGCCTGGCCTTCCGGCTGTGCGTGCGCGGGTGCCGCCTGCTCGTGGAGGTCGAGCACGAGCTAGCGACCTACCAGACGTTCTCCGGAGGCCAGCTCGAGGTGAGCCATCACGGCCACTCGTTCGTACTGGAGCCCGGCACGCCGGAGACGTTCCCGATCCCGCCGGCGCCCGATCGCAAGCCCCCGCCGCAGCCGCCGGGGCGCGGGCCGCGGCGGCGCCAGGGCAACGCGCGGCGGGCGGCGGCCGGCTAGTCCAGCAGCGCGCGGTTGCGCTCCCAGCGCTTGATCTCGCAGCCGTTGGTGAGATCGAAGCGGGCGTCCACGGGCTTGCCGCGCAGGTGGCCGCTCACGCCTGCCACGGCGGGCCCGCCGTAGATCTGGGGGCAGGCCGTGCCGGACGGCACGGGGGCGAGCTGACCGGCCGTGAGCCCGGCCAGCTTGCGGCAGGCAGGGTCCCCGGCCCGCGGGCCGAGCTGCTCGCACTTGATGTTGCGCCGCCGCACCGGCCCGTCGGGACCTTCAGGCCGGAGCGTCACGGTGAGGTCGGCGGCCGGCTCGCCGCCCGACTTGCTCGGCGCGGCGGCGTCGCCACAGCCGGCGACCAGCACGGCAAGTAGGCAAGTGGCGGTGGCGCGGGCCCTCACAGGCCCAATAGTGGCTAACCGCGTGCCGGCGCGCCTGGGTTCCCAG
>JAXDIH010000115.1:0-18456 GCA_034664105.1 Thermoleophilaceae bacterium
AGGTGAGCTTGAGCGTCGGCTCGCCGATCACGTGCGCGTTCCCGCTCGCGGCCGGCAGCGCGACCTCGACGGCGTTGGCGGCCGGCGTGGCCGCGATCAGCCCTCCGGACGGGCTCGTCGGCGCGATCGGGAGCGTCTTCTGCCCCGTGATCGCCGTCAGCGATCCCCGCCGCGGCAGCGGATAGTCCGGCGCCGAGCGCCACTTGGCGTCGTCGGCGAGCCACTCGAAACGCGGGCCGGTCTGGACCGACGTGTCGCGCTTGAGGTAGCGGCCCAGCCAGTTCAGGACCGTCCGCTCGATGTGGCCCGCCTCACCGCTGCCGGTCAGGCAAACGCCGTGGCCGCCGCAGAACCAGACCATCTTCACCGGCACGCCGCGCGCCCGCAGCGACGCGTAGTTGCGGATCGCCTCCTTCAGGGTGAACAGCGTGTCGGCGGTGCCCTGCGTGATCAGCGTGGGGATCTTGACGCGCGACAGCAGGTTGTCGGGACCGTGGGCCGCGTACCAGGCCTGGTCCGCCGGCGACATGAACCCGGTCGCGGTTCCGCCGACGCAGGTGTTCAGCACGTGCGGGTCGAGGCGCGACGGCTCGGGGCCGTCGGGGTTGAGCAACCCGCCCGGCAGCGAGCCCGCGATGCCGGCCCCGCAGAGGATGCTCCCCCAGCCGGACTTGAGCGAGCCGTCCTTGTAGAGGCTCGTGATCAGCGAGTTCCAGGAGATGTTGGGCGTGATCACGTCCACGCGCGCGTCCCGTGCCGCCGTGACCCACTGGATGCCGCCGCCGTAGGAGCTGCCGTTCATGCCCACGCGCGGGTCGCCCGCCTTGTCGAGCTGCGCCTCGGGCTGACCGGCGAGCCAGTCGATCAGGGCCGACACGTCGCGCGCCTCGTAGTCGGGCGAGTCGACCTCGACCTGGCCGCCCGACTGGCCGAAGCCGCGCGGGTCCCAGGTGAGGACGTTGTAGCCGGCCTGGCGCAGCGGGCCCACGCCCACGCCCCCGAACAGCTCCTCCGAGCTCGAGTTCTCGTCGGTCTCCCCGGTCATGCTCCACCCGGGTCCGACGAGCACGGTGGGCGCCCGCTGCCCGGCGGCAAGCCCGGCCGCGGGGAAGAAGTGCATGTTGATCGCGGTCTGGTCGAACGAGCGGACCGTCGCGTCCCTGGCCTGCGCTCCCGCCGCAAGCACCGCGAGAATCACCAGCGCCAACGACGCCGCACCGGCCAGCCGCCGGGTTGCTGCCCTGCCCAAGAGGGTCACCGCGATCACTCTCTCCCTTCGAGAACGCCGAAGTTTCCGAATAGTACGCTAGCGTTTCTGAAGATGCAAGACAGACCCTCCCCCTTGTCGGACATCATCGACGGGCCCCTACCCTCGGGGCGGCACTCGCTAACGCGGGAAACCGTGCTGGCGTCGCAGCGCGGCCGGCTGCTCGACGCGATGGCCGAGGCCGTCGCCGAGCGCAGCTACGGCGCGACCACGATCGCGCACGTCGTGTCGCACGCCGGCGTGTCGCGCAAGACCTTCTACGAGCACTTCCGCGACAAGGAGCACTGCTTCCTCGCGATGTACGACACGGGCATCGCGTTCGTGCTGGGACGGCTCGCGGAGACGCTCGAGGACGAGGACGACCCGCGCGAGCGGCTCGTCTCGGGAGTGCGCACCTTCCTGACCGTGCTCGCCGAGGAGCCCGCCTTCTGTCGCTCGATCGTGCTCGAGGTGTGGGCGGCGGGACCGCCCGGGCTGGCCCGGCGCCGCGCGGTGCTCGGTGTGTTCGCTGACCGGTACATCGACGTCAACCGCCAGGCTCGCGAGGCGGACGCGAGCATCGCGCCGCTGTCCGAGGACGTGGCCCTCGGCGTGGTTGGTGCGATCCTCGAGCTGGTGTCCACGCGCGTCGAGGAAGGTCGCACCTCCGAGCTGGCCGAGCTCGCCGACTCGCTCGCGGACTTCGTGATCCGCAACGTGCTGCCCAGCTCGACATGACCCTGGCGGAGAAGGGCCTGCCGCCCGCCGCCGCGCGGCAGCCGATACCTCCGTTCACCGACGAGCACGAGCAGCTGCGCGAGGCGATTCGCCGCTTCGTCGCCACCGAGCTGCGCCCCCACGTGACCGAGTGGGAGGACGCCGAGTGGTTCCCCAACGAGGTGTTCGCGCGCATGGCGGAGCTGGGCTATCTCGGGCTCAAGTACCCGGAGCAGTACGGCGGCCAGGGCGGCGACCACGTGCACGACGCGGTCCTGACCGAGGAGCTGACCGGCGCGGGCTCCGGCGGGCTGTCGGCCGGGATCGGGGCGCACATCGGGATCGCGACGCCGCCGATCTGGAAGTTCGGCACGGAGGACCAGAAACAGAGGTTCCTCGTGCCGGCCATCCGCGGCGAGCGGATCGCGGCGCTGGGCATCACGGAGCCGGGCGCGGGGTCCGACGTTGCCGGCATCCGGACCTTCGCCCGCAAGGTCGACGGCGGCTACGTCGTGAACGGCTCGAAGACGTTCATCACCAACGGCGTGCGAGCGGACTTCGTGGTGACCGCCGTCAAGACGACCGAGGACGGCGGCCACCAGGGCCTCTCGTTCCTGGTGATCGAGAAGGGCATGGAGGGCTACTCGGTGTCGAAGAAGCTCGAGAAGCTGGGGTGGCGCGCGTCCGACACCGCCGAGCTGGCCTTCGACGACCTGTTCGTCCCCGACGAGAACCTGCTCGGCGAGGAGAACAAGGGCTTCTACCTGATCATGGCCAACTTCCAGTGGGAGCGGCTGGTGATGGCGCTGGGGGCGGTGGGCTCGATGGGACGGATGATCGAGCGCAGCGTGACCTACGCCGGGGAGCGCACGGCGTTCGGCCGGCCGATCGGAAAGCACCAGGCGATCCGGCACAAGATCGCCGAGATGGCGATCAAGCACGAGGCGGCCCGCTCGCTCACCTACCACGCGCTGCGCCTGTTCGCCGCGGGCCAGGACGCGCTGCGCGAGGTGACCGAGGCGAAGCTGATCAGCCAGCGGGCGGCATACGAGGTGGCCGACGACGCCCTCCAGATCCACGGCGGAGCCGGCTACATGAAGGAGTACGAGATCGAGCGCGCGGTGCGCGACACCCGCCTGGGCCCGATCGGCGGCGGCACCGACGAGGTGATGAAGGAGATCCTCGGCAAGCAGCTCGGGCTGTAGGCGCTCAGCCGCGCTTGGGCTCGTCCGGCCAGTGCCCGTGCTCGTCGAAGAAGCGCCTGGCCTCCTCCTCCTTGTCCCGTGCCTTGTCGCCCTCCACGCCGATGCGGTAGAGCACGTTCAGCAGCAGGACCGCGGTGGCGGCGCTGATGAACATCGCGCCGCCGGCCACCCCGACGCTGCCGCCGGCGATCGACACCGCGAGTCCGGCGATCAGCAGGGCCGCTGGGATGCCGTACCGAACGGCATTGAGGGTGATCGGGCTCATGGTCGACTAGTTTCCACTTCTTCAGCTAGCTAACAAGGAGAAACGTCAGTGGGAGTCCTCGATGGAAAGGCGGCGATCGTCACCGGGTCCGCCAGGGGCATCGGTCGCGCGACCGCAGAGCTGCTTGCCGCGCAGGGCGCGCGCGTCCTCATCAACGACCTCGACGGAGACGTCGCCGAGCAGGCCGCGTCCGAGATCGGCGGCGAGACCGCGGTGTTCGGAGGCGACCTGACCCAGCAGGGCGTGCCGGACCAGCTCGTCCAGAAGGCTGTTGACGAGTTCGGCCAGATCGACATCATCGTCAACAACGCCGGCTACACCTGGGACGGCGTCGCCCACAAGATGAGCGACGAGCAGTTCCAGGCCATGCTCGACATCCACACGGTGGTCCCCTTCCGGGTCCTGCGCGCGGCTGCCCCGCACCTGCGCGAGCCCGCCAAGAAGGAGCGCGACGAGGGCCGCGAGGTCTTCCGCAAGATCGTCAACGTCAGCTCGATCTCCGGCACGATGGGCAACGCCGGTCAGGTGAACTACGCGGCTGCCAAGGCCGGCGTGGTCGGCCTGACCAAGACGCTCGCCAAGGAGTGGGGCGGGTTCAAGATCAACGTGAACGCCGTGGCCTTCGGCTTCGTCGAGACCCGCCTGACCGCCTCCAAGGAGGAGGGCGGCAAGATCGAGATCGAGGGCAAGCAGATCGACCTCGGCATCCCCGAGCAGATGCGCCAGCTGGCGTCGGCGATCATCCCGCTCGGCCGGCCCGCGACGCCCGAGGAGGCAGCCGGCCCGGTGTTCTTCCTGTGCTCGCCGTGGGCGGACTACGTGCACGGCCAGGTCATCAACGTGACCGGCGGCCAGTTCGGCGGGATGTACATCTGACGCAGCCGGGGGCTCGCGTCCCCGGACCCCCGTGAAGATTGGCTTGCCGCTGCGTCCCCGGCGAGGGGCGCAGCGGCTCAGTCGATCAGGTACTTGCGCAGCACCTTGCCGCCCGGGCCCGTTGGGATCTCCTCGCGGAACTCCACCCGGCTCGGCACCTTGTAGTCGGCCAGGCGCTCCCGGCAGTAGCGGATCAGCTCGCGCTCCTGGCAGTCGCCGGCGGGCACCACTACGGCCTTGACCAGCTCCTCGCCCGGCACTCCGCTCTCCACCCCCACGACCACCACCTCGGCGACCTTGGGGTGCACGGCGAGGACGTCCTCGACCTCGATCGGGTCGACCTTGTCCCCGCGCACGTCGATCAGCAGCTTCTTGCGCCCCGTGATGAACAGGCGGCCGTCCTCGTCGATGCGCCCTCGGTCCCCTGAGCGGAACCAGCCGTCCCGGAACGCCTCGCGGTTGAGCTCCTCGGCGTCCGCGTAGCCCGGCGTCATCGCCACGCTGCGGATCAGGATCTCCCCGTTGCGTCCCTCTTCCAGCGGCTCGCCGGCGTCATCGACGATGCGCAGCTCCACCCCTTCGATCGGGGTCCCGACCGAGCCGGAGGTGCCGTGTGGGTCCTCGTCGAGGTTCACGGTCACGCAGCCGGCCTCGGTGCAGCCGTAGAGCTGGCGAACCGGCACGCCGAAGCGCTCGTGGAACGCGCTGAACGTCGGGCGCGGCAGCGGCGCGGCGGCCGAGAAGCACAGCCGCACGGACGACAGGTCGGCTTCCTCGGGCGCCTCGGCCATCAGCCGGAACGTGAACGGCACCCCGGGGAACACCGTCGCGCGCTCGCGCGCGATCAGCTCCAGCGCACGCCCGCGCTGGAGCACGAACGGGTTCGGGTTGTCGAACAGCAGCAGCGTCGCCCCGCTGCGCACCGCGGCCAGCAGGGCGCAGCCCATGCCGTACGTGTGGAACAGCGGGATCGTGCAGAAGAGCGTGTCCTCGGCGGTCATGCCGGTGGCGGCCACGTAGCTGTCGGCCTCCGCGCGCAGGTGCCGGTGCGTGCGCGGCGCGCGCTTCGGGCGACCGGTCGAGCCCGACGAGTACATGAACACCGCGTCGTCGTCGAGGCCCGGTGCCGCCGGCGCCGTGCCGCTCTCGAGCGAGTCCAGATCGACGATCAGCTCGGGCGCGTCTTCCAGCCGCTCGGCGACGGAGCGGCAGCCGGGCTCGCCCTCGGCGTCGGTGATCACCGCCTTGACGCCGCACTCGCGGAAGTGGAACTCCAGCTCCGCCTCCTTGAAGTGCGGGTTCAGCGGCACCACGACCGCCCCGGCGCGCAGGATCGCGAGGAAGGCGACCGCGAAGGCCGGCACGTTCGGCAGGATCAGCGCCACCGGGGCGCCCTGGGTCAGCCCGCGCGCGGCCAGCGCTCCGGCCAGGCGGTCGACCTGCTCCCGCAGCTCCGCGTAGGTCAGGCGCTCGTCGCCGTGGACCAGCGCCGCCCGGTCGGCGAACGCGGCAGCGCTCGCGTCGAGCATCTCCGGCACGGGGGCTGAGGTGGTCCCGGCCTTCATCGGTCAGCCGCGGCGGTGAGCCGCGACTCGCCCTCGTGCACGCGGATCTCTCCGCCCGGCGCCCCGTAGGCGGCCAGCGCGTTGATCAGCGCGCGCGCCTTCAGCATGATCTCCTGGTATTCGGCCTCGTGGTCGGATTGCATCACGATCGCGCCGCCGGTGCCGATCGTGGTGGTCTCGCCGTCCATCACGATCGTGCGGATCACGATGTTGAGGTCGCACCCGCCGCTGAGGCCGAGGTACCCGATCGCGCCGGAGTAGACCCCGCGCGCCTCCCCCTCTAGCTCGTCGATGATCTCCATCGTGCGCTTCTTGGGGGCGCCGGTCATGGAACCGCCCGGGAAGCAGGCGCGGATGCCGTCCGGCGGCTCGACGTCGTCGCGCAGCCGGCCGCGGATCGTCGACACCAGCTGGTGCACCGTCTCGTAGGTCTCGATCGCCATCAGGTGCGGCACGTGGACCGTCCCGATGTCGCACACCACGCCCAGGTCGTTGCGCAGCAGGTCGGCGATCATCAGGTTCTCCGCGCGGGTCTTCTCGTCAGTGCGCAGCTCCTCGGCCAGCCGCAGGTCCTCCGCGCGGTCGCTGCCGCGGTGCGTGGTCCCCTTGATCGGCTTGGCCTCGACCCAGCGGTCGCGCCCGATGCTCAGGAAGCGCTCCGGCGACGAGCTGAGCACCGACGCCTCGCCGAAGCGCAGATACGAGGAGAACGGAGCCGGGTTGATGTGCCGCAGCGTGCGGTAGAGCGGGAGCGGCTCCGGCGCGAGGTCGGTGCGCACCTTGTTGGTGAGGCAGACCTCGTAGCTCTCCCCCTCGACGAGGTAGTCCTTCACCCGCTGGATGTCGTCGAGGTACTGCTGGTGCGAGCGGCTCAGGTAGAAATCGGCCGCCTCGGCGCCCTGCACCGGCTCGACCGGCTCGAGCGGCGGCATCGCCTCCAGGCGAGCCGCGGTCTCGGCGATCCAGCGCCGGCCCTCGTCCTCGCTGGTCGGCTCGGTCACGCACAGCAGGTAGACGCACTTCTCGTAGTGGTCGAAGGCGATCAGCCGGTCGGCGAAGATGAACGCGGCGTCCGGCATCGCGGACTGGTGGGGCAGGTCGCCCTCGACGTCGGCCTTCAGCTCGTAACCGAAGTAGCCCACGAAGCCGCAGTTGAAGTCGAACGGCAGGTCGTCGGAGAGGTAGCGCAGACGCTTCATCTCCCGGCTGAGGTAGTCGAAGATCGACTCGTCGTGCACCTCGCTCGACACGCCCCTGGCGACCTTCACCTGCCGCTCGCTCACGTCGTAGGTGATCACCGAGCTGAGCGGCCCGCCGCTGGCGCCCATGAACGAGAAGCGCGAGCGCTCGTCGAGCTTGCTGCTGTCGAGCCAGAAGGCGTACTGGTGGTCGCCGTAGAGGTTGACGAACGCCTGCTCGGGGTCGTACACGCCGTCGATCCGCTCGACCTGCAGGCGCAGCCGCGGGCGCTGCGGGGGCTGCCACTTGCGGGCGACCCCGCTGTCGGGGCTGTGCGTGGTCCGACCGCGGCCGCCGGCGTGGGCGGCGGTCAGGTCGCGGAAGTTCGCCAGCAGCTTGCGGCCGTAGCCCGTGCTGATCGACTCGGGGTGGAACTGCACGCCCCAGATCGGCCTGCTGCGGTGCGACAGGCCCATCAGCACGCCGTCGCTGGTCCAGGCCGTGCCCTCGAGGTCGTCGGGCAGCGGCTCGGGGACGCAGAGCGAGTGGTAGCGCACCACCTGGAAGCCCTGCGGGATACCGGCGAACAGCGGCGAGTCGTCGTGGTAGACGGCGCTCAAGCGGCCGTGCATGACCTCGGGCGCGTGCACCACCTCGCCGCCGGTGAAGTGCCCGATGCCCTGATGACCGAGGCAGACGCCCAGCAGGGGAACCTCGGACTCGCGGATGGCATCGGCGCAGATGCCGAAATCCTTCGGGTTCGAGGGGTTCCCGGGCCCGGGCGAGACGACCACGTTGTCGAAGTCGCCGCCGGCCAGCTCGGCCCACGTCGCGCCGTCGTTGCGAACGACGATCGGCTCCTCACCGTTCGCCTCCGCCAGCAGCTGGAAGAGGTTGTAGGTGAACGAGTCGTAGTTGTCGATCAGCAGCGTCTTCAAGAGATCCAGGGTAGACCGGTTCGAGCGGGTCGGCGACCCTCCAAAGCGGGGTTTTTCAGATCAGGTACTTGCGCAGGATCTTTCCGAGTGGACTCTTCGGGATTTCCTCCCGAAATTCGACAACCTGGGGCACCTTGAAGTTCGCCAGGCGCTGCTGGCAGAACCCGATCAGGTCGCGTTCGTCGAGCTCGTCGTTCGGCACCACGACCGCCTTGACCAGCTCCTCGCCCTGGACCTTGGTCTCCACTCCGACCACGACCGCCTCGGCCACCTTCGGATGCGCGATCACGACGTCCTCGACCTCGATCGGGTCGACCTTGTAGCCGCCGACCTCGATCAGCAGCTTCTTGCGCCCGGTGATCGTCAGGCGACCGTCCTCGTCGAGCTTCCCGAGGTCGCCGCTGAGGAAGAACCCGTCGCGGAACGCCTGGCGGTTCAGCTCGTCCATGTCGGAGTAGCCGTTCGTGAGACCCGGGCTCTTCACGGCGATCTCGCCCACGGTCCCGTGCGGCACCAGCTCGCCCTCCTCGTCCTCGATCAGGACCTCGACCCCGTCGACGGGAGCCCCCACCGACTCGAAGCTGGCCACGGGATCGTCATCGAGGTTGACGGTCAGCGTCCCGGCCTCGGTGCAGCCATAGAGCTGGCGGACCGGCACGCCGAACTTCTCGAGGAACGCGTCGAAGAACGGGCGCGGCAACGCGGTGCCGGCCGAGAAGGCCAGGCGCACCGTGGAGAGGTCCGCGGACGCGGGCGCCTCGGCCATCAGCCGGAAGTTGAACGGCACGCCGGGGTAGATCGTCGCGCCCTCTGCCTCGAGCAGCTCGAGCGCGCGCTGGCGGCGCAGCAGGAACGGGTTCGGATCCTCGAGCATGACCAGCGTCGCGCCCGTGCGCGTGGCCGCGAGCATGCAGCAGCCCATCCCGTAGGTGTGGAACAGCGGGATCGTGCAGAAGATCTTGTCCTCGGGGGTCATCCCCATCCAGGCGTAGTACTCGGACTCGCCGCGCAGCTGGCCGTGCGTCCGGGCCACGCGCTTGGGGCGGCCCGTTGAGCCGGAGGAGAACATGTAGACGGCCGGCTCGTCCGGGGAGCGCGGCTCGAGCCTGGCCGGCTCGGACTGCATCAGCATGTCGAGCGTGTGCGCCTGGCCGTGAGCGTCGCTGGTGGGGATCACCTGCGCCGGCTCGTCCCAGGCGGCGACGATCCGCTCGCACACGCCGGCGCTGCGGTCGTCGCTGATCACCGCGCGCACGTCGCACTGGCGGAAGTAGAACTCCAGCTCGTCCTGCTTGAAGGCCGGGTTTACCGGCACGACCACGGCGCCCAGCCCCGAGATCGCGTAGTAGCTCGCGACGAAGGTGGGGTCGTTGGGCAGCAGCAGGGCGACCGCGTCGCCGGGGCCGATGCCCTCGGCGGCGAGCCCGGCCGCCAGCCGCTCGACCCGGTCGAGCAGATCGGCGTGCGTGACGCGCTCGTCGCGGTACACGAGCGCCACGTCGTCCGGCCGGCTCGACGCGCTCTGGTAGAGCAACTCCGTCAGCATGCGCGGGCCTCTACGACTGCCCGTTCTGCTTGCGCCCGACGAACGCCTCGATGTTTGCGACGCTCTCGAAGTTCTCGGGGCTCAGGTCCTCGTCGCCCACGGAGATGCCGTAGCGCTCCTCCAGGAAGCCCACGAGCTCCATCACGCCGTGCGAGTCGACGATTCCCTTGCTCAGCAGGTTCTCGGAGGCGTCGATCTCGGTGATGCCACGGCCCTGCGTGAGCTCACTCAATATGAACTGCTCGATATCGGCGGAAACACTCATGCGACGACGGTATCGGCAAAAAGGGGGATGTGCTTCAACTCGGAACTGAGGAGATCGTACGGCGCCGCCCGAGCAGGCTGCGGGAGGCAACCTTCCTCACCGACTTGTACCCACGCAGGCTGTAGAGCCAGCGCGCCGGCTTGTTGTCGGCCACGACGTAGCCCCACAGGACGTCGTAGCCGAGGTCGCGCAGCCCGGCCTCGATCTTGTAGAGGAACTCCATCGACTTGCCGTCGCCCCGGTGCTCCTCGAGCAGATAGAAGTCGAAGCCGTAGACCTCGCCCGGCTGGAGTTCGAGGTCCAGGCCGTAGTGGGCGATGTCGCTGTGGTGCGGGTCGATGTCGGCGTCCACCCACCAGTAGTAGCCCACCAGCTCGTCCCCGACGAAGCCCACGAAGCCGCGGTAGCCCCGCTCCAGCGCGGCGGCGGCGCGGGCGTCCGCCTTGGAGAAGCAGCGCCGGCGGTTGAACTCGTAGAGCGCCGGCAGATGACTCTCGTCCAGTTCCTCGATGCGCAGCGCCTCGGAGAACTCCATCTCCGTGATCTGGTTGAGGTCCTTCCTGAGGACCAGCACCTCGCCGTACGAGTAGAGCGACCTGCGCACGTGCGCGACGATCTTGGCGATCACCGCGCGCAGCCCCTCGCGCCGGTAGCGGCGCCACATATCGGCTACCTTGACTCCGAGGCCGCTCTTGGCGGGCGCTGCTCTGATCTGTGTGGTCATCCGCTCGTCCAAGATAGTTGCGAATGTCCCCCAGCGCACATCGATTAGCGACGATCGCCCAGAAGCTGGACGGCCCCATGCCGGATCCGGCCCAGGGCGTGTTCGAGACCACGCTCGTCGTCGGCGGCACCGCGCTCGAGGTCGACGCCCACCTGGCGCGCCTCGAGGCTAGCCTGGATGCGCTCTACGGGCTGCCCGTCCCCCCCGACGCGCACGAGCTGATCGCGAACGCGGCGGCCGGCACCGAGCTGGGGCGCCTCCGGCTGACGGTGGTGCCCGATGGCAGCGCGAGTGTGAGGGTCGCCGCCGTGGACCCCGAGCTGGTGTTCCCGTCCTGGGAGCGAGCGGTGGAGCTGGCGCCGGTCGCCGTCCCGGGCGGGATCGGTGCGCACAAGTGGGCCGACCGGCGGCTGCTGGAGCGTGCCGAGGCGGAGGTCGCCCCCGCGGTGCCGCTGGTGGTGGACTCCGACGGCGCGCCGCTGGAGGGCTCGCGCGGCAACCTGTTCCTCGTGCGCGACGGAATCGCGCTGACGCCGCCGACGGACGGCCGCCTGCTGCCGGGGATAGCCAGGGCGCTGGCGATCGAGACGGCGCGCGGGCTCGGCATCGAGGTGCGCGAGGAGCCGATCGGCGCGGACCAGCTGGCCGAGGCCGGCGAGGCCTTCCTCACCGGCGGGGTGCGTGGCGTGGAGCCGATCCGGCGCTGCGTGGGCGTGTCCGAATGGGATTCCGGCGAGGTCACGGCCCGAGTCGCTGCGGAGCTGCGCCGCCGATGGCTGGACTAGGTCTTTCGCCCTAGACTGGCCAAATGCCCGTTGACGAATCGGCAGAGCTCCAGCAGCTCATCATGATGAGCGGGCAGGCGCCCGACGATCAGGTCGAGGACGTGCTGCTGCGTCTCAGCGAGGCCGGCTCGTACGGCCGCGTCGCACCGGGCCGGGACTCGATCGTGATCAGCGCGTTCGGGGACCCGCAGATGATCCACAGCCTCGGGCTCGAGAACGTGCCCGGCGTCGAGCGAGTGCTGCCGGTCAGCAAGCCGTACAAGCTGGTGTCCGCGGAGTCGATGCCGGAGCGGACCGTGATCCAGGCGCGCGGCCGGCGCATCGGCGGCGGTTACTTCGGGCTGATCGCGGGGCCGTGCACCGTCGAGTCGCGCGAGCAGACGCTCGAGACCGCCCGCGCCGTGAACGCCGCCGGCGCCACGATGCTGCGCGGCGGCGCGTTCAAGCCGCGCACCTCGCCGTACAGCTTCCAGGGGCTCGGGTCCGAGGCGCTCAAGATCCTCGCCGAGGCCCGCGAGGACACCGGCCTGCCGCTCGTCACCGAGGTGCTCGACCCGCGCCAGCTGGAGGAGGTCGTGGAGACGGCCGACGTGCTCCAGATCGGCGCCCGCAACATGCAGAACTTCCTGCTGCTGGCGGAGTGCGGCAAGACCGACAAGCCGGTGCTGCTCAAGCGCGGCGCCTCGGCGTCGATCGAGGAGCTGCTGATGGCGGCCGAGTACATCCTCAAGGAGGGCAACCCGCGCGTGATCCTCTGCGAGCGCGGGATCAAGACCTTCGAGCGCTCCACCCGCTTCACGCTCGACATCAGCGCGGTCCCGGTGCTCCAGGAGGAGACGCACCTACCGGTGATCATCGACCCCTCTCACCCGGCGGGGCGGCGGGAGCTGGTCCTTCCGCTCGCGCGCGCGGCGGTGGCCGCGGGCGCCGACGGCATCATCGTCGAGGCGCACCCCGCGCCCGAGGAAGCTCTCTGCGACGCGCCTCACCTCATTCCCACCGCCCGCTTCGCCGCGTTCGCCGACGAGATCACGCGGCTGGTCGGAGTGATGGGCAAGCAGCTCGGCTAGCGCCCGAGCCGCGCTGACTGCGGCAACCACGGGCGGGCCGCCGGCGCTACTGATTCCACTTGTCTGCGGTCACCTTCTTGTGCCGCGAGCTCTTGGTGCGCGGGTCGGGCACGTCCTGCGGGCGGTCGTGGCCCTCCAGCTGCTGGCGCTCCGCCTCGGCGCGCTCGGCCTGCTGCTTCTCCTCGAGCGCCTCGCGGGCGCGTTCGACTTGCTTGTCCCTATTGGCCATACCCGGCGGGTTCCCGGGCGGGGGCTGCGGAAACGCGGTCGGGGTTCCACGAGTAGGCGTACTCCGGCTGGTCGACCGCGCGCCAGAGGGCGGCCAGCCGCAGCGGCCGGAACGTGTCCCACATTACGGCGAGCTCGTCGGTCGAGCGCTTGCCGAGCGCCTTCTCCACCGCGCCCGGCTGCGGGCCGTGCGGCAGGCCCGACGGGTGCAGGGTGACGAAGCCCACGTCCACGCCCTTGCGCGCGGCGTAGTCGCCGGCCGCGTAGAACATGACCTCCTCGGACTGGATGTTCGAGTGGTGGTACGGCAGCGTGACCGCCTCCGGGTCCCAGTCGAGCATCCGCGGCGCGAACGTGCAGATCACGAAGTTCGGGCCCTGGAACGTCTGGTGCGCCGGCGGCGGGAGGTGGAAGCGCCCGGCGCGCGGCTCGAAGTCGTCGGCGTTGAACGTGTACGGCCACACGTAGCCGTCCCAGCCGACCACGTCGAACGGGTGACGGTCGAGCAGGTAGTCCTGGTAGCCGTCGCGCACGCGCACCGTGACGGGGAACTCACCGGCCTCGTCGTAGGTCTCGAGCTCCTCGGGCGGGTGGAAGTCCCGCTGCGAGAACGGGGAGTGCTCGAGCAGCTGGCCGTAGCGGTTGCGGTAGCGGTTGGGCGTCTCGATCTCGCCGGGGGTGTGGAAGCAGACCCAGAACTGCTCCTCGTCCTCGGGCAGCTCGAAGGTGTGCGTGGTGCCGCGCGGGATGACCACGTAGTCGCGCTCGCGGAAGGGCACGCGCCCGAAGATCGTGCGCAGGACGCCCCGCCCGCGGTGGACGTAGATCACCTCGTCGCCCTCGCCGTTGCGGTAGAAGCGTTCGAGCGCCTGGGTCGGCTTGCAGACGGAGACCTCGATGTCGCCGTTCCACATCAGCAGCCGCCGCCCCGACAGCGGGTCGCCGCCCGGCTCGACCTGGTTCGCGTCGGCCAGCCTGTGCACGTGGGCGTCGGGCACCCACTCCTCGCGCTCGATCGGGCGGAACCCGCCCACGTCGCCGAGCCGGCAGGGGGACTGGAGGTGCAGCAGGATCGACTCGTTGCCCGAGAAGCCCTCGTAGCCCATCACCTCCTCGACCAGCAGCGGCGAGCCGTCGCCGTTGCGCCGCACCTGCACGTGGCGCTTGCGGGGGACCTTGCCGAGGCTCGAGTAGCGCATGGCTAGAGGTTTCCTCTCCGGTCCTGCTCGCGCTCGATCGCCTCGAACAGGGCCTTGAAGTTGCCCTCGCCGAATCCGCGTGCCCCGTGGCGCTCGATGATCTCGAAGAACACGGTGGGCCGGTCGCCGATCGGCTTGGTGAAGATCTGCAGCAGGTAGCCCTCGTCGTCGCGGTCGACGAGGATGCCGAGCCGTCGCAGGTCCTCGACCTGCTCGTCGATCTCCCCGATGCGCTCGGGCACATCGTCGTAGTACTCGTCGGGGATCGTGAGGAACTCGACGCCGCGCTCGCGCAGCTCCGCGACGCAGGCCACGATGTCACGCGTGGCCATCGCGATGTGCTGCGCGCCGGCGCCGCGGTAGAAGTCGATGTACTCCTCGATCTGCGACTTGCGCTTGCCCTCGGCCGGCTCGTTGATCGGGAACTTCAGGCGACCGCTGCCGTCGGTGACCACCTTCGACATCAGCGCCGAGTACTCCGTGGAGATCGCCTCGTCCGAGAAGTGGATCATCTCGGTCATCCCGAAGACGCGCTCGTAGTAGCCCACCCACTCCTCCATGTGCCCGAGCTCGACGTTGCCGACGATGTGGTCGATCGCCATCAGCAGCAGGTCGTCGGGGTCCGCCGGCGCGTGCCCGCGCTCGGCGAAGCCGGGCAGGAACGGTCCGTCGTAGCCGTCGCGCTGGACGAACAGGTGCAGCGTGTCGCCGTAGGTCTCGATGGAGGAGAGCTGGACGCGCCCGTGCTCGTCCTCGACCCAGTGCGGCGTCTGGACGCCGCGGGCCCCGTGGGCCACCGCGTGCTCGTAGGCCGCCGCGGCGTCTGGCACGCTGAGGGCGATCTTGTGGACGCCGTCCCCGTGGAAGCCGTGGTGCATCGCGATCTCGTCGCCCCCCATGAGCGTGCCGGTCAGCACGAGCCGGATGCGTCCCTGCTGGAGCACGTGCGAGACGCGCTCGCGACGACCGGTCTCGAGCCCCGCGTAGGCCGTCTCGGTGAATCCGTACGCGCGCGTGAAGAAATGGGCGGCCTGGGCGGCGTTGCCGACGTAGAACTCGACGTGGTCGATGCCGTGCACCGGCATGCGGTCGAGATCGGGGGTGTGCGGGACGGGAACGGTGGTGGTCGCCATATCGCTAAATGATTGCCGCATAAATGTGACCGGGCAACGCCGATTTGTTGCAGGAGTGCGACAATTCAGCCACGAATGGACGACATCGACCGCACAATCGTTGCGCTGCTGCGCGAGAATGCCCGCCGCTCGTTCAAGGACATCGGCAGCCACGTGCACCTGACCGCTCCAGCGGTCAAGCGGCGCGTGGACCGGCTGGAGCAGGAAGGCGTGCTGCTGGGGTACACGGCGGTAGTCGACGCGGCGGCCTTCGGCTGGCACACCGAGGCGTTCGTCGACCTGTACTGCGACGGCCGCATGCCCGGCGACGCGATCAGGCGGGTGGTCGCGAAGGAGCCGGGAGTGGTCTCAGCTCACACGGTCGCCGGTGAGGCCAGCGCGATGATCCACGTGCAGGCCAGCGACACCAAGGACCTCGAGGCCGCCCTGGAGCGGATCCGCTCCACGGACGGCATTACGCGCACCGTGACGGAGGTCGTGCTGTCCACTCTGCTGCGTCGCTGAGGGCGGCTAGCGGTCGGCCGCCACGCCCGGCCCGGCGCCCGGGTCGTCCTCGCCCTCGAGCGGGTCGCGGACGACCTCGGTCGGATCGACCTCGTCGGGCTCGGCGTACACGGCGGTCGCCTCGTCGGACTCCACTTCGGGCGTGAACGCGTCGACCTCGGGGGAGCGGCGCTCGTCGCCGTGTGAGGCCTCCTCGATCAGGTCGCGCTCGGCCAGCTCGAAGCCCTCGGCCTCTCCCCCGCCGGCCTCCTCGAGCGGACGCCAGCTCTCGTCGCGATGTTCGTCGTCGACGTCGTAGTCGGGGCGGGGCCCGCCGATGGCCGCGGCTTCGGCAGCCGCCGCGGCGGCCTCGTCGACCACCAGCGGGTCGTCGTCGTCGGGTGGGCGGGCCTCAGGCGAGTCGGTCATGCCTCATCGGTACCCAAGTTCGTGCCGAAGATGCGGACCTCGTACCGCCCGTTGTTGATGCGGGTGCGCCCCTCGACGGTCATGCCGAGCTTGTCGGCCACTCGCGCGGAGCGAACGTTGTCGGTTTCGATCAGGCTGATCACGTGATCGGCGCCCAGGGCGGTGCGGCCCCATTCGATCGCGGCACGGGCCGCTTCGGGCGCGAACCCGCGCCCCCAGTGTTCCCGGCCCACCAGCCAGCCGACCTCGAGCCCCGGCCAGGCCTCGGGGCGGTACAGGCCGGCGCGGCCGACCAGCTCGCCGGTGCTCTCCTCCACCAGCGCCCAGTTCCCGTAGCCGCGCAGCTCCCAGTGGCCGATGAGGTACGCCATCTGACGCCACGCGTCCTCGCGCGAGAGCCCCTCCGGATCGCCCACCCAGCGCGTTACCTCGGGGTCTGCGCAGATCGTGGCCCAGGCATCCAGGTCGGCCTCGCGGAAGCCGCGCATCAGCAGCCGCTCGGTGCGCAGCTCGGGAACGCTCACGGCTTGGGCCTGCGCTCCTCGGCCAGCGGATTGCCCTCCTCGTCGGTGAGGCCGCCGGGCGGCCACGTGCCGAACCAGTTGTCGCGCGCGCCGTCGATCGTGAGCACCGCTCCCGACACGTAGTCGCCCGCCGGGCCGGCGAGGTAGGCCACGAGCCAGGCGAACTCCTGCTCGGTCCCGAGCCGGCCGAGCGGAACCGTGCCGGCCACGCCGTCCACGACCGCCTTCGGGTACTTCGTCATCAGCGTCTCGGTGGCGAACGGGCCGGGGGCCACCGCCGTGAGCTTGATCCCGAAGCGCGCCCACTCGATCGAGAGCACGCGGGTGAGGTTCTCCACCGCCGCCCGGGCCGCCGACGAGTGCGCCATCCCGGGCAGTCCGTGGTGGGGCGAGAGCGTGACGTTCACGATCTTGCCGCCGCGCCCGCCCATCATCGCCCGCGTCGCGACCGCGTGGGTCATCAGCCAGGTGCCCTCCACGTTCAGGCGCATCACCGTTCGGAAGCCCTTGGGCGTGATGTCCTCGGCGGGCGTGAGGTACTGGCCGCCGGCGTTGTTCACGAGCAGGTCTATCTGCCCGTGGCGCTCGAGCACCGCATCCACGAGGGCGTCGACCTGGTCCTCCTCGCGGATGTCGCAGACGCGCCCCTCGACGCGCCCGCCGTCAGCCAGGGCGGCGGTCTCCCGGAGCGGCTCTTCGCGCCGTCCGCAGATGACCACCTCGGCGCCCAGGGCAGCCAGCTCGAGGGCGCTCGCGCGTCCGAGGCCGGAGCCTCCGCCGCTCACGATCGCGACCGTTCCGTCGAGCAGTCCGGGCTGGAAGAGCTGCGAGGGCATGGCCGCGCCAGCGTAACCAGTGAGGCCTGTTAGGTGGCCCTAAGAAAAAGTGCTAGCGTCCGGCTTGCCGTGAAGTGCTGCCGCTCGACGCCCCGCTGCCGCAACTGCCCCGCGCGCAAGATCGACAACGACGATCTGCTGCGTGCCCTCGGCATCCCGGTGGCCGAGCCGCTGCCGCCCCACCTCCGGGGCGTGCCGCCCAGCCTGCACAAGTACGAGCCACTGCTGCGCCGCTCGTTCGAACAGCGCGCGACCGTCGAGGTCTAGCCCGAGCCGCCCAGCTCGTCGCTGTCGCGGGCGAGGAACTCCTCGAGCATCATCGGGTACTCGCGCACCCGCTCGGCCACCTGGAGGAGCGCCTCCATCGAGGACTCCTCCTCAACCTGCTCGTCCACGAACCACTGCATGAAGCTCTCGCTCGCGAAGTCGTTGGTGTCGCGGGCGATCTCGAACAGCGATGAGATCGAGACCGTGACCTTGCGCTCGTGCTCGAGCGCGAGCCTGATCGGCTCCACGTGGTCGCTGAACTCGGTCTTGGGGGCCGCGACCTCGCCCAGACGAAGGTCGGCGCCGGTGTCGCGCAGGTAGTTGACCATCTTCATCGCGTGCCCGCGCTCCTCCTCGGCCTGACCGAAGAAGAACTTGGCGAGCCGGGGGAAGGTGAGCCGGTCGTAGTACACGGCCAGCGCCGTGTACTGGTGCGCCGCGTTGAACTCGCGGCCGATCTGGTCGTTGAGAGCCTCGACGAAGCGTTCGGACGGCATGGCGGAGAAGCCTACAGTTGCGCGCCGTCGACCGGCCTGCGCGCGGTCATGGCGATCCGTCGCGCAAACAGCGACGGTAATGGGGCGCCGAATGCCTACGCCGCGGGTGTCCCCCGGGGGGGTCCCGGAAGAAGGTCTACGCATAGTGAACTAACTTCCGGGACCCCTTCCGGTCGGTCCGGCCCGGGCGGGGCCCACCCCGTTACTGCTGCCGTTGGCCCAGGCTCACCCGCGCACGAACTGCCCGTGGAACCCGAATGGGATGTGGTGTGGCGCTTCGGCACGGCCCAGCTCCTGGAACGTGTGCGCGTCCAGCGCCAGCAGGAAGGAGCGCTGCGCGGCCGTGTCCAGGACGACCGACAGCACCACGCCGGCGTCCTCCGCCTCCGTGCCCGGCTGGCGCACGAAGATCGGCTCGCCCGGGTGGCAGCCCGGCGCTGACCAGATCGTCTGGGAGCCGTCGGTCACGTCGACCTTGA
>JAXDIH010000240.1:0-9839 GCA_034664105.1 Thermoleophilaceae bacterium
ATGCGCGCGCCGAGCGCCTGGAACTTCTTGGGGTTCTCGAGGAACTCCTTGATCTCGTGGAGCTCCTCCACGGCCTCGTCCACGCCGGCCACGTCGCGGAAGGTGATCTTCGGCGCGTCCACGGACATCCGCTTCGCGCGCGACTTCCCGAAGGACATGACCTTCGAGCCACCGCCCTGCATCTGGTTGATGATGAACAGCCAGAACAGCAGGAAGATCACGAACGGCAGGATGTAGGTGAGCGCCGTGAGCCAGCCCGAGCCGCCCTTCGGCTTCACGTCCACGCGCGCGTCCTCGGCGCGCAGCTGGTTCACCAGGTTCTGCTCGGTGTTGTCCGGATACGCGGTCTGGTACTTCGTGCCGTTCTTCAACTCCACGTCGACGCGGTTGTTCTTGGTCGCCAGGGTCGCGCTCTTGACCTGTCCGCGCTCGACCTGGTTGAGGAACTGCGAGTACGGCGGCGGCTCCGTGCGATCCCCAGGGTTGATCAGCTTCTGGGCGAAGAAGGCCAGGACGACGACAATGAGAATGGGGAATGCGGCGCTCTTAAAAAATCTGCTCACGGGCAAAAATCCCTGCCAGAAGTGAAACGCAAGCGTAGCAGTGGTGTATTTGCCTGATTCGCCGTTTTGGAGCGGATTCCGGCTCCTCTACGTCTCGTTCAAAACCGCCACGTAGGGCAGGTTCCGATACCGCTCGGCGTAGTCGAGGCCGTAACCGATCGCGAACTTGTTCGGGATCTCGAAGCCCACGTAGCGGATCGGCATGTCGACCTCGCGGCGATCGGGCTTGGTGAGAAGCGCGCAGACCTCGATCGAGGCGGGCGAACGACCCCCGAGCATCCGGAACAGGTAGCTGAGCGTGAGCCCCGAGTCGACGATGTCCTCCACGATCAGCACGTGGCGTCCCTCGATCGAGGCGTCGAGGTCCTTGAGGATGCGGACCACGCCCGACGAGTCGGTGGAGGATCCGTACGACGAGACCGCCATGAAGTCGACCTCGCAGTCCACGTCGATCTGACGCATGAGATCCGCGAGGAAGAAGACGGCGCCCTTCAGCACGCCGATCAGCAGCACGTCCTTACCGACGTAGTCGGCGGAGATCTCCTCCGCGAGCTCGCTCACGCGGTGGGCGAGCTCGTCCGGCTGCACGAGGATCTCTCCTACGCTCATTTCGGGCATGGGCGCGGCAGGTTACTGAGCCGGTCTAAGTCTCTTCGCGGTCGATCCACTTGGGGACCACCGTCCGCGGCTGGAACGACCGCAGCCGCTCGAGCAGCGTGCCCGCGTCAGACTCGACCATGAGCAGCTCGCGGGTCTCGTCGCGGAGGAAGCGCTCCGCGACCGCGTGGCTCAGGAACTCGACGACCCCGTCGTAGTAGCCCTCCACGTTCAGGAGCGCGCATGGCTTCTGGTGCAGACCTAGCTGGGCCCACGTGTAGACCTCGAACAGCTCCTCGAGCGTCCCCAGGCCGCCGGGCAGGGCGACGAACGCGTCCGCCAGCTCGGCCATCAGCGCCTTGCGCTCGTGCATCGAGCCGACCACCCGCAGCTCGGTGAGCCCGCTGTGACCGATCTCCCGGTCCACCAGCGCCTGCGGGATCACGCCGATCGCCTCACCGCCCGCGGCGAGCACCGAGTCGGCCAGCACCCCCATCAGCCCGACCGCCCCTCCGCCGTAGACCAGGCCGATGCCGTCCGCGGCCAGCAGCCGGCCCAGCTCGGCCGTCGCCTCGGCGTACGCCGGGCGAGCGCCAGGGCTGGATCCGCAGAAGACGCAGACGCGCTCCATCAGACGAATGGCGCTCCCGGCAGCTCGGGCACGTCGCGCCCGCTCAGCCAGCGGGTCACGCTCGCCCCCACGTCCGCCAGCGGGCCGTCGTGGCGGTGCCCGCCGTGGCCCTCGAAGACCGCCAGCAGGGGCGCGTACTCGCGCGTGTGGTCGGTGTGCGGCGCGTCCGGGTCAACGCCGTGGTCGGCGGTCAGGATCAGCAGGTCGTCCTCGCGCAGCTGGCCCAGCCAGCCCGCGAGGGCAGTGTCGATCTCCCGCAGTGCCGCATGGAAGCCATCCACGTCCTTGCGGTGGCCGTAGACCTGATCGGTGTCCACCAGGTTCACGAAGATCAGCCCGGTCTCGAGCTCGTCCAGCAGTCTCGTGGTGGCGTCGATCCCCTTCGCGTTGGTGGCCGCCTCGTGCTTGGCGTCGATGCCCACGCCGGCGAACAGGTCGCGGATCTTCCCCACCGCGTGCACGGCCACGCCGGCGTCCTGCAGCTCCTCGAGGTACGAGCGCCCCGGCGGCGGCGCCGCGTAGTCACGCCGGCCCTCGCGGCGGACAAAGGCACCCGGCTCGCCCTCGAACGGGCGCGCGATCACCCGCCCCACCCGGTGCTCGCCGTTCATCACCTCGCGGGCCGCCTGGCACGCGGCGTACAGCCCCGGCTCGTCGAGGACGTCCACGTGGGCGGCGATCTGCAGCACGGAGTCGGCCGACGTGTAGAGGATCAGCTCGCCGGTTTCGAGGTGGTGGGGCCCGAAGTCGTCGAGCACCTCGGTGCCGCTGTACGGGCGGTTGCAGCAGAAGCGGTGACCGGTGGCGTGTTCGAGCGCCTCGATCACGTCGGGCGGGAAGCCGTCCGGGTAGGTCGGCAGCGGGCTCTGCGGAACCACCCCCATCAGCTCCCAGTGGCCGGTGGTCGACTCCTTGCCCGGCCCCAGCGGCGCCAGGCGCCCGTGCAGAACCGGCTCCGGCGCCGGCGGCACCCCCTGGAGAGGCAGGATCGAGCCGAGGCCGAGTCGCTGCAGCGTCGGCAGCCGCAGCCCGCCCACCCGCTCGGCCAGATGTCCCAGCGTGTTGGAGCCCGCGTCGCCCTCGTAGGCGTCCGCATCCGGCAGCGCCCCGACGCCGCAGGCATCGAGAACGATCACTGCCGCACGACGCATTGCGAGCGATTATGTCGAGCGCGCAATACTGAGAGATGTGATCCGCCGGCTCCCACACGTCGACCGCGTGGGCATCGAGGAGCGCGCCGCCGTGCTCGGCAAGCGCTCCATCAAGACCACGGCCAAGCAGCAGGGCATCCGACTCGCGGTGTCGACGGTCGACCTGACCACCCTGGAGGGCGCCGACACCGCCGGCAAGGTGCGCCACCTGTGCGCGAAGGCCGTGTGCCCCGCCCCCACCATGCCCGAGGTCCCGTCCTGCGCCGCCGTCTGCGTGTACCCGTCGCTCGTGGGCGTCGCTCGCGACGCTCTGGCGGGCACCGGCGTGAAGGCCGCCTCGGTGGCGACCGCGTTCCCGTCCGGGCAGGCGTCGCTCGAGGTCAAGCTGCGCGACACCGAGGACGCGGTGGCCGCGGGCGCGGACGAGATCGACATGGTGATCTCGCGCGAGGCCTTCCTCGCCGGTGACGACCACCGCGTGATGGAGGAGATCGTCCGCGTGAAGGAGGCCTGTGGCGACGCCCACCTCAAGGTCATCATCGAGACCGCGGAGCTGGGCTCCTACGACCACGTGCGCCACGCCTCGATGATCTCGATGGAGGCGGGCGCGGACTTCATCAAGACCTCCACCGGCAAGGCGGCGAGCGGTGCCACCCCCGGGGTCGTGCTGGTGATGCTCGAGGCGATCCGCGACTACGCCGAGCGCAGCGGTCGCGCGGTCGGCATGAAGGCGGCCGGCGGCGTCTCGACCAGCAAGGCGGCGCTGCACCGGCTGGTGCTGGTCAAGGAGACGCTCGGCGACGAGTGGCTCACGCCCGACCGCTTCCGCTTCGGCGCCTCGTCGCTGCTCAACGACCTGCTGATGCAGTACCAGAAGACCCAGACCGGGCGCTACGCGCGACCGGAGGACTTCTCCAAGGAATGAGATCGAACGCTCGCGCGCGCCGCGCGCTCGCCATATGACCATGCCGGAGACACGCACGCGCATCGTCTGGGACTACGCGCCGGCGCCCGAGTCGCCCGATCACGTGCGCCTGCGCGACAGCTACGGGCTGTTCATCGACGGCGACTTCCGCGACCCGGTCGACGGCACGCGCGTGCCCACGCTCAACCCCGCCACCGAGGGGCCCGTGGCTGAGGTGGCGTTCGCGGGGCCGGGCGACCTGCGCCGCGCGGTCGAGGCGGCCCGGCGCGCCCAGCCGGCCTGGGCAGCGCTGTCGGGCCTGGAGCGCGGCAAGTACCTGTTCCGCATCGCCCGGCTGATCCAGGAGCGCGCCCGCGAGCTGGCGATCGTCGAGTCGATGGACGGCGGCAAGCCGGTGCGCGAGTCGCGCGACGTGGACGTGCCGCTGGCCGCGGCGCACTTCTTCTACTACGCGGGCTGGGCGGACAAGCTGTCCTACGGCGTCGGCGGCCGCTCGGTGGAGCCGCTGGGCGTGGCCGCTCAGATCGTGCCGTGGAACTTCCCGCTGCTGATGGCGGCCTGGAAGCTGGCTCCCGCCCTGGCCTGTGGCAACACCTCGGTGCTCAAGCCGGCGGAGACCACGCCACTGACCGCCCTGATGCTCGCCGAGATCCTGCAGGAGGCGGAGCTGCCTCCGGGCGTGGTGAACATCGTGCCCGGCCTCGGCGCCGCCGGGGCGGCCCTGGTGCGCCAGCCGGACATCGACAAGGTGGCCTTCACCGGCTCGACGGCCGTGGGCAAGGACATCCAGGCGGCGCTGGCCGGACGCGGCGTGCCGCTGACGCTGGAGCTGGGCGGCAAGTCCGCCAACATCGTCTTCGAGGACGCTGCGCTCGACCAGGCCGTCGAGGGGATCGTCAACGGGATCTTCTTCAACCAGGGGCACGTGTGCTGCGCCGGGTCGCGACTGCTGATCCAGGAGAGCGTGGCCGACACGGTGATCGGGAAGCTCTGGGAGCGAATGGGGCGCCTGCGCGTGGGCGACCCGCTCGACAAGAACACCGACGTCGGCGCGATCAACTCGCGCGAGCAGCTCGAGCGGATCCGGTCGCTGGTCTCGGCCGGCGAGGAGGAGGGCGCGGTGCGCCGCACGGTCGACTGCGAGCTGCCCGAGCGCGGCTGGTGGTTCGCGCCGACGATCTTCACCGAGGTCGCGCCGGCGCACCGGATCGCGGTGGAGGAGATCTTCGGACCGGTGGTGTCGGTGACGACCTTCCGCACCCAGGCGGAGGCGATCGAGAAGGCCAACAACTCGACCTACGGGCTGGCCGCCGGGATCTGGACCGACAAGGGGGCCAAGGCCTTCGAGGTGGCGCGCGCCCTCCGGGCGGGAGTGGTGTGGCAGAACACCTACAACCACTTCGACCCGACCGCGGCGTTCGGCGGCTACAAGGAGAGCGGCTTCGGCCGCGAGGGCGGCCCGGCCGGGCTGCGCCCCTACCTGCGCGTGTCATGAGCCGGCTCGCCGTCCCCAAGACCTACAAGCTCTACATCGGCGGAGCGTTCGTGCGCTCGGAGTCGGGGCGCTATGACCGTCACGACGACCGCAACGTCCCGCGCGCCTCACGCAAGGACGTGCGCGACGCCGTGGCGGCCGCCCGCAGCGCGGCAGGGCCGTGGGCGGCGCGGACGGCGTACAACCGCGGGCAGATCCTGTACCGGTCCGCCGAGGCGCTGGAGTCGCGGGCCGCCGACTTCGCGGTCGAGCGGGGCGAGGTCGAGGCCGCCATCGACGTGCTCGTGCACTACGCCGGGTGGACCGACAAGCTCGCGGCGGTGCTCGGCGGCGTGAACCCGGTGGCCGCGCCGTTCCTGTCGTTCTCGCTGCCGGAGCCGACCGGGGTGGTGGGAGTGGTGGCGCCGGACGAGCCGGAGCTGCTGGGGCTGGTGGCCGAGCTGGCGCCGGCGCTGGCGGCAGGGAACACCGTGGTGGCAGTGCTATCCGAGGCGGCGCCACTGGCCGGGCTGGACCTGGGCGAGGCGCTGGGCGTGTCGGACCTGCCGGGCGGAGTGGTCAACCTGCTGTCGGGACGCCGCGGGGAGCTGACCGAGGCGCTGGCGGCGCACCCGGGGGTCAACGCGATCGTGAACGCCGCCGGGCCGGAGCTGGCCGCCGGAATCGACGAGCTTGCCGCGGAGAGCGTCACCCGGGTGCGTCACGCGGCGCCGACGACCTCGTACGAAGCCGCGGTGGCGGACGCCCTGTCGCGGCTGGAGGCGGTCACGGAGCTGAAGACCGCCTGGCACCCGGTCGGGGCCTAGGTCGCTAGGGCCGCGGCGGCTTCATCGGCCCATCCCAGCGGTGCCGGGCGCGTAGCAAATGTTGCATCCCCTAGTCCAGCGCCCCTTCCAGCCGCAGTATCCGCCTCAGGATCGCCAGTGACGACGCGTAGGTCGAGTCCATCCCGTAGTAGCTGAGGCCTCGTGCTCCCAGCGTGCGGGCCTGGGTGTAGGGCGTGTCGGAGGCGTAGTGGATGATCCCGAAGTCCAGCGGCAGCTTCGAGAAGTTCACCGCCTCCCCTACCGGGTGGCGATCCGCGTCCGCGATCTCGTAGAGCGCGTTGCAGTAGGGGCCCGCTTCCATCTCCACCACCGTGAACGCCTCCCGGTAGTAGAAGTCGAGGTAGGCCCGGTTCTGGAGGAACGTGCTTTTCACCGTGACCGCGCGCTGGTTGTCGAGCCCGCTGCCGAAGCGCAGATCGCCCGCCAGGTCGTCCACGCTGAACGCGTTGTCGAGCCAGTAGGTCGACCCGGAGTGCTCGTCGTGCACGACGCTGGAGATCATCACGTCGCCGACGTCGGCGTTCAGCGTCGCCGCCTTGCCCAGCACGTACACCCCCCGCAGCGCCGCGCTGTCCACCGCCACCTCGCGCAGGATGTTGTACGCCGCCAGCCCGAGTGGGTAGTCGATGTTCACCACCACCGCGTCGCTCTGCGCCAGCGCCTCGGCGTCCACCTCGCCCAGCCGCGAGTCGAGTCGCTCGGGGATCAGCTTGGCCAGCGGGATGATCTGCGCGGGCACCCGCAGGGCCGTCGTGGACGGCAGGTGCGACACGCCGCTCTCCTGCTCGGAGCGCCGGCGCGCCTCGCGGCCCTCCTCCCCGTGGGAGTCGAAGTACAGCCGCGCCACGAAGTAGAGGAAGTTCTCCCAGGAGCCCTCGGTGCGCCCCTCGCGGAAGGCGGCCAGCTCCTCGCGCAGGATGTCGCTCTCCGGCAGCGACTCGACGAACTTGACGAGCGACGCCTCGCGCTCCTTCGCCACCCCGGTCGCGATGTTGACCAGGCTGTGCGTGTTCGAGCTGACCAGGTACATCGGGCGGTCGGTCAGGCCCTGCTCGGCCAGCCGCTCGTGCACCGGCGTCCACCAGCGCCGCGTCATGCGCGCGTAGCCGACCTGGGTGCCGCCGAGCATCCGCACTCGCAGGTTCATCCGGCGCTCGGCGATCAGCCTCAGCCGCTCGTCGAAGCGCTCGCCCCAGGCCTCGCGCAACCGCGCCCAGTCCTCCGCCGAGCCGCCCAGCGCCTGGGCGCATTCCTCGGGCGTCGGCGCGTGCTCCGGCGGCCAGCCGGCCGCGCGCTGCCGCACGCGCAGCTTGTTCCACTCGATCTGGAAGGCAACCAGCGTGGGGATCAGGTCGTCCACGTCGGAGGCGCTCGCCAGCAGCACGGCGTGCATGCCCTCGCCGCTGTCGTGCCAGCGCCGCCGGCGGGCCGGGGCGTCCGCCTCCTCCCACTCGTCGATCCGGATGCCGTTGCGGGCGAAGACCTCGGCGTCCTGGCCCATGATCACGAGGTCGGCGCCGGCGATCGCGTCCGGCAGGCGCCGGATCGCGTAGATGAACGCGCCCAGGTCGGGCTCGTCGCTGGCGGCGAGCGGGTGCAGGCTCGACCCCATCGCGCGGTGCGACGACTCCAGCACCCGCAGGGCGGTCTCCCCGCTCGACCGCAGCAACGTGCTGTACGTGCGCTGGTAGAGCTCGACCTCGTCGCTCAGCCGGCCGCCGTTGTGTTCGTCGACCTGGCTGGTGAGCGAGATTCTCGATACGACCACGGCTACTCCTTAACGTAGGGCACGCCGATCGCCGCCGGCGGTCGGGAGCGCCCGATCAGGCCCGCCACGACCACCAGGACCATCACGTAGGGCAGGGCCTGGAACAGAACGGCGAGTGACTCCGAGAACGCCGGCAGCCGCTGCGCCACGGCGCTGGAGAACCCGAACAGGCAGGCACCGGCGAGCGCGCCGTACGGGCGCCAGGCGCCGAAGATCACAACCGCCAGGGCGATGAAGCCGCGCCCGGCGGTCATGCCCTGGTTGAACGAGTGCACCAGCGCGATCGACAGGTAGACGCCGCCGAGCCCGGCCAGGCAGCCCGAGGCGACGACGGCCAGGTAGCGGGTGCGCAGGACGCCGATGCCGACGCTGTCGGCCGCGCGCGGCTTCTCGCCCACCGAGCGCAGGCGCAGCCCGGCGGGGGTGCGATACAGGTAGAGCGCCATCAACGGGACGAGCAGCAGCGCCATCCAGGTCAGCAGGCTCATCTCGCCGATCGCGTCGCCCACGAAGGCGATGTCCTTGACGAGCGGCAGCTTGATCTCGGGCACGCTCGGCACCTCGCCCGGGGTGCCCTGATCGCCGTAGTGGGCGATGAACACGTAGCCGGTGATGCCGGCCGCGAGGAAGTTCACGGCCACTCCGCTCACCACCTGGTCGGCGCGCAGGGCGATCGAGAAGACCGCGTGGATGAGCGCGAGCACGCCACCGGCCGCCATCCCGGCGAGCATGCCCAGGAACCATGAGCCGAACACGTCCGCGCCGAAGATGCCGAAGAACGCGCCCATCAGCATCATGCCCTCGAGCCCGACGTTGATGACGCCGCTGCGCTCGGACAGGATCCCGCCGAGCGCGCCGAGCAAGAGCGGCGTGGCGAAGCGCAGCGTGGCCGCGAGCAGCGCCGACCAGACGAAGACCTTCTCCAGGTTCGCCACTCCGGACTTCGTAGCGACGAGGGCCCCGATCGCCCCGATCGCCCCCGCGAGCACCGCGCCGCGCCCGAGCCGCCGCTCCCCCGCCCTCGTGGTGGCCACGCCGGCCGCCACGGCCACCAGCGCGAGCAGGATCGACGGCACCGGCGTGCGCACGAGCACCGGCGGCAGAGTGATGTACCAGGCGATCGCGCCCAGCACCACGCCGGCCCAGCCGATCTGCTTGGCGTTCACGCCTCGCCCTCCGGCGCCGGCCGGCGGCGCCGGAACAGCAGCCCACGCCCCCGCCGCAGCATGCCGAGCACCAGCACGTCGGCGCTGACCACCAGCACCACGAGGCCCTGGATGATCGTGGTCAGGTTGGAGGCCAGCTGGGGCTCGAAGATCGTCGGGTCGAGGTTGCGCTGGGAGGTGCCGCTGAGCAGCCCGCCGAACAGCAGCGCGGCAGCCATGGTGCCGACCGCCGTGTTGCGGCCGAGCAGCGCCACCGCGATGCCGAGGAAGCCGATCTGCGAGATCTGGATGTCGTTGGTGGCCAGCCGGAACTGCCACCCGAGCACGTCGAGCGACCCCGCCAGGCCGGCGAACAGCCCGCACACCGCCATCACCAGGACGTAGTTCTTGGCGACGTTCATGCCGCCGTAGCGGGCCGCCTCCGGGTTGAGCCCGACCGCGCGCACCTCGTAGCCGATCGTCGACCGGTTCAGGAGCAGCCAGAAGATCCCCACCGCCGCCAGCGCGACGAAGAGGCCGACGTGCAGCCCCTGCAGCACCGGGTCGCCCCAGAACACCGGCAGATGGGCCGGCTCGGCGATGTCGTTGGAGACCGGGAGGCTGGAGTCCCGAGCGTTCTGGAGTGGCCCACCCTGCGAGAACAGGTAGACGCCGACCCAGAGCGCGACGTAGTTGAGCATGATCGTCGAGATCACCTCGTTGGCGCCCACGGTGGC
>JAXDIH010000172.1:0-4597 GCA_034664105.1 Thermoleophilaceae bacterium
GTCGGCGACGAGACGGGACTCTCGTACGACGACATGAAGAACCGGATCATGGGCGAGCTGAAGAAGGTCTTCCGGCCCGAGTTCATCAACCGCATCGACGAGGTCATCGTCTTCCACAAGCTCACGAAGGACGAGATCTCGAACATCGTCGAGCTGCTGCTGAAGCGGATCCGCGAGTCGCTGGCCGAGCGTGAGCTGTCGCTCAACCTCTCCGACGACGCCGCCGACCTGCTGGTCGAGAAGGGCTGGGACCCGTCGATGGGCGCCCGCCCGCTGCGCCGGGCGATCCAGCGCTACATCGAGGACCCGCTGGCGGACGAGGTGCTGTCGCAGAGCATGCCGCCCGGATCGACCGTCGAGGTCAACAAGGCGCCGGAGGACGACGAGCGCGACGTGACGATCACGATCGTGAAGCCCAAGGAGCGCAAGCGCGAGACGGTTGGCGTGGGCGCCCAGGGCGACGCCCGCGAGGAGGGCTCGTCGACGGATCCGTCCTCCGACGGTGACGATGGCCTGCCCGAGGAGCCCGAGGTGCTGCCGGAGATCCCGGACGCCCCGCCGGCGCCCGAGGGCGAGCCTCAGCCCGAGTAGCGGTTCGCGCGGTCGCCGCGCTGTGTGACGAATCTCATGGACACGGCCCTGGCCAGGGGCGAGACTCTCCTCGATGTCGGAGAAGCCCGCGCCTGGTCCGGCGTCATCCCGTCGCCCGCACGGACGTCCGTTCGTCGGGCGCACCGCTGAGCTAGAGGAGCTGCGGGCCGGTCTCGACCAGACGGCCGAGGGCCGCGGGCTCCTCTTCCTGCTCAGCGGCGAGCCCGGCATCGGCAAGACGCGCTTGATGTCCGAGCTGTCGCGGGAGGCCGCGGCGCGCGGCTGGCGGGCGGCCTCTGGACGCTGTTGGGAGGAGGGCGGGGCCCCGGCCTACTGGCCCTGGATCCAGGCCGTGCGCGCGCTCGGCGGCAGCTTCGAGCAGCTCGCGGCCGCCTCGGGCGAGTCGGTCGCCCCCGAGACCGCCCGCTTCCGGCTGTTCGACGCGGTCGCGGGGTTCCTGAAGAAGACCGCCCACGACCGTCCCCTGATCGTCGTGCTCGATGACCTCCACGCGGCCGACGCGGCGTCGCTCGCGATGCTGCGCTTCGTCAGCGAGGCCGTCGCCGACGCCCCGGTGCTGATCGTCGGCTCCTACCGCGAGCGTGAGGCGCAGCTGCACGACCGCGCGGAGTCGTTCGCCGGCCTGGTGCGCGTGGCGGTCCGCCTCTCGCTCCAGGGGTTGAGCCTGGACGAGGTCGAGGCCTATCTCGTCGACGTGACCGGCGAGGAGGCGGGCCGGGCGCTCGTGGCTCGCGTGCACGTGCTGACCGGAGGCAACCCGTTCTTCCTCGGCGAGGTGGCGCGGGTAGTGGCGCACGACCCGACCGGACGGGTCCCGGAGGAGCTGCGCACGCTGCTCAGGCGCCGCACGGCGAACCTGCCTGGCGACGCTCTGGAGGCCCTCCAGGTGGCCGCCGTCGTGGGGCGCGAGTTCAACTTCCGCGTGCTCGAGCGGACGAGCGGGCTGGGCGTTGCCCGCCTGCTCGATGTGCTCGCCGAGGCGGAGGCGGCCGGCGTGATCGCGGAGGACCCGGCGACGCCGCGGAGCTACGCGTTCGTGCACGAGCTGGTCCGCGAGACGCTCTACGACGACCTCGCCGCCGCGAAGTGCCTGGAGCTCCACCGGGCGATCGGCGGTGTGCTGGAGGAGCTGTACCGCAACGACCTCGATCCGCACCTGTCGGAGATCGCCCATCACCTCGAGCTGGCCGCGCCGGTGGGCGATGTCTCGGCGGCCGTGGACTACCTCCTGCGGGCCGGCGACCGCTCCGCCAGCCTGGTCGCGTACGAGGAGGCGGCCCAGCGCTACGAGCGGGCGCTCCGGCTGCTCGGGGCCGCCGAGGAGGGTTCGCGCGAGCTCCGCTGCGAGCTGCTCCTGCGGCTCGGCGACTCCCACTGGCGGGCCGGCGACACGCGCGCGGCGCGGGGCAGCTTCGAGGAGGCCGCGGAGGTGGCCCGCAGGCTGGGCGACGGCGAGATGCTCGCCCGCGCGGCCATCGGCTACGTCGTCGGGCTAGGCGGCTTCCTGCTGTTCGCCCGCTTCGAGGCCGGGGCGACCGGCATCGGGCTGCTGGAGGAGGCGCTCGCCGCGCTCCCGGACGAGGACAGCTCCCTGCGCGCGCGGCTGCTCGCGCGCCTGGCCGTGGAGATGTACTCGTCGCACGAGGCCGAGCGGCGCCTGGCCGTCAGCGCCGAGGCGATCGAGATGTCGCGGCGACTGGGGGACTCCGAGGCGCTCGTGACGGCGCTGCACGCCCGGCACTGGGCACGCGGCGCTCCCGAGATGGTCTACGAGCGCCTGGAGAACGCCGAGGAGATGCTCGCCGTGGCCGAGCGGCTGGGCGACCAGGAGTTCGCGTTCCTCGCGCACAACGCCCGGCTGAGCTGCCTGCTGGAGCTGTGCGACGGCGCGGGGCTCGACGCCGAGATCGCCGCGATCGCCGACCTGGCCGACCGGATCGGCCAGCCCTTCTACCGCTGGCACGCGGTCTGCCTGAAGGTCATCAGAGCGGTGCTCGACGGGCGCTTCGACGACGCCGAGCGCCTGGCGCAGGAGGCGCTCCACATCGCGCGCCTGCGCCACAGCGAGTACGCCGCCTACGTCTATGAGCACGCCCAGCTGGTGGCGATCCGCTGGGCCCAGGATCGGCTCGGCGAGTACTGGCCGGAGGTGGCCTACCACGGCGAGCGCTACCTGTGGATCCCGCGCTGGCGCGACGCGCTCGCCGCGGCCGACAGCGGCGACCGCACTGCCGCGGCGCTGGAGCTCGCCCGCTCCGGGCGCGCGTTCGCCGAGATCCCCAGGGACGGGTTCTGGCTGCTGCGGCTCTGCTCGCTCGCGGACGCCTGCGTCCTGGCCGGCGACCGCGCGGACGCGGAGCGGCTCTACGACCTGCTGCTGCCGTATGCGGACCGCAACGCGATCGCCCTGACCCAGGTGCCGTTCGGGCCGGTCGCCCTGCGCCTGGGGACGCTGGCGGCGATGCTCGAGCGCTGGAACGAGGCCGAGCTGCATTTCGAGACGGCGCTGGAGCGCTGCGAGCTGCTGGGAGCCAGATCCGTGCGCCCGCGGGTCCTGCGCGAGTACGCGCGGGCGCAAGCAGAGCGGCTGCCGGCGCCCGTGCCATCGTCTGAGGCGAGCTTCGCCCGCGAGGGTGAGTTCTGGACGATCGCGTACGACGGGCAGACGATGCGGCTGCGCGACGTGAAGGGGTTGCGCTACATCGGCTTGCTGCTCGCCGCCCCCGGCAGCGAGGTCCACGTGCTCGAGCTGCTCGCCGCCGTCGACGGAGTGCCGCGAGCGGCGGCGGTCGGGGTGGCGGGCGTCGACCCGCTGCTCGACACCCAGGCCAAGGCCGAGTACCGTGGCCGGCTCGAGGACCTCCGCGCCGAGCTCGAGGAGGCGCGCGGCTTCGCGGACGACGAGCGCGCCGCCGGCATCGAGCGGGAGATCGACGCCCTGGTCGACGAGCTCGCCCGCGCGGCTGGCCTCGGCGGACGGGATCGCCAGATGGCATCCCCGGCGGAGCGAGCGCGCGTGAACGTGACGAAGGCGATCAAGACGGCGATCAAGCTGGCCGGGCGGGAATCCGCGGCGCTCGAGGAGCACCTGACCGCCTCCATCCATACCGGTCGCTTCTGCTCCTACGCGCCACCGGGGGAGGCGCCACCGAGCTGGCACACGTGACAGCACAACTGTTCCCCCTCGATTCACGCCTCTAAGGCAAAGGCCCTCCAACGAAGGAGACGTAATGAGCACCGCTACAACCTCAGCCGAAGCCGCCCGCCAGGAGCTCGGGAGCGAGTTCGCCGGGCAGGTCATCGACCCCCAGGACGCCACCTACGAGGAGGTGCGCCAGGTCTACAACGCGATGATCGACCGGCGCCCGGCCCTGATCGCGCGCCCCGCCAGCCCGGATGACGTCTCGAAGCTCGTCTCCTTCGCCCGCGAGCGCGACCTGCCCCTGGCCATCCGTGGCGGCGGGCACAACGGGGCCGGCCTTGGCACCGTCGACGACGGCCTGGTGATCGACCTCTCGCTGCTCAAGGACATCGAGGTCGACCCCGAGGCGCGCACAGTGCGCGTCGGCGGCGGCTGCACGTGGGGCGAGGTGGACGCGGCGACCGGGGAGCACGGTCTCGCCACGCCGAGCGGCATCATCTCGACCACCGGCGTGGGAGGCCTCACGCTCGGCGGTGGGATCGGTCACCTGACCCGCACCTGCGGGCTGGCGATCGACAACCTGCTCGAGGCGGACATGGTCCTCGCCAGCGGCGAGCAGGTGCGCGCCAGCGCCGACGAGAACCCCGACCTGTACTGGGCGATCCGCGGCGGCGGCGGCAACTTCGGCGTCGTCACCTCGTTCCTGTTCCGGCTTCACGAGGTGGGCACGATCGTCGGCGGTCCGACCTTCTGGCCGGTCGAGCAGGCGGCCGAGGTCCTCTCGGTGTACCGGGACTTCATCTCCAGCGCCCCGCGCGAGCTGAACGGCTTCTTCGCCTTCGC
>JAXDIH010000248.1:0-13640 GCA_034664105.1 Thermoleophilaceae bacterium
GGTGCCGGTGGCAACGGGGTGGTCTCCTTCCGGCGCGAGGCCCACGTGCCGAAGGGCGGCCCCGACGGCGGCGACGGCGGGCGCGGGGGCGACGTGGCCATCGTGGTCGACCCGTCGCTGCGCGACCTCGCGGCC
The DNA here is from genome assembly GCA_034664105.1 of Thermoleophilaceae bacterium. GTDB lineage: Bacteria > Actinomycetota > Thermoleophilia > Solirubrobacterales > Thermoleophilaceae > JACVRW01. The sequence goes on from JAXDIH010000248.1 coordinate 136, forward strand.
TTCCAGCGCGGCTCGCACTTCAAGGCGCCGCGCGGCGGCCACGGACAGGGCGCGAACAAGCACGGCGCCACGCCCGCCCGGCTGGAGGTCCGCGTGCCGCTCGGGACCGTGGTGCAGGACCCCGAGCGCGGTGACCGCTGGGACCTGACCGGCCCCGGCCAGCACGCCGTCGTCGCGCGCGGGGGCAGCGGCGGGCGCGGCAACAGGCACTTCGCCACCGCCACGCGCCAGGCGCCGCGCTTCGCCGAGCGGGGGCTGGCCGGCGAGGAGCGCTGGCTCACGCTGGAGCTGAAGCTGCTGGCGGACGCCGGGCTGGTCGGTCTGCCGAACGCCGGCAAGTCGTCTCTGCTGGCGCGGCTCACCCGCGCTCGCCCCAAGGTGGCCGACTACCCGTTCACCACCCTGGAGCCGGTGCTCGGCACCCTGGAGCGCGACGACCGCCAGCTCGTGCTGGCCGACATCCCGGGCCTGATCGAGGGAGCCAGCGCCGGCGCCGGCCTGGGGCACGAGTTCCTCGCTCACGTGGAGCGCTGCCGGGTGCTGGTGCACGTGCTCGACCTCGCGCCGCTGGACGGGTCTGACCCGGTCGAGAACTACGCGACCGTCGAGGCCGAGCTGCGCGAGCACGGCCACGGCCTCGCCGAGCTGCCGCGCATCCTCTGCCTGTCGAAGGCGGACCTCGTGACGCCGGCCGAGGTCGAGGCCGCGGTGGCCGACTGGGAGCAGCGCGTGGCGCTGCCGGTCTTCGCCACCTCGGCTGCCACGGGCGCCGGGATCCCGGAGCTGCGCGACGCCATCTTCGAGCGCGTGCCCGAGGAGGAGGCCGAGCCGGAGCCGGGAGAGCTGCCCGCCACGCACCGCGTCTACCGGCCCGGAGCCGGCGAGTCGTTCGACGTGGAGCGCGTCGGTCCGGGCGCCTTCCGGGTCGATGGCGGCCGCATCGACCGGCTGATGGCCCGCCACGACATGGAGAACGCCGAGGCGCTGCGCTACGTCGAGGAGCGCCTGCGCTCGCTCGGCGTGATCAGGGCGCTGGAGGCCGCCGGGTTCGAGCCGGGCGACGACGTGGAGATCGCGGGCGTCGTGTTCGAGCTCGACCCTGGGGCGCCGCTCGGGTGATAGACATTCGAGCAGTGGCCCGGCTCGCCCCAGTGCTCGCGCTCGCCGTTGCGCTGAGCGCCTGTGGCGGCGGCAGCGACTCCAAGGACGCGCAGCAGGTCGTGCGCGACTTCGTGCAGGCCACCAACGCGCGCGATGGCGACCAGCTTTGCGGCAAGCTGCTCACCCAGGACTACCTCGAGAAGGCAACGGGGGCGACTGGGGATCGGGCCGAGGAGGCCTGCAAGAAGCAGCTGGACCTGATCACCGGCCTGAAGCTGCGGCTGGTCTCGGTCGGCAGGACCACGGTCGACGGCGACAAGGCACGGGTGCGCGCGACGCTGGTCGCGGGCGGGCAGCGCTCGCAGCGGACGTTCGTGCTCGCCAAGGAGGACGGGCGCTGGAAGCTGGTCGGCGCGTCGTAATGGCGACGGTCGTGGTCAAGCTGGGCTCGAGCATCGTCGCCGACGATGCCGGCGAGGTGCGCACGGAGGTGCTTGCGACGCTCTGCGACGAGGTCGCCGCGCGCCACGCCGCCGGCGACTCGGTCGTGGTGGTCACCTCGGGGGCGATCGCGCGCGGCATGCGCCTGATGGATCTGCCGGTCCGGCCCCGCGGGATGGAGGAGCTGCAGGCCGCCTCGGCCGTGGGCCAGGGCAAGCTCTACCACCACTACGACGAGCTGCTGCAGGCGCGCGGGCTCAAGTCGGCCCAGGTGCTGCTCACGTTCTTCGACATGTCCGCCCGGACGCACTACCTCAACGCCCGCCACACGCTCCGCAAGCTGCTCGACTGGCGCGTGGTGCCGGTCATCAACGAGAACGACACCACGACCACGGACGAGATCTCGTTCGGCGACAACGACTTCCTCGCGGCCCAGGTGGCGATCCTGATCGGCGCCGACCGGCTCGTGCTGCTCACCGACATCGGCGGGCTCTACTCGGCCGACCCGCGCCACGATCCGTCGGCGCGGCTGGTGGAGGAGGTGAGCGACACCGACGCCCTGGACGGCCTCGACATCGGCGTGTCGACGTCGCCGCTCGGGTCGGGCGGCATGCGCTCGAAGGTCGTGGCGGCGGAGATGGCCACGGCCGCGGGCATCCCGGCGACGATCGCGAACGGCATCGAGCGCGACGAGGTCGCGCGGGCGCTCGCGGGCGAACGCACCGGCACCCGCTTCACGCCGCAGCACGGGCGCGTCTCGAGCTTCAAGCTGTGGCTGCGCTACGCCAAGCCGTCGCGCGGCCGCGTGACCGTCGACGACGGGGCCGAGCAGGCGCTGCGCGAGCGCGGCACCAGCCTGCTGCCGGTCGGGGTGGTCGAGGTGGAGGGCGACTTCGAGGCCGGCGACGCGGTGGAGGTGCGCTGCGCCGGCCGGCCGGTCGGGAAGGGGATCGTCGGCTACTCGGCGACCGAGCTGCGCCAGATCAAGGGGCTGAAGACCGAAGAGGTGCGGAAGCTGCTCCCGCGGGCGACCGAGGAGGCCGTGCACCGCGACTACTTCGTGCTCGATTGAGGCTGCGCTCCCCTCACGACCGGGAGATCCTCTCGCTCGCGTTCCCGGCGCTCGGAGCGCTTGCCGCGGAGCCCCTCTACCTGCTCGCCGACACGGTGATGGTCGGCCACCTGGGCACGGAGCAGCTGGCGGCGCTGGCGATCGCCGCGACGCTGCTCACCGGCGCCTTCACGCTGTTCAACTTCCTGACCTACGGCACCACCGCGCAGGTGGCGCGGCTGTCGGGTGCCGCCCGGCACGAGGCGGCCGGCGGCCTGGCCGCGCAGGCGCTCTGGCTCGCGACGGGGATCGGGGTGGTGCTGACAGCGGTTCTGGTCGCGCTGGCGGTGCCGCTGGTCGGCCTGATGGGAGCGGACGGGCACACCGGGGAGCTGGCCGTGCTGTACCTGCGGATCGGCTCGCTGGGCTTGCCGTTCGCCCTGATCGCGCTCGCCGGCCAGGGCTTCATGCGCGGGGTGTCCGATCTGCGCACGCCGCTGGTGATCGTCGTGGTGGCGAATGTCGTGAACGTCCTGCTGAACCTGCTGTTCATCTACGGCTTCGGCTGGGGGCTGGCCGGCTCGGCGTGGGCCACGGTGGTGGCCCAGCTGGGGATGGGGGCGGCGTTCGTGACCGTCCTGCTGCGAGCGCCCGCGGCGTCGCGCCGGCCGTCGCTGGCGGCGATCCGGCCGCTGGCGCGCATCGGCGGGGAGATCTTCGTGCGCACCGCCGCGCTGTACGCGTCGTTCCTGGTCGCCAGCGCCGTGCTGGCGCGCGTCGGCGACGACGCGCTCGCGGCCCACCAGGTCGCTTTCCAGCTGTTCGTGTTCCTCTCGCTGCTGCTCGACGCGATCGCGATCGCGGGACAGGTGATGGTGGGCCGCTCGCTGGGGGCCGGCGACGCCGACGAGGCCTACCGCGCGGCCCGGCGCATGATCGAGCTGGCGGTGGCGGCGGGGGCCGTCTTCGCTGTGATCATGCTCGCGCTCACAGACGTCCTGCCGCGGGCGTTCACGTCCGACCCCGAGGTGATCGACCAGCTGCACGAGATCTGGCCGCTGTTCGCGCTGCTGCAGCCGGTCAACGGTGCGGTCTTCGCGCTCGACGGGATCCTGATCGGGGCGGGCGACACGCGCTTCCTGATGTGGGGGATGCTGGCCGCCTCGCTGCTGGCGTTCGTGCCGGTCGCGCTGGCGTCGCTGGCGTTCGACTGGGGCATCGTCGGCGTCTGGTGCGGCCTGCTCGGGCTGATCGCGTTACGGCTGGCCACGTGCGGCTGGCGCTTCAGGGGAAGGCAGTGGGCGATCGTGGGGGCGACGCGCAGCGCTGTGTAGGGCGCCGCCGGTGAACTGCCGCAACGGGTGGACGCGCGCCGCTTGGGGGGTCCCGGAAGTTAGTTCACTATGCGTTGACTTTCTTCCGGGACCCCCCTCGCCCGGGGCCCGCCGCTAGCGGCGCGCCGAGGCCCGCAGCTCGCGCAGCTCGTCCAGCTCGCGCTGCGTCACCGGCTCCGTGCGCTCGAGGTCGTCTGCCACCCGTAGGTCCCAGCCCGTCGCTTCGCGCGCCTGCTCGACCTCGACACCCGGGTGCAGGGCCACCAGCTCCAGCTCGCCGTCCGAGCCGGGCCGCAGCACGCCCAGGTCGGTGATCACCACGGTGTGACCCTCGCGGTGCGCCAGAGAGGTCACGAAGTCGAGCTTCTCCACGAACACGCGCGGCGACTGCCGCGCGATCACGATCACCGACTTCGCGCAGGCCGCGATCTCGGGCGCGCCGCCGGCGCCGGGCAGGCGCACCTTCGGCTGCTCGTAGGAGCCGATCGCGGTGGTGTTGAGGTTGGCGTGCGGGTCGATCTGCGCGGCGCCCAGGAACCCCACGTCGATGCGCCCGCCGCCGATCCAGAGGTTGAACATCTCCACCACGGAGACCAGCTCCAGCGCGGTCGCGGCCAGGTCGTCGTCCCCGATCGACAGCGGCAGGCGCACCGGCTGGGCACCGATCGCGCCCGACTCGTACACCAGCACGCAGCCGGGCGCCTGCAGCCTCCGAGCCAGGTTCGCCGCGGCGTTGGGCGGCCCAACCCCGACGAGGCAGACCTGCCCGTCGCGCAGCTCGCGCGCGGCGTTGATCGTCATCAGCTCCTCGGGTGTGACCTCCACGGCCTCGCCGACGCTCATGCCGGCACCTCGTCCTTCGAGAGCACGTGCTCGCGCATCCACTCCGAGAAGCGCTCGCGGTCGCGTGCGATCTCGTCCCAGGCCGAGTAGAAGTCGTTGTCGCGCGTCGAGTACCCGGCCGCGTAGGACGGATGGGCGCCGCCCGGGACGTGGCAGACGGCCGCGATCGTCCAGGCCGGCAGCACGACCGAGTGGGGGCGCGCCTCCAGCTCGTCGACGATCTCCTCGACGGTCGCGATCGCCACCTCGGCGGCCAGCACCGCCTCCTTCTGCACGCCGGCGAGACCCCAGAGCATCACGTTGCCGTGGCGGTCGGCCTGCTGGGCGTGGATGACGGTCACGTCCGGGCGCACGGCCCGCACCGCGCTGAGCTGCTCGCCCGTGAAGGGGCAGTCCACGAACGCCACCTGCTCGTTGTGCTCGACGAGGTCGGTGCCGGCGTAGCCGCGCAGCACGCCGAACGGGAGGTTCGCGGCGCCGGCGGCGTACGCGTTGGCGAGCCCGGCGTGCGAGTGCTCCACGATTTCCAGCGGCTGGGGCCACCCGTTCTCGACCGCGTCGCGGAAGCGGTGCAGCGACCCCACGCCGGGGTTGCCGCCGTAGGAGAAGATCAGCTTGCGGGCGCATCCCATGCCGATCAGCTGGTCGTAGATCAGGTCGGGCGTCATGCGAACGAGCGTGAGGTCGCGCCTGCCCTGGCGGATCAGCTCGTGGCCCGCCGCGAAGGGGATCAGGTGCGTGAAGCCCTCGAGCGAGACGGTCATCCCGTCCCGCACGTGCTCGGAGATGGCGTCGCGGAGATCCACGGGGTCGAAGGATGCCAGCCGCCCGGTACCCTTGCTTCGATGGCCACCACCGCCCAGTCGGTCGCCGAGGTGTGCGCCGGCGCGCGCCGTGCGTCTCGTTCGCTGGCCCAGCTCGACACCACCACCAAGAACGCCGCGCTGACCGCGATGGCGGAGGCGCTCGAGCGCAGGAGCCCTGAGATCCTCGAGGCCAACGGGCGCGACATGGAGGCCGGCGCCGAGGCGGGGCTGCACTCCGGGCTGCTCGACCGGCTCCAGCTGACGGAGGAGCGGCTGGCCGGGATCGCCTCCGACGTGCGCGCGATCGCCGCGCTGCCCGATCCGGTTGGCGAGACGATCGAGGACTTCCGGCTGGCAAACGGCCTCGACGTGCGCCGCGTCCGCGTGCCGCTCGGAGTGGTCGCCGTGGTCTACGAGGCGCGTCCGAACGTGACGATCGACTGCTCCGCGCTCTGCCTCAAGTCAGGGAACGCGATCGTGCTGCGTGGCTCGTCCACCGCGGCGCACTCGAACACGGTGCTCGCCCAGGTCGTCTCCGAGGCGGCCGCGGGCGCGGGCGTCCCCGAGGGCGCCATCTCGATCGTCACCGGTGGCGACCGCGACGAGCTGCGCGAGCTGGCCACCCAGGACGGTGTGGTGGACCTGATCATCCCGCGCGGGGGAGAGGGGCTGAAGAACGCCCTCAAGGAACACGCCACCGTGCCGGTCATGTACGCCGCCGCCGGGAACTGCCACGTGTTCGTGGACGCCAGCGCCGACCTCGACGACGCCCTGGCAATCGCGATCAACGCCAAGGTCCAGCGCCCGTCGGTGTGCAACGCGGTCGAGACGCTGCTGGTGCACGCGGACGCTGCCGCCGAGTTCCTCCCGCGCGCCCTGCGCGAGCTGCGCGAGCGCGGCGTCGAGCTGCGCGTGGACGGTCGCACGCGCGCGATGTCCGGCGAGCTGGCCGACTCGCTGGCCGACGCCACCGAGGAGGACTGGGCGACGGAGTACCACGCGCTGATCCTGGCCGTGAAGGTCGTCGACTCCGCGGACGAGGCGATCGACCACGTGAACCGCTACGGCTCGGGGCACTCCGAGGCGATCGTGACCGGCTCCACCGAGTCCGCGCGCGCGTTCACCACGGCTGTGGACGCCGCCGCCGTATACGTCAACGCCTCCACCCGCTTCACCGACGGCGCGGTGTTCGGCATGGGTGCCGAGATAGGCAACTCCACCCAGAAGCTGCACGCCCGCGGCCCGATCGGCCTGCGTGAGCTGACGACCTACAAGTTCGTCGCCGAGGGTTCCGGGCAGGTTCGCGAGTAGCTGTCTTGCGCGTCGGAATCCTCGGAGGAGCATTCAACCCGCCGCACACCGGTCACTTGGTGTGCGCGCAGGAGGCGCTCGTGCAGCTTCAGCTGGACAAGGTCGTCTTCATCCCCGTTGGGAAGGCGCCGCACCGCGAGCTGGAGCGCGATCCCGGCGCCGAGGAGCGGCTCGAGATGGTCGAGCTGGCGATCGCCGACGACGAGCGCTTCGAGGTCTCGCGCGCCGAAATCGACCGCGAGGGCCCGTCCTACACCGCGGACACGCTGCGAGCGCTGCGCGAGGCGGCCCCCGCCGACGACCTGTTCCTGATCCTCGGTGGTGACCAGGCCGCCGCGCTGGGCAGCTGGCACGAGCCCGAGCAGGTGCTGGCGCTGGCGACCGTCGGCGTGGCCGAGCGGATCAGCTGGTCGCGCCACGCGATTGGCATCAAGATCGGCCGGATCCAGGGCGCCGACGCGATCCGCTACCTCGAGATGCCCGTGATCCAGATCTCGTCGAGCGTGATCCGCCGGCGGGCGGCGGCGGGCCAGCCGATCCGGTATCTGGTGCCCGACAAGGTGGTCGCCTACATCGAGGCGAACGACCTCTACGGCGCTTCCTCGTCGGTCGAGGAGAAGGCACCGGCGTGAGCGACACCGGGACACTCGACTCGGCGGCCCTGGCCGAGCGAATCGCGGAGATCGCCTCCGACCGCAAGGCTGCCGACGTCCGCGTGGTCGACCTGCGCGGCATCGTCTCGTACACCGACTTCTTCGTGATCTGCACCGGCAACACGGAGCGCCAGACGAAGGCGATCCATGACGCGATCCACGAAGAGCTCAAGCACGCCGACCACCGGCTGATGCCCCGCCGCACCGAGGGCGCGGGCGAGGCCCGCTGGATCCTGCTCGACTACCTCGACGTGGTGGCGCACATCTTTACCCCCGAGGCGCGCGAGTACTACCGCCTCGAACAGCTCTGGGGCGAGGCCCCGGCGCGCTCGGTCGGCTGAGCTCCGTCTAGAATGGCCCCTCCTGGGGCTGTAGCTCAGCTGGAAGAGCGACGCGCTGGCAGCGCGTAGGTCAGGGGTTCGAGTCCCCTCAGCTCCATTTGCGCTAAAGGAATTCCCTCATCCGCCGATCAGGGGATCATGAAGCGCCTACGCCGTCTCGCCATCGCGCTGGTCGGAGTTGGGGCCCTGGCCCTGGTCAGCAGCGCATCCGCCCTGTCAATTCTCGGTTCGCCGTCGGGGAACCAGCCGGGGGCCGTCTCCTCGGCGGCTACCAGCGTGACCACGTCCAGCGCGCGCTTGAACGGGTCGGTGAACCCGAACGACCACAGCACGAAGTACTTCTTCGAGTACGGGCCGACGGTCGCCTACGGCGCCAAGACGAGCGAGGGCTCGGCCGGCAGCGGCGGCTCCTGGAAGTCGGTGTCGGCCACTGTCTCCGGCCTCCAGCCGTCGACCACCTACCACTTCCGCGTCGTCGCCACGAGCTCCAGGGGGACCGATCGCGGCTCAGATCTCAGCTTCACGACGGGCGCCGCGCCGCCGCCGCCCCCAGGGCCGGACCCCGGACCTGGACCGGATCCGGGCCCCGACCCGGGCCCCGACCCCGGCACTGACCCCGGCACCGATCCCGGTCCGGACGACACTCCCGGAACGGACGACTCCGTCGGCCTGGTCCTCCCGGAGCACACCCAGAAGCCGGACGAGCCGGAGCTCGGCAAGAGCGTGGTCATTGCCCCCGGCGAGGGCGAGCTGCTAGTCCGCCGCCCGGGACGCGACACCTTCGTTCCGCTCACCTTCGGGTCCGAGCTGCCGCTCGGCACCGAGGTGAACGCTCTCAACGGGTCGATCGCGCTGACCTCGGCCCTGCCGAGCGGCAAGGTCCAGACGGCCACCTTCGGCGGCGGGCGCTTCGTGATCCGCCAGGCGAAGGGCGGCTACGTGGACCTGTTCCTGCGCGGCCCGTCCTGTCATGCGGCGCCGAAGGGCTCGGGCGCGCTCGCCAGCGCGGCCCGCAAGCCGCCGAGCAGCCGGCTCTGGGGCCAGGACAAGCATGGGCGCTACCGCACCCACGGCAAGAACAGCCACGCTACGGTGCGCGGCACTCGCTGGGTCGTGATCGAGACCTGCGCCGGCACGCTCACGCGCGTGAGCCGCGGAGCGGTCGTCGTCCGGGACGAGGTGCGCAAGAAGAACGTCCTGGTCAAGGCCGGCGAGCACTACCTAGCCCGCCCGCACCGCTAGCGAGCAGGCCGTGCTCCGCTGGCGACGCTCCCGCCTCGCGCTATCCGACCGCCTGCGCGCGCTCGCGTGCGTCGCCGCCGTGGCCTTCCTCGCCGGCGCCGCCGTTGAGATCAGCGGCGCGCTGGACGGGCTCGAGCGCGGGACCCTGAAGACGCGCTTCGACCTGCGCGGGGCCGACACGCCCGACGACATCGTCGTCGTTGCGATCGATGCCAAGACCTTCAGCGAGCTGGGCCAGCAGTGGCCGTTCCCGCGCTCGCTGCACGGTCGAGTGGTGCGGCGCCTGCACGCGGCGGGCGTGCGCGAGATCGTCTACGACGTCCAGTTCACCGAGCAAACGACACCACGCCAGGATCTGGCCCTCTACGACGCGATCGGGGTGGCCGGCGGGGCGGTCCTGGCCACGAGCGAGAGCGACGCTCGCGGCAGGACCAACGTGCTGGGCGGGGACGCCAACCTGCGCCGAGTGCACGCGCGGGCGGCGGCGTCAGACCTCCACAACGATGGCTCCGGTGCGGTCACGCACCTGCCGTTCAAGGTCGGCGAGCTGAAGTCGATGGCGGTCACGGCGGCGCAGCGCCTGGGCGTCGCGGTGCCGCGCGAGGCGTTCGTGGACGGCGACGCCTGGATCGACTACCGCGGCCCGGCTGGCACGTTCCGCACCGTCTCCTTCGCCGACGTCGTGCGCGGCAACTTCGAGCCGGACGCCTTCCGCGGCCGGATAGCGGTCGTCGGCGCGTCCGCTCCCACGCTTCGCGACGTGCACTCCACGCCCGTCGGCGGCGGTGAGCTGATGTCCGGCGTGGAAGTGCAGGCCAACGCGCTCTGGACGGCCATGCACGGCGCCCAGCTGCGCCAGCCGTCCACCGCCGTCGCCCTGCTGCTGGTGGCGCTGCTGGCCCTCGTCGCGCCGCTCGTGGGGCTGCGCCTCCCGGCATTGGCCGCCGGCGTGGCGGTGCCCGTCGCGGCCGGCCTGTTCCTGGTCGCCGCCCAGCTGGCATTCGACGACGGCGTGATCCTGAACGCGGTCTCGCCGCTGGCCGCGCTGGTCGTTGCCGGGGTCGGGACGATCGCGTGGAGCCAGCTGGCCGAGAGCCGCGCCCGCCGCGCCGTCACCCGGGACAACGAGCTGCTCGAGGCGCGCGTGCGCGAGCGCACCCAGGAGCTGTGGGAGACGCAGATCGAGGTGGTGCAGCGGCTGGGCACGGCTGTCGACTGGCGCGACGCCGAGACCGGCCACCACATCCAGCGCATCGGCCACTTCTGCGAGCGGCTCGCCCTGGAGATCGGCATGGAGCCCGCCGACGCGGAGCTGCTGCGCCACGCCAGCGCGCTGCACGACGTGGGCAAGGTCGGCATCCCCGACGGCATCCTCACCAAGCCCGGCAGGCTCACCGACGAGGAGCGCGAAACGATGAAGACGCACACCACGATCGGCGGCAACATCCTGTCCGGCTCGGCCTCCGAGCTCGTGCGGCTGGCGCAGGAGATCGCGCTCACCCACCACGAGCACTGGGACGGCAACGGCTACCCGAACGGTGTGAGCGGGGAGCGGATCCCGCTGGCGGGCCGTATCTGCGCGATCTGCGACGTCTTCGACGCGCTGCTGTCGACCCGGCCCTACAAGGAGGCCTGGTCGATCGACCGCGCTCTGGAGGAGATCGAGCGGGTATCCGGATCGCAGTTCGACCCGGGCCTCGTGCAGGCCTTCGTCCCGATCGCCCCCGAGCTGCACCGGGAGTGGTTCGGCGCCGATGACAGCGTGCCCAGCGAAGAGCGCGCTCTGAGCGCGGTCTAAGCGCCCTTCACTGCCATCCCGCGCAGCACGTGGGCCACGCGGTCGCAGGCGTCGATGCCCTCCTCGACGCGCTCGAAGATGTCCTTCCAGCGGATCACGACCATCGGGTCGACGCCGCCCTCGAACAGAGCGGTCAGCCCCTCGCGCAGCAAGCGGTCGCCCTCGTTCTCGAGCTGCTTGATCTCGACCATGTGATGGGTGGCGGCGCCCAGGTCGTCCAACGAGCCCAGCGCGGCCGCGACCTCGCGGCCGGCGGCCGCCAGCGTGTCGGTGAGCGCGATCGCCTGGTCCATCGGGGCGTCGACGCGGTAGAGGCCGAGGAAGTCCGCGGCCTCCTCGGCGTAGTCGACGACGTCGTCGAGGCCGGAGGCGAGCGCGAGCACGTCGCTGCGCTCGAACGGCACCGCGGGGCGCGAGTGCAGGTGGTGGTAGATGTCGTGGGTGACCGCGTCGTTCTCGTGCTCGAGGTCCACGAGCTCGACGCGCTTCTCGCGCCCGTCGGGCCAGGCCCGCATCAGCTGGCTCAGCAGCGCCGCGGCCAGCTCGACGTTGCGCCCGGCTTGGGCCAGCAGCCCGTTGAGCTCCGCGTAGTTCGGCGCTCGACCGACCAGCTTGGCGAGCGAACCTGCCATGAGCGGACCGTAGCCCGCAAAGTCCCTGCTCTCGTGACGATTTGGTGAAGGCGGCGCCAGACGGCGGCCGCAGCCACGCCTATGCAATGCTTAGGCAGATGGCCAATCGAGATCGAGGACTCCTGATCGGCGACGCCGCCCGGGCGCTCGAGGTGAGCCCCGACACGCTGCGCCGCTGGGAGCGCGCCGGCAAGCTGCGCACCACGCGTGACTCCGCCAACCGGCGGCGCGTGCCGCCGCGCGAGATAGAGCGCCTGGCCCGCCGGCCGGCGCGCCACAGCGCCGGGGACACGCTCTCGGCGCGCAACCGCTTCCCCGGGGTGGTGCGCTCCGTGGAGATCGACGGGGTGATGGCGCTGGTGGAGATCGAGGCCGGCCCGCATCTCGTGACCGCGGCGGTCACGCGCGACGCCGTGGAGGAGCTGGGCCTCGCGCCCGGCATGCCCGCCACCGCGACGGTGAAGGCCACCTCGGTGATGGTGGAGCGCGCTTGAGGCGAGTTGCCCTGCTGTTCGCCGTGGCCGTCGCCGTCGTCGGCTGTGGCGCCGACAATCGAGGCGACCAGCCCCGCGTGGTCGTCTCCGCGGCCGCGTCGATGACCGGGGCGCTCAACGGGTGCGCTCCTCTGTTCGGCAACGTGCGCCTGTCCTTCGCCGGCTCCGACGAGCTGGCGGCTCAGATCCGCCAGGGAGTGACGCCGGACGTCTACGCGGCGGCCAACACGAAGCTGCCCGATGCGCTGCACGACGAGGGGCTGCTGAGCGCTCCGGTGAAGTTCGCGACCAACGAGCTGGTGCTGGCCGTGCCGAAGGACTCGCAGATCGGCTCGGTGGGTGACCTGGGCCGAAAGGGCCTCAAGCTCGCGATCGGCTCCGAGTCCGTTCCGATCGGCTCCTACACGCGTGAGACGCTGGCCAAGCTGCCGGCCGCCGAGGCGAAGGCGATTCTCGGCAACGTCCGCTCGAACGAGCCCGACGTCAAGGGCATCGTCGGCAAGCTCACCCAGGGAGCGGTCGACGCCGGCTTCGTCTACGTCACCGACGTGAAGGCAGCCCACAGGGAGTTGCGGGCCATCCACCTGCCGCCCGAGGTCGAGCCGCAGGTCACCTACGCGGCCGGCGTCGTCAACGGCGCCAAGCAGCCCGCGCGGGCGCGGGCTTACCTGCGCGACCTGCTCCACGGAACGTGCGCCGCCGCCCTTCGCGCGGCCGGCTTCGGCCCGGCGCCCTGATGCGCTGGTTCCCGGCCGCGCTCGGCCTCGCGCTGGCCGTCGCGCTCACGTTCCTGACGCTGCCGATCGTCGCGATCTTCGTCGACTCCAGCCCCCGCGAGCTGCTCGACAGCCTCGGCGACCGCGAGGCGCTCGACGCGCTCTGGCTGAGCGTGCGGACCACCGCGGCCGCGCTCGCGATCATCGTGATCGTCGGAACCCCGGCGGCCTATCTGCTCGCCACGCGCTCGTTTCGCGGCAAGGCCGCCGTGGTCACGTTGATCGAGCTGCCGCTCGTGCTACCGCCCGCGGTGGCGGGAATCGCGCTGCTCGCGGCGGTCGGGCCAAAGGGGGTGCTCGGCGGTGCGGTCAGCGCGGCCGGCATCGAGCTGACCCTGGCGACCGCGGGTGTGGTGGTTGCCGTGACCTTCGTCGCCTCGCCCTTCTACGTGCGCCAGGCGATCGCGGCGTTCGCGTCCGTCGACCGCACGCTGCTCGACGCGTCGCGCACGCTCGGCGTGTCCGAGGCACGCGGCTTCCTGCGCGTGATGATCCCGGCGGCTATGCCCGGCCTGGTCGCCGGCGGCGCCCTGGCGCTTGCCCGCGCGCTGGGCGAGTTCGGCGCCACGCTGATGTTCGCCGGTTCGTTCCAGGGCATCACCCAGACCGTGCCGCTGGCCATCTACGACCGGTTCAGCACCGACTTCCAGGGGGCGCTGGCGCTGTCGGCGGTGCTCGTGGC
>JAXDIH010000254.1:0-6094 GCA_034664105.1 Thermoleophilaceae bacterium
CGCTTCGCGGCGGACGGGGCGAGCGTCGTGGCGGTCGACCGGATCGCGCCCACCCGGGAGATTGCCGCCGACGTCCATCCCGTGGTTGCGGACGTGACCGATTCTCGGCAGGTCGCCGAGGCTGTCCGTGCGGCTGCCGACGGCGGTGGACTGGACATCTGCGTCGCCAACGCCGGAATCGCCCTCCTAGAGGGGTTCCTGGAGGGCGCGCCGAGCAGCTGGGAGCGGGTGCTGCGCGTAAATTTGCTGGGGGTGATGATCACCCTGCACGCCGCCGCAGAGGCCATGCGCGAAGGTGGCCGGGGCGGCCGGCTCCTGGTCACGGCGTCGATCGCCGGGCTACATGGAGAGCCCGGAGGTGCGGCCTACTGTGCGAGCAAGGCCGGCGTCATCGGGCTGGTCAGGACCCTGGCAGTCGAGCTGGCGCCGTGGAACATCACGGTGAACGCGGTAGCGCCAGGGCAGATCGACACCGCGATGAATGCGCGCGACGTTGCGACGGCGGCTCGCAAGGCAGGTCGTCCAGCCGCTGACTTGCTGGGGGAGCACCTGAATCGGCGCGTCCCTGCCGGCCGGCTGGGAACGCCGGACGAGGTTGCCGCTCTGTTTGCGTTCCTCGCGTCGGACGAGGCGGGGTTCATCAACGGGGAGATTCTGCGGATCGACGGCGGCGAGCTGGCCTGGTAGGCGTCATTCGACGAGGCCACGACGCATCGCTTCAGCCACGGCGGCGGCGCGCTCGGCCACACCGAGCTTGTCGTAGAGGTGCTGCAGATGGGTCTTCACCGTGGCGGTGCTGAGATGGATCTGCCTCCCGATCTGGGGCGCCGTCAGCCCAGCAGCGATGAGCTTCAGGATCTCGCCCTCGCGATCGGTGAGGAACGGTCGTTCGTGCACGGCTCGCAGACGAATCTCGCCGGCTAGGCCGGATTGGAGTTGGGGAGCGAGCACTGTGTTGCCGCGAGCTACGGCCGCTATGGCGTCGCAGAGCTCTCGAGCATCGGCGTCCTGCGTGAGGTAGCCGGCGGCACCGTTGGCGATCGCGGTGTAGACGCCTTCGGGCTCGGGATCGGCGGCGATCAACAGGACCCGGGTCTGAAGGCCATCCCGGGCGACGGCGTTCAGCACCTGCTCCCCGGTGAGGCCGGCGAGCGCCCGATCAAGGATCGCGACGTCTGGGCGCTCCAGTCCGATTGCTTCGAGGGCCTCACGGCCGTCGCCTGCCTGCCCGACGAGCTCGAGCTCCGGCCGCTGCTTGATGGCGCGAGTCACTGCATCGCGATACAGCGGTTGCCTGTGCGCCGCGAGCACGCGGACGCGCCGGCGCGTCCGCACCCCGACTGCCGCAGGCGACTGCGGGGTGGTGGTGGGACTGGCCAGCGTGCCGGCGCCCATGACGGGCCTCCGTTCTGAGGTGCGGTCCTCGCGGGTCGGCCTCGCTCCGCAACAAGTCCCTTGCTGAGCGAGGTTCTTGAGTTGTATCAGTCCACGGGCCATTTGCATAGAGAATCTTGAGCGATCACGTCTTCTCTACCAACCACCGGCTCGACGGCGGTCGCCTGGGACTGGGAGGGCCTGCGCTCGCGCTGCTATCGCGAGGCGGTTCGCGTGCTGCCCCGAGTTGACGCAGAGGAGGCTGTCCAGGAGGCGCTGGTCCGCGCCTGGTTGCGTCGCGACGCGTGCCGCTCGCCGGAGGCCCCGCTGCCCTGGATGCTGGAGATCACCCGCAACGAGGCGCGTCGCCTGCTCGGACGCCAGGCGCGGCGCGCGAGCCGCGAGCTGTTCGACGAGCTCACCCCCTCGCCCGAGCACCAGGACGGCGAGCTGTCAGGCACCGCGGTGCGCGTGACGGTCGAGCAGGCGCTCGGCACGCTCGCGGAGGCCGACCAGCGGATGCTGCGCCTGCGCTACGCCGACGACCTCACCCAGGGCGAGGTGGCTCGCCGCCTCGGAGTGCCTGAGGGCACCGTGAAGGTGCGGCTGCACCGCGCGCGCCGGAGGCTGCGCGGGCTGCTCGCCGAGGAGATCTAGGCAGGTGCCTCGAAGTGCATCATCACCAGTCGCGTTGGGATCCCGTCGTCAGGGGTCTTCGCCAGCCGCTTCCCCGACTTGGCGGCGATTCCCTCGGCCTGCGCGTGGACCTGGCGCAGCAGCGCGCTCACCTCGCTCCAACCCTGCTCGTCCAGGACCAGCGGGCTACGGCTGAGGTGACGGTCCGAATGGCTCTCGAAGGTATCCGCCTTCATCGCCTCGGAAGCGTCCTCCCAGACCATCTGGAGGATCGCGTCCGACACGGCCTGCCGGCCCGAGCGCGGCAGCCGTGCCCAGTCGCGGTCGCTGAAGAAGGGTCGCGTCAGCGCCCGGTAGTAATGCTCGATCGCGCCGCGCCGCTGCGCCGTGCGCACCAGCTCGATGCAACCGAGCTCTTGGAGCGTCCGAACGTGGTAGCTCACGTTCGGCAGTCGCTCGCCGATCATCTCCGCCATCTCGTTCGGGCTCGCCACCTGCTCGTTGAGGATGGCGAGGATGCGGGTCCGCATTGGGTGGGACAGCGCCTTGGCCAGGCGCGGATCGACGAGGCCCGACGGTTGCTTGGCCATGTGGGCTCCTCCATCGGATCAGTTGAGTCCGTTACCGAGCGCGACCCTATCGAAGGGTGGAACGAGAATCAGGGCCGGAGGGGTCGTGATGAGCGATGACGACGATCCCGGCGTCCGCTACGGAGGGCTACGAGGAGTTCGCCCGCTTCTATGACGCGTTCACCTCCGCCTCGGACTACGACGCCTGGACGTCGCACCAGCTCGGCCTCGCCCGGCAGCACGGGTTGACTGGTTCCCGGCTCCTCGACGTGGCCTGTGGCACGGGCAAGAGCTTTCTCCCGTTCCGGGAGCGCGGGTTTCACGTCACGGGATGCGACAGCTCGGCCGCCATGCTGGCGGAGGCGGCGCGCAAGGCCCCTGACGTGGTGCTGGTGGAGGCCGATATGCGCCGGTTGGAGAGCTTGGGCGCCTTCGATCTCGTCACCTGCTTCGACGATTCGCTGAACCACCTGCTCGACGAGGACGCGCTCGCTGCGGCGTTCGCTTCGCTGGCGCGGAACCTCGCGCCGGCGGGACTGCTGCTGTTCGACCTCAATACGCTGCTCGCGTACCGCACCACGTTCGCCGGCGACAGCGTGCTGGTCCATGAAGTGGCGACCTTCGTGATGCGCGGCGACGCGGATGCCGACGCGTCACCTGGATGCCTCGCCGCGGTACGGGTCGACGTCTTCGCGCCCCGTGAGGACGGGTTGCACGAGCGGCTCGTCACCCGCCTCCAAGAGCGGCATTTCGCGCCCCACCGGGTGACGACGCTGCTGGCGCTGGCCGGACTCGAGTGCCTCGGCGTGTACGGCCTGCTCGACGACGGAACTCCGGTGGCCGTGCCCGACGAGACGCGCCAACTGAAGCTCGTCTACGCGGCAAGACTCGCGAAAGGAGGTGACCCCGAATGAGCATCAAGAAGACGGACAAGCCAGTCCTCCCGATTCTGTCCTTCACCAAGGCGTCGTGACGCCACGGCGGCTCGGTCCGGCGCCTGCGCGCCGGGCCGGGCGCGCCGCGGGAGCCTGCCTCGATCAAACCGGCGCGGATTCCGTCGTGCCAGCCCCACCAGCCATCGCCTCCGCCGACCGCTCCAGTGGCAGGCCCTTCACGGCCGCAGCCATCTCCGAGTCGCTCAGGCCCGGCGCGGCGGCTCCGCGATCGGGACGCCCAGGGCTCGCAGCTGACGCTCGTAGTCCTCGAGCAGCGCAGGGTGACCACTTGAGTCCTTTACCGAGCGCGACCCTCTCGAGGGTGTAACTCCAGGGCGTGTCGGCCGGGTCGTGATCACCAATGGGGACACGCTTGCTCAGGCCGCGCCTCAAGCGCACGGTCGACGCCGTCGAGTCGGCCGCCGGTGACATCTACATCCTGCGCCCCGGCGCGGACTCGGACCTCGTGATCGAGCAGCCTGATCGCACCGCTCGGCTGCTGCTGGCGGCCCTCGACGGCACCAGGACAACCGCCGAGCTCGAGCACGAGTTCGGCGGCGAGCGCGTTCGCTCCGCGCTGGGCGACCTGGCCGAGGCCGCCCTGCTCGAGGACGCCGCCGACGACGATCGCACCCCGGCGCGCGAGCGCGAGCGCTACGACCGTCAGCTGCGCTACTTCAGCGACGTCGCCACCGACGGCACTCCCGCGTCGGAGTACCACCGGCGCATCAGCCAGGCGCGGGTGGCGCTGCTCGGAGTGGGAGGGCTCGGCAGCTGGGCCGCCTACGCGCTGGCCTGCTGCGGGGTCGGCGAGCTGGTCCTCGTCGACGGCGACACGGTCGAGACGAGCAACTTCAACCGCCAGATCCTCTACCGCGAGCGCGACGTGGGCCGGGTCAAGACGGACGCGGCCGCCGAGGCGCTCTCAGCGTTCAACTCGGCCTGCCGGCTCACACAGGTCCCGCGCCGGCTCGACGGCGTGGCGGCGATCCGGGAGGTCATCGAGGGCGCCGACTTCGTCGTCAACGCCGCCGACTGGCCGGCCCACGACATCGAGCGGTGGACCAACCAGGCCTGCGTCGACGCGCGGCTGCCCTTCATCACGATGAGCCACTCGCCTCCGGTCGCCCGCGTGGGGCCGCTGTACGTCCCCGGGACCACCGGCTGCTACGCCTGCCAGGAGACCGCCTACCGCGAGTCCCACCCGCTCTACGACGAGCTCGTCGAGCAGCACCGTGGCCGGCCCTCCCCGGCGCCGACGCTGGGTCCCGTGTGCGCCTTCGTCGGCGGCCAGGTGGCTCTGGAGGTGCTCCATCAGGTCACGGGGCTGTGTCCGCCGGCCACGCTCGGTGTCGCGCACATCTACGACCTGCGCACGATGGACGTGACCCGCGAGCCGGTGCCGCATCTGCCCGCCTGCGCGGTCTGCGGCAGCAGCTGACGGAGCGCGACCCGCCCCGTGCGGCGCGGCGCCGCGTGCGTGGCCCGGCGCACGCCTCGGGCCCGAAACACGGGACGTGGTCGCGCCACAGGAGAAGGGCGAGCGGCGGCATTCTCACCCCGGTCGTTCCGTCCGCGGGCGAACGTATGTTCGGTATGACCAGTTAAGCGCCCCGGCGACGCGACCACGTCCCGGGGCATGGCACCGAAGGTGAGTTCGGCGCATATTCCAAGATACGCCCCGCCGCAAGCGACCCCTCGCGAACGGCGACGCGGCTGCCTTCGCGTGCCTCCTACGAAAGGAGCGCGATGGCGCGGATGGCCCTGGAGATCCCGGCCGGGCTGGTGGTCTGCGTACGGGACACGGCCCTGCTGCTGTACCGGGCGACCGTGGAGGCGCTGCACCTGGCCCTTGGCGAGACGACCCCGCCGCTCCAGGAGGTGCGGCTGCACCGCGATCGGCTGATCGAGATCGGGAGCATCCTCGACCAGGCCGGCTGGCCGGGCGAGCCGGCGCGAACGCTCGAGCTGGCCGGTCGACGTGACGTGCTGCGCGACGTCCTGTACGGCTCGCTGATCGACGCCGGCGAGCGCCTGGCCGTCGCCTGCGAGGGCGCCTGGCGCGACGAGGCGACCGCCGACAGCATCCGCGCGGCCGCGGGGGAGGTGATCGCCCTCGACCGGCTGCTGCGCGAGCTCGAGCGCGAGAGCCGCTAGGTCGGGACCGTGCGGCGGAACAGGAAGAGGCAGATCACGGCGACGATCGCCGCGAGCACGGGCACTCCCCAGCCGAACACGCCGATCGCGGCGAGCACCGCTCCTACGACGGTCACGGCGCCGGCGACTCCGCCGGCCACGACAAGGCGGAAGGCGCGCTGTTCACGGCTGCGGCGCGACGGCGGACCACCTGGGCTGCGTGCGAGATCGCTCATCGCAGCGAACGGTACCGTCCAGGGCGATTCCGCCAATGCCTGACGGCGCCGGCGGAATCGCCCGGAGGGAGGGAATGCCCGACCCTTGCGACGGTGGCGCGGTTGGCAAGACCTGCGAGCCCAAGGTAAAAGCGACTCGCTACGCCGGTGCCGAGAAGGCCGGTGCCGACTAGTATACAAGTGCCCCAGGCGGCCGGGTCGTACGCCG
>JAXDIH010000260.1:0-10247 GCA_034664105.1 Thermoleophilaceae bacterium
GCGGCGCTGGTCGGGCAGCGTGTAGAGGAACTGCCGCAGCGGCTCGAAGTAGTCGGATCTGGCGGCCGGGTCGCGAAGGGCCTTGTCGATGTCCCGGATCGCCGAGGTCCACTGCCAGTAGGCGAGCAGCCCGAACCCCACCACGGCCCCGACCAGGAGCTGAGGCGTGGCGCGCTTCAGGCGCTCCCACGCGACGCACATCAGCAGCGGCCCCCCGAACAGCATCCCGAGGCGCGGCGCGGTTCCGCCGATCTCGGTCTCGGCGCATACGGCGAGAGTGGCGCCCAGCGCGTAGAGCACCGCGCCGGCGCGGAGCACGCGCTCGCCGCGCGGCAGCAGGATCAGGCAGGCGGCGCAGAAGATCGGGATGGGCAGGTAGGCGCTGAACGGGAACGGAGCCCATCCGCCCTCCGCGAACGCGAACCCCAGGAACGCGGGCGGCGCGAGCGCCACGCCGGCAACCAGCGCTCCCCGGCGCCTGTGCTCCCGGCGGCCGGCGGCGTACGCCAAGCCGGCCAGGCCGGCGAACAGCCCCGCCACGGGGCTGGCCAGCGGGCTGAGGAACGCGAGCGCTCCGGCCACGCCCGGACGACCGCGCTGGAGCGCCAGCGCCGCCCCAAGGCCCAACGCGGTTCCCACCGCGAACGGAAGGCGGCCGGTGGCCAGCAGCGTGGCGGTCCCCACGCCCAGCCAGAGCGCGCCGAAGCGGGCACGCTCGGCGCCGAAGTGCGTCCGGGCGAGCCGCTCGAACAGGGCCGCGATCGCGACGCACGCCGCCGCCAGCACGACACGCGGCCCCGCGAGCCAGGAGAGCGCCGGCGTGAGGACGCTGTAGGCGGGGGTGTGGTGGCCGCCGTACCACTGCCCGTTCCAGATCGTGAAGCCCTCGCGGCCGAACAGGTCGGCGCGGAACGCGTGCACGGCGAGGTCGCCCGGCCGCGGCTCGAGCACGATGAAGAGCAGTCCGGCGAGCCGCGCCACGGCCGTGGGCGCGACCGTCCACGCCGTAACCGGCACGCGGCGGCGGACGGACAGGACCGCGGTCCCCACGTGGCCTCAGGGTAGGGGGCTTGACGGCCCAGGGAGCATCTGACGCATGGGCCGCCGCAGCCGACGCCGCTCGCAGCAGGGCGACCAACCGCCCGCCGCCACCACCGACTACAGCGACGAGGACGGCAACGTGCTCACGCTGCGCGACGAGCTGAGCGCCGGCACGCTGCGCTCGCTGCACGACCTCGACGCCAAGCCGGCCGCCTCCGCGGAGGACCGCTGGCAGCGCCGCGTGGAGTTCCTATTCGAACGCCTTGCGGTCCGCTGGGTGATCGCCGAGCTGCCACTGGAGGGCCAGAAGGAGCTGCTGGGCCGCTACCGCATGGCTTCCTCGAGCGAACGGCAGCAGGTAAGGGCAGCGCTGGCCAAGCACCTGGCGGAGCGCCACCCCGAGCTCGATCTCTAAGGACTAGGGAGCGCCGAGCACCGGCTCGGGCCCGAGCTTGGTGGCCGCGGTTCGGGCGGCATGCAGAGCAGCGCCGATTGGCGTCACGGCGCGCATGAGGGCCGACGCGACCGCGCTCACCGCGGCGTCCATGGGCAGCGCGGCGGGGGGCGCCTCGGCCTCCGGCGGCCGCGCCTTCGGATCCCTTGGCGCCGGGATCCCGCTCGCCGCTCCGCCGCTCGCCGCTCCGCCGAGCAGGCAGCCCTGCACGGCCTCGGCCAGCAGGCTGGCTCGCAGGCCGTAGCCCTCCGCGGTCGCGTGGACGCCGTCGCGGCCCAGCACCTCCGGGATCGCCTGCACGACCGAGTGCCAGTCGGCCACCTGGGCGCCCGCCTGTCCAGCGAACTGCTCCACCACCCGGTTCAGCGCGCCCACGGACACGCCGCCCACCGGCGGGCGCGCGAGCGTCGCCACCACCATGCAGCGGTCGCCGGCCAGCTGCCGCATCGCCGCCAGGCTGGCGGCCAGCCCACCCGGGTTCCCGGGGCTGTCGTTCGTTCCGAGCGGGAACACCACCACTTCGTGCGAGGGCTCCAACCGCGCCGCCAGGACCCGCACTCCCTGGCTGCTCGTGCGTCCCTTCAGGGCGTCCACCGTCACGCCCGGCAGCGCCGAGCGCAGGTAGGGACCCGAGCCAACCTCGAGGCTGTCGCCGATCACCAGCACCCCGCCGCCGTCCGACTGGAACGCGGCGGCCGACGAGGCCAGCATCAGGGCGGCAACCGCCGCGGTAGCCAGAATGCCCGCCGTGAGCTTCCCCACGATCGAGTTCGCGGCCTTCTTCGTGGTCGTGTTCATCCTCTCGTGGGCGCTGATGCCCCACCCGCGGGCCTGGCGCCCGTTCATTCTCGTCGCCTCGTACTTCTTCTACGGCTGGATCGACTGGCGCTGGGTGCTGCTGCTGGTCGGCTCGACGCTCGTGAACACCGTTGCGGCGCAGGTGATCGCGCGCTCACCGTCACAGCAGACCCGTAAGCGCGCGCTGATCGCGGCGGTCACGTTCGACCTCGGGTTGCTGTGCGTGTTCAAGTACCTGGGCTTCTTCGTGTCCGAGGTCGACGACGCGCTCGACTCGATCGCGCTCGGCTCCCCGCTGCCGCTCCTGCAGATCGTCCTGCCGATTGGCATCTCCTTCTTCACGTTCCAGGCGATCTCCTACGTGGTCGACGTCTACCGCGGCGAGACGAAGGCGGCCTCGCTCGGCGACGTGGCCATCCTCCAGGCCTTCTTCCCCCACCTCGTGGCCGGCCCGATCGTGCGCGCCAACGAGCTGCTCCCCCAGCTGCGGGTGCCGCGCGACCCGCGCGCGGTGCTGGCCGGCCCGGCCCTGTTCCTGATCGTCGGCGGGCTGATCAAGAAGACCGTGGTGGCCGACGAGCTGGCCCGCAACATCGTGGACCCGGTCTTCAACGACCCGTCCGCGCATTCCGGCCC
This sequence comes from Thermoleophilaceae bacterium, assembly GCA_034664105.1. Lineage (GTDB taxonomy): Bacteria > Actinomycetota > Thermoleophilia > Solirubrobacterales > Thermoleophilaceae > JACVRW01. The sequence continues at coordinate 2,930 of JAXDIH010000260.1, forward strand.
GGAGACCCTGCTGGCGATCTACGGCTTCGCCGCGCAGATCTACTGCGACTTCTCCGGCTACACCGACATGGCGATCGGCCTGGCGCTGCTGCTCGGCTTCCAGCTGCCCCAGAACTTCAACCGGCCCTACCTCGCGCTGAGCCTCCAGGACTTCTGGCGGCGCTGGCACATGACCCTGTCGCGCTGGTTGCGCGACTACCTCTACATCCCGCTGGGCGGCAACCGCGGCGGCCCGCGCAAGACCGTTCGCAACCTGATGCTGACGATGCTGCTCGGCGGCCTCTGGCACGGCGCGGCATGGACGTTCGTGATCTGGGGCGGCATCCACGGCACGGCGCTGAGCGTCGAGCGCTGGACGCGCGAGCACTTCCGCGGCTTCCACGTCCCGGCATGGGTGGCCTGGCTGATCACGTTCCACGTCGTCTGCCTGGCCTGGATCTTCTTCCGCTCGCCGGACCTCTCGACGGCGTTCGACATGATCGGCCAGGTCTTCGCCGGCGGCCCTTCGCCGCTCGTTACCCTGCCGATGGTCTTCCTGGTCGTCGCGACGATCGCCCTTCAGGTCCTGCCGGGCGACTTCTGGGAGCGGGCCGAGGCCTGGCTCGTCGCGCGGCCCGTGGCCGTCCAGGGAGTCGCGATCGGCCTGATCATGGTCGCCGCGGACGCGGCGGTCGGCCAGGAGGGCGTGGCCCCGTTCATCTACTTCCAGTTCTGACCCGTGGAACCGCGCTCACGCACATCCCTCACCATGCCCGCCGGCAGCGTGCTCGGCGTGATCGTGATCGCGCTCGCCGTGGCCGCGCTGTTCAACTCCGAGGCGATCGTGCGCGCGGGCGAGAGCATGCAGAAGGGCCACACGCGCGACATCGTGCTGTCGGTCGGCAGGCCCCTGGACGACGTGGCCGGGGCGATCGGCTTCCACCTGCCGCGCGACGGCTTGGACCTCGCCTTCGGGCAGGAGGGCAAGACCGCCAAGGGCACGGAGCTGGAGCAGGGCTCGACCGCCATCCTGCGCGCCAACCGGCGCAAGCGCGCGCAGCAGACGTTCGCGCAGCCCACGCCCCAGGACGAGGTCGACGTGTTCGTGACCGGCGACTCGCAGGCGCAGTTCGTCGGCGAGGTCCTCACCGACCTGCTGCCGAGCGACCTCTTCGACGTGTCCGTGGTCGCGCGCAACGCCACCGGCCTGACCAACCCGGAGTTCTTCAACTGGGAGATCAACGCCCGTCAGGAGATCGCCGCCCGCAACCCCGACGCTGTGGTGATGGTGATGGGCGGCAACGACGGCTTCAACGTGCTCGCGCAGGGCCAGCTCTACGCCCCCGACACGGCGCAGTGGCAGCTGGAGTACGCGCGCCGCGCCGCGGTGGTGATGCGCGAGCTGGGCTCGGGCGGCAAGCGCCCGGTCTACTGGGTGCCTCCCCCGACCGCGCGCGACCCCCAGTTCAACGACATCTACGCGAGCCAGAACAAGGCCGTCGAGCAGGCGGCGCTGGCGGTGGCGGGCGCGCGCTACGTGGACATCTACGACACGATCAACCACGGCCGCTACAGCGACGAGCTGAAGATCGACGGCCGGCGCGTGCTCGCCCGCCAGGCGGACGGCGTGCACTTCTCGCGTGAGGGCGCCCTCGTCCCCGCCCGCCTTATCTTGCGGGCGATGGCAAAGGACTACCGCGTGCTGAGGGCGGATGCGACGCCTTAGCGCGCTGGCGCTCGCCCTGGTGCTGGCGGCGCCGGCTACCGCCGACGCGGCCAGCCGCCGCCTGCTCGTGAACGGCGACTCGCTGGCCGTCGGCACGCAGCCCTACCTGCCCAAGGAGCTGCGGCACTGGAAGGTGACCCAGTCGGCGGCCGTCAGCCGGCACGCCTTCGAGGGAGCGGACGTCATGCGCTCGTACGGCAGCTCGCTCCCACGGGTGATCCACGTGAGCCTGGGGACGAACGACGACCCGCGCACGGTCGACGCCTTCCGCGCCGCGATCCGCGAGGTGATGGAGGTGGCCGGCCCCCGGCGCTGCGTGGTGTGGACGAACATCGTGCGCCCGGCGGTGGCGGGCGCCAGCTACGCGGGCTACAACCGCGCGCTTGCCCGCGAGTCGCGTCCCCGGGAGAATCTGCGGGTGGTCAACTGGGCCGGCATGGTGCGTGAGAACCCGCACTGGCTCGCGAGCGACGGCGTGCACGTGGACGCCGCCGGCTACCAGGCCAGGGCGAAGGCGATCGCCCGCTCGGTGCGCCGCTGCGCCTAGTTCTGCGAGGGGTCCGGCGGCATCGTCGCGAGCAGCCGGTACTTACCGCCCCTGCGCTCGAGCGCGCGTGCCCAGATGTCCTCGTCGCCGAACGGGTCGCCCGCCTCCGCCGCCGTCACCAGCCAGGCCTCCGCCTCGAGCTCGCCGTCGAGCTGGCCGGCGCCCCACCCCGCGTAGCCGGCGTATACGCGCAGCCGGGTCAGGGACTCGTTGGCCGAGTCGGGGTCGAGCGTGCCCAGCTGACCGACCACGTGCGTGCCTGCCTCGGAGGTGTCGCCGAACTCGCCCAGGGCCACCACCGACTCGGGTGACACCGGCCCGCCGAGCCGCACCAGGTCGTCCGGCGCGGCAAGTTCGGCGAGCTGCGGAACGGCGTCCGCGACCCGCGTCTCCGACTCGCGGTTGAGGACCACGCCCATCGCTCCCTCCGGCGTGTGCTCGATCACCAGCACGACGGTGCGGCGGAAGTAGTCGAACAGCGACGGCGCGGCGATCAGAAGGTGACCCCTCAGTGTCTGCAACACAAGTTACATTCTCCCGCATGAACGCCAAGCTGGACACGGCACGCGTCTTCGAACGCATATTCACGATCTACCGCGAGCAGTTCACGCTGCTGATTCCTGCGGCGCTCGTGCTCTTCCTGCCCGTCGCGATCCTCAACGGGATCCTGGCCACCAGCGGAGGCGTGGTCATCGCGCTGGCCAGCGCCGCGATCGCCTTGATCGCCACGTACTGGTTCCAGGGCATGGTCGTCGAGGCGGTGGTGGACATCCTCGACGGCCGCCGGGACCATACGGTCGGCAGCCTGTTCTCGTCGGCCAGCCCCTTCATCGGCCGGCTGATCGGCGCGGGCATCCTGGCGACGATCATCGTCATCATCGGGTTCGTCCTGATCGTCGTGCCGGGCTTGATCGCGCTCACGTTCCTGGCTCTGGTCGCGCCCGCGGTCGTAATCGACCGCCTGGGGGTCACGGACGCGTTGCGGCGCAGCCGCGAGCTCGTCAGAGGCAATGCCTGGCGCGTGTTCGGCGTGATCGTGGTGCTGTTCCTGCTGCAGGCGGTGATCGGCGGCATCCTCAACGCGATCGGCGGGAGCGTGAGCGACGACTCCTTCGCCGGCTACGCCGTCGCGGACCTGATCGCGCGCGTCCTGATCGTCCCGCTGAGCGCCATCGCGGCAACCGTGATGTACGTCGAGCTGCGCCGCATCAAGGGCGAGCCGCTCGCCGCGGACACCGCGGGCACGCCGCCCGCGCCCCCGGCCGCGGCCGCGCCCACGCCGCCGGCCCGGCCCGCGCCTCCGGCCGCGCCCACGCCGCCGGCCGCGCCCACGCCCCCAGCCGCGCCTCCGGCCGCGCCCACGCCTCCGGCCGCGCCCACGCCTCCAGCCGCGCCCGCGCCTCCAGCCGCGCCCGCGCCTCCGGCCGCGCCGCCGCCAGCGGCGGGGCCTGAGGCTCCGGCGGGGCCTGACGCTCCCGCGGTCTAGCTTGCGCGTCCTGCTGGTCGTGCACCACCGCAACGCGGCGGCGGGCGTGTTCGCGGACCCGGCCCGCGCGGCGGGGCACGAGCTGATCGAGTGGCTACCGCACGAGGCGCGGCCGCCCGCGCTCGACGACTTCGGCGCGGCGATCGTGTTCGGCGCTGACGCGCAGGTCGACCAGGAGGACCAGCATCCGTGGCTGCGCCCCGAGAAGGCGCTGATGGCCGAGCTGCTCGAGCGCCGCATGCCGGTGCTCGGCGTGTGCTTCGGCTCGCAGCTGCTGGCCGGGGCCGCCGGCGGGGAGGTCCGCCGCGCCGCCCAACCGGAGATCGGCTGGCACGAGGTCGAACTCACCGAGGAGGGAGCGGCAGACCCCCTGCTGGGCTTCCTGGGGGAGCGCTTCGACAGCCTCCAGTATCACCACTACGAGTGGCTGCTCCCGCCCGGCGGCGTGGCGCTCGCGCGCAGCGCGCGCTGCCTGCAGGCGTTCCGCCTCGCCGACCGCCCGGCGTGGGGCCTGCAGTTCCACCCCGAGGCGACGGAGGCGGACTACCGGTCATGGCTGGACGGGTGGGACGACGATCCGGGCGCCGTGGCCACCGGCCTCGACCCCGACGCCATCCGCGCCGAGACGACCGGCAAGATCGCGGCGTGGAACGACGTCGGGCGCGGTATCGCGGAGCGCTTCCTCGCTACAGCGGAGTGAGGTAGGCGGCGGTGAGGCCGCCGTCCACCATGAACGCCGTGGCGTTCACGAAGGTGGACTCGTCGCTGGCCAGGAACAGTGCCCCAGCGGCCAACTCGCTCGGCTCCGCGAAGCGACCGGGCGGCAGGTGCACCAGCCGGCGCTCGGCCTTCTCCGGGTCCTTGGCGAACAGCTCCTGCAGGAGCGGCGTGTTCACGGGCCCCGGGCAGAGCGCGTTCACGCGGATGCCTTGGCGGGCGAACTCCACGCCCAGCTCGCGCGACATCGCCAGCACGCCGCCCTTGGAGGCGGTGTAGGACACCTGCGATACGGCCGCGCCCATCACGGCCACGAACGACGCGGTGTTGATGATCGACCCGGCTCCGTTGTCGAGTAGGTGCGGGAGGCCGAACTTGCAGCACAGGAACACGGACTTGAGGTTCACGTTCTGCACGCGATCCCAGGCCTCGACCGAGGTGTCGAGAATCGAGGCGTCGTCATCGGGCGAGATGCCGGCGTTGTTGAACAGCACGTCGATCTTCCCGAACTGCTCCACGGTCTGGGCGTACATGCCCTCGACCTGCTTGGGGTCGGTCACGTCGGCCTGGATCGCGAGGTCGCCGACCGCGTCCGGGCTCAGGTCCACTCCCACGACGTGCGCGCCCTCGGACTGGAACAGGCGGGCCGACTCGGCGCCGATCCCGCTCGCCGTACCCGTGATCACGCAGACCTTGCCTTCCAACCGACCTGCCATCAGCCGTCCTCCGTCGCGTAGTAGACGTTCTTCAACTCGGTGTAGTGCTCGAGCGCGTGCGGGCCGAGCTCCCGGCCGGTGCCGGACTGCTTGAAGCCGCCGAACGGCGTGGTCACGCGCACGGAGTTGTTCGAGTTGATCGAAACGACGCCCGTGTCGATCGCGCGCGCCACCCGCAGCGCCCGCGCGCCGTCGCGCGTCCAGACCGAGCCGGACAGGCCGTAGATCGTGTCGTTGGCCAGCCGCACGGCCTCCTCCTCGTCACGGAAGGGGATCACGCATGCGATCGGGCCGAAGATCTCCTCGCGCGCGGCGCGATCGTCGTTCGACACCGGGCACAGCACCGTCGGGGGGAACCAGTAGCCCTTGCCCTCCGGCGCGCTGCCGCGGATGGCGATCGGCGCCTCGCCATCGGCAAACGAGGCGACCGAGTCGCGCTGTTCGGCCGAGATCAACGGGCCCATCTCGGTGGAGTCGTCGAGCGGATCGCCCACTCGGATCGCCTCGACGGCCTCCTCGAGCGCGGCCATGAAGCGGTCCAGCGCCGAGCGCTCGACGAGGATGCGCGAGCGCGCGCAGCAGTCCTGGCCGGCGTTGCCGAACACCGCCATCGGCGCCGCCGCCGCGGCCCGCTCCAGGTCGGCGTCGGCGAAGATCACGTTGGCCGACTTGCCGCCCAGCTCGAGCGTGACGCGCTTGATCGTCTCCGCCGCCCGAGCCGCGATGCGGCGACCGACGTCGGTGGACCCGGTGAAGGCAATCTTGGCCACGTCGGGGTGCTCGACGATGCGCTCGCCGACCACCCGGCCCTGGCCGACCACCACGTTGAACACGCCCTCCGGGATGCCAGCCTCGACCACGATCTTCTCCAGCTCGAGCGCGGTCAGGGGCGTCAGCTCGGCGGGCTTGAGCACGACCGTGTTGCCGGCGGCGAGCGCGGGGCCGAGCTTCCACGAGACGATCGCCAGCGGGAAGTTCCACGGCGTGATCAGGCCAACGACCCCAAGCGGCTCGCGGAACGTGAAGTCCACGCCGCCCGCCACCGGGATCGTGTCGCCCAGCAGGCGCTCTGGCGCGCCCGCGTAGTAGTCGAAGACGTCGGCGACCATGCCGACCTCGCCGCGCGCGTCGGAGATCGGCTTGCCGACGTTGCGCGCCTCGAGCCGGGCCAGCTCCTCGGCCCGCTCGCGCACGCGCGCCGCGACGCTGCGCAGCAGTGCGGCGCGCTCGCCCGGAGCGACCCGCTTCCAGGCCGGAAAGGCCTCACGAGCGCGAGCGATAGCGGCGTCGGTCTCCTGCACACCCGCCTGGGGCAGCTCGGCGAGCACCTCCTCGGTGGCGGGCTCGATGACGCTGATCATGCCCGCGCCGCCTCTACCAGCGACCCGATCACGTTCGAGCGCTCGTCCTCCTCGGGGTGCCACAGCACTCCCAGCGCGTATGGCTTGCCAGGGAGCTCGATCGCCTCGACGGTGTCGTCGCCCGTCGCGCGCCCGCTGGCCTGGAGGCCGTCGCCGAGCCGGTCGACCCCCTGATGGTGGTGCGACTTCGTCGGGTGCAGCGGCTCGCCGACCACCCGGCGCGCGAGCGACTCGTCGCGCACGCGCACGTCGTGGTCGCCGAACGCGCCGAGCGCCTCGCGGTGGTCCTCGTGGCCGACCGCGTCGGGCAGGTGCGGGATCAGCGTGCCGCCGCGCGCCACGTTCATCACCTGCATCCCGCGGCAGACGCCCAGGAACGGGAGGTCGCGCTCCAGCGCGCGGGCGGCGAGCGCCAGCTCGAACGCGTCGCGCTCCGGCGCGTCGCCGACGTCGGCGCCCCCGGCCAGCAGCAGCCCGTCCAGCAGGTCGAGCACCTCGTCCGGGTCGCCGGGGTCGGGCGGCAGGAGCACCGCCAGCCCGCCGGCGCGCTGCACGTGCAGCACGTAGGAGCGCGGCAGCAGCGCCGCCTCCTCGTCCCAATGGGTCCAGCGAGCGCGCTCGACCGCCGCGCAGAGTCCGATGACCGGGCGGGTCACAGCCTCTCGAAGCCCCGCACGCGCTCCCAGTCGGTGACCGCCGACTCGAACGCCCGCAGCTCCACGTCGGCGTTGTTGAGGTAGTGCGCGACGACCTCCTCGCCGAAGGCCTCGCGCGCCACGTCGCTCG
>JAXDIH010000262.1:0-4615 GCA_034664105.1 Thermoleophilaceae bacterium
AGCAGCGAGAGACCGCCGCCCACCGCCGCGGCGCCCAGGAGGGGCCGCCTGCCGAGACGTTCGAACAGGCCCCGGGGCGGGCGCCACACCACCAGAGCGAGCGCCCCGGTGCTCAACACGAGGCTCCCGAGCGCGATCAGGCGCTGCACGCTGCGGAAGTCCTTGGCACGGTCCAGCTGCAGGGCCGTGAAGTACGATTGCGCGTCCACGGCGGCCGGCTCGATCAAGCCGCCGCGCGGTCTGAGCAGCACTGTGGCCGCCGCGGCGGCAGCCACCGCCACCGCAAGGGCCAGCGGCAGCCGCGCGCGCCCAGAGTGGCCCCCGGAACCCCTGGCTTCCATTCCCTGGACATCGTAGAAGGCACCCGGATGCGCATCGCCCTGCTGTCGGACGTGCATGGCAACCTGCCGGCCTTCGAGGCCGTGCTGGCCGATGTCGACGCGGTGGGCGTGGAGGAGATCTGGTGCCTGGGCGACCTGGTCGGCTACGGCGCCGAGCCCGACGCCTGCGTCGAGCTGGCCCGCGGGCGCTGCGACCTCTGCCTGGCCGGCAACCACGACCTGGTCGTGACCGGGGAGATCGACATCGCCGACTTCTCCTCGAGCGCGGCCGCCGCCGCGCAGTGGACGCGCGACAACATCGGCGCGAGCGCGCTGGAGTTCCTCTCAGCGCTGCGCCCCGAGCAGGACGGCCGCCCGATCGGGCTCTACCACGCGTCTCCCCGCGACCCGGTCTGGGAGTACGTGCTGTCCGCCTGGCAGGCGGACGAGTGCATCCAGGCGATGAAGCCGCGCGTGGGCGCGATCGGCCACTCGCACGTCGCGCTGTGGTTCGAGCGCGCCGGCGAGGGCCAGATCGACGGGGCGCCCGCGGAGGCCGGCCTGGAGCGGGACCTGAGCGCCGGCCGGTGGCTCCTGAACCCCGGCGCGGTGGGCCAGCCGCGCGACGGCGACCCGCGCGCGGCGTGGCTCCTGCTAGACACAGAGGGGTGGAGCGCCGAGTGGCGGCGCGTGGAATACCCGATCGACGCGGCCGCGCGCGCGATCGAGGACGCGGGCCTGCCGGCGGTGCTCGCCCAGCGGCTCTACATCGGACAGTGACACCTCGCACCCTGACAACCCTGCTGCTCGTGCTCCTGGCCGGCCTCGGCGCGGGCTGCGGCGCCGATAGCGAAGGCAAGCCGCTGCCGCGGCGGACGGCGTCCGAGCTGCTCGCGCAGCTGCAGTCGATCCAGGACCGCTTCGACTTCCCCGGCGGGCAGGCCTGCGACGACATCACCGACAGCACGGACCCGAACACCACCAAGGTCGCCAACCTGATCGACTCGCTCCCCGACGACGTCGACCCCGACCTGCGCAACGCGCTCCAGCAGAGCTTCGACCACCTCTTCGACCTGGTCCGGCAGGAGTGCGGCCAGGACTCCACGCAGACCGAGACCGACACGACGCCCACCGAGACGACACCAACCGAGACCACCCCGACGGAGACCACTCCGACGGAGACGACCCCGACGGAGACGACCCCGACGGAAACCACCCCGACGGAGACGACGCCCACCGAGACCACCCCCGCCACGCCGCCCGACAGCGGCGGCACCGGCGGCGGCACGGGCGTGCCGGGGGTCGGCGAATGAGCGCGCCGACGGAGATCGCGACCCGCTACCGCATCGATCGGCGCCTCGGCGCGGGTGGGATGTCCACGGTGTTCCTTGCCACGGACTCGGTGCTGGAGCGGGCCGTCGCGATCAAGCTGCTGGCCGAGCACCTGGCCGAGGACGAGGACTTCGTCGCGCGCTTCCGGCGCGAGGCGCTGTCGGCCGCCCGGCTGCAGCACCCGAACGTCGTCCAGGTATTCGACTCGGGCCAGGATCCCGACAGCGGCCGGCACTACATCGTCATGGAGTACGTGGACGGGCCGTCGGCCGCCGACCTGCTGCGCGAGCACAAGGTGCTCGACATCGAGGAGACGGTGCGAATCGTGCGCGACGCCTGCCACGGCCTCGACTACGCCCACCGCGCCGGCGTGATCCACCGCGACGTCAAGCCCGGGAACCTGCTGGTCTCGAAGGAGACCGGCATCACCAAGCTGGCCGACTTCGGGATCGCGAAGGCGGCCGAGCAGACGCGCATCACTCAGGTGGGCTCGGTGCTCGGCACGGCCGCCTACCTCTCCCCCGAGCAGGCGCGCGGCGACGAGGCCGGGCCCGCGTCGGACACCTACTCGCTCGGCGTCTGCGCCTACCAGTTCCTCACCGGGCGCCTGCCCCACGAGTACACCTCGCTCACCGAGTTGGCGCTCAAGCAGCAGCACGAGAACGTGTCGTCGGTCAGGGACTTCCGGCCCGAGGTGCCGCCCGCGCTCGACGAGGCGATCCGCCTCTGCCTCGAGCGCGACCCGAGCTCCCGCTACCGGTCCGCCATCGAGATGGCCCAGGCGATCGAGGCCGGGCTGCACGGCGAGACGACCGACGCCACGCGGCTCCTGACGCTCGCCGACACGGACGCGACGCGCGCCATCGACGCGACCTCGTCCACGCGCGCGATGCCGCGCACCTCCTACCAGCCGGTGCCCGCCTACGCCGAGCCCACGGCGGCCCCGTCCCGCCGGGACGATCGCGCCGCGCGCCGCACCGCCGGGCGGCGCCGCATGGCCAGCTTCTTCGCGCTGCTGCTCGTGCTCGCGGCGGTCGCCGCGGTGGGCGTGGCCCTGGTGGCGTCGGGCAACAAGGGCAGCGGCGTCTCACCCATCAACGACGACAACGTGCAGCAGCAGATCCAGGACCTGCGGCAGTTCATACAAGAGCACTCGCGGTAGGCGTGCGGCGGTACTTCCGGCGGCCGCTCGGGCCCGGCGAACCGCGGCGATAACGGGGTGGGCCCGGGGGCTTGGACGGGGGGTCCCGGAAGTTAGTTCACTATGCGTGTACTTTCTTCCGGGACCCCCCTGCCGGGCGAGCTCCCGCTAGCGCGCCACCAGGTCGGCGAGCCGCTCGCCCGCCACGAAGCCCAGCACGTTGCCGTGCCCCGAGTAGCCGCCGGCGGCGTACAGGCCCGGGCTGCCGGGCACCGCGCCCACGAACGGCAGCCCGTCGGGGCTGTAGCCGACCGTGCCGACCCAGCGGTGCGTGACGGGCGCGCCGACCTCCAGGTCCTCGCGCAGGTAGCGCTCGATGCGCTCCCACACGGCCGGGTTGCCCTCGTCGCGGTCGGTGTACGAGGCCTCGGCGTCCAGGTCGCTGAAGCCGCCGGCCAGCAGCCGGCCGTCCGGGGTCTGCTGGAAGTACTCGTAGCCCCAGCGGGCGTAGACGGGGCAGTCCACCAGCCGGGTGTCGAGTGCCTCGGTGGCGACCATGTGCAGGCGGCGGGCGCGCACCCGCTCCGCGCAGGCGGGCACCAGGGCGGGCAGGGCGCCGTCCGAGGCGACGATCACGGCGCGCGCCCGCACGGTGGCGGCGCCGGTAGTCACCTCCGGCGCGCTCACGGGGCCGCTCACCCCGCTGCGCTCGTGGATGCGCGCGCCGGCGGCCTCCGCGGCACCGGCCAGCGCGTGGATCCAGCGCGCGGGCTGCAGGGCGCCGTCGTGCTCGGTCAGGCAGGCGTTCCAGAAGCTCTTGCGGAGCGCGGGCGGCAGCTCCTCGCGCCCCAGCAGCTCGCCGGGGAACCCGTCGGCCTGGAGCGCGGCGACGTGGCGGCGCACGTGCTCGGCCTCCTCCTCGGAGGCGGACACGCGCAGCAGCCCGGTCCGGCGGACGGCGTCCCCGGCGCCGAGCTCCGCCGCCAGCGCGTAGATCTCCTCCTGCGCCTCGAGCGTGCGCGCGTACAGCCGCCGAGCCTCCGCGGCGCCGTAGCGCTCCCGTGCGTCCACGTGGAAGGCCGCCAGCCCGGCGAGCAGGAAGCCGCCGTTGCGCCCGCTGGCCCCGCCGGCGACGGTGTCGCGCTCGAGCACGAGCGTGTCGATCCCCTGCCGTGCCAGCCGCCGGGCGCAGGCCAGGCCGCCCACTCCGGCGCCGATCACGCACGCCTCGACGTCGACGTCGCCCTCCAGCGGCGGGCGCGGCCGGTACGGCTCGTCGAGCCAGAACGGCGTGGTCGCGCTCACGAGACCCGCTCGGGCGCTCCCGCCAGGACCCGCTCGCCGTGCTCGGCGAACGTGCCGGCCGCGATCGCGTCGCGCATCCCGCGCATCAGCTCCTCCATGAACGTGAGGTTGTGCAGCGTGATCAGGCGCTTGGCGGTCAGCTCGCCGGCCTTGAGCAGGTAGTGCAGGTAGCCGCGAGTGTGCTCGCGGCAGGCCGGGCACGGGCAGTGCTCGTCGATCGGCTCCGTGCTGGTGCGATGCACGGCCTTGCTCAGATCGACGCGCCAGCGGTTGGCGGGGTCGTGCACCAGGGCGCTGCCGTGGCGGGCCAGCCGCGTGGGCGTGGCGCAGTCGAACGTGTCGATGCCGGAGCCGACGGCGTGCACCAGGTCGTCCACGTCGCCGATCCCGAGCAGGTGGCGCGGCGGCTCGTCGGGCAGGTCCTTGAGCGACCACCCCACCACCTCGCGCATCTGCTCCTTGGTCTCCCCCAGCGACCCGCCGATCGCGATCCCCTGGACCCCCGACTGCGCCACGT
>JAXDIH010000042.1:0-3139 GCA_034664105.1 Thermoleophilaceae bacterium
CAGCATTTCGGGCTGCTGCGCCACGACTTCAGCCGCAAGCCGGCGTTCACCGCGCTGCGCAACCTGCTCACGGTCGTCGGCCGTGGCGACCGCCGGCCCCACCTGCGGCCGCTGCGCGTAGGCCTCTCGGGGCGCACCGGCGACGTGCGCAAGCTGGTGCTGCAAAAGGCCGACGGGACCTACATCGTGGCGCTCTGGCGCCTGGCAAGCGTGTGGGATCGTGACCGCCGGCGAGCGCTGCACGTGGCGCCGCATTCCCTGGCGGTCCGGCTGCCCGGCGCGCGGCGGGTCGCCGTGGCCGATCCCATTCGCTCAGCGGCACAGCGCAGGCTGCGCCTTCGCGCCGGGTCGGTGAGGATCCGGCTCGGCGCCCGGCCGCTGCTGCTGCACGTCTCGCGGCGCGCAGGAGCAGCGGTCATCGGCACGAAGGATTAGTGCTAGACCTGACGGGGCAGGTCAAGAGGTCCCGTCCCCAAACCCTCTAGGACGCCCATGCGCATACTGTTCGTGAACCACACGAGCGCCGCCAGCGGCGCCGAGTTTGCCTTGATGCGACTGGTGAGCGGCATGCGTCCGGAGCACCATGTCGCCGTAGCCTGCCCCGCGAGGGGACCCCTGGCGGACATGCTCGACGAGGCGGCCGTTGAGCACGTGCCGATCCCCGCTTTCGAGGCGAGCCTCCGGCTCGATCCCGTCCAGACCCCGCTGAACCTCGCTCGCCTCGCGGCAGGCAGCGTGGCCCTGGCCCGGGCGGCGAAGCGCTTCGAGGCCGACCTCGTGCACGCCAACACACCCCGGGCTGGCCTGATGGGGGCGTTCGCGAACCGGCTCGGCGGCCCGCCACTGGTCGTGCGGGCCCACGAGCACGTGCCGCTTACCAAAGTGGGACGGGGAGTGCGCTCGGTACTGGGGCGCTCGGCAAGCGCGGTGGTCACCGTGTCGCAGGAAGTGGAACGCAGGTTCAACGACGGGCTCGCGCGACCTCTGGCCACCCACGTCTACAACAGCTTCGACCGCGAGCGCTTCGACCCCGACCGCGCAGAGGCCACCCAGGTGCGCGAGGAGCTCGGCATCGACCCCGGCGCGGCGCTGCTGGGGCAGGTTGCGCAGATCACCCCCTGGAAGGCGCAGGACACGTCGATCCGCGCGCTCGCTCGGCTACAGCGCGACGGCTTGGACGCCCACCTCCTGATCGTCGGCAACATCGCCTTCGCCGGACCCGGCGTGCGCTACGACAACCAGGCGTATCTGCGCGAGCTGCACGGGCTCGTGACTGAGCTGGCGCTGCAGGACCGCGTCCACTTCCTCGGCCAGCGCTCCGACGTGCCGGGCATCCTGAGGGAGCTGGACCTGTCGCTGCTGCCCTCCTGGGACGAGCCGTTCGCCAACGTGATGCTGGAGAGCATGGCGATGGGGACTCCTCTGCTGGTGAGCAACGTCGGTGGCGGCCCGGAGCTCGTGGAGGACGGGGTGACGGGCCGAGTCTTGCCGCCCAAGCGCCCGGAGGTCTGGGCGTCGGCGGCGCGCGAGCTGCTGGACGACCCGCAGCGGCTCGCCCGCATGGGCGTCCGAGCGCGCGAGGCGACCGTCAACTTCAGCGATGAACTGCACGCTCGTGACATGCTGGATGTCTATGAATGCGTGCTGGCGCAGCCGAAGCCGGATCCGGCGGCGGTCGTTGCGGCCGTCCCGCATCGGCGCGACGGCGCGCCATCTCGGGCGCACAGAGGCGCTCGCCTCACCCGGGCCCGCCACGAGCGTCGCCACGGAGCCGATTCGGCGCGTGCAGGCCGTTCGTCCGGGTAACGCTCCACGTGTGATCCGTGACGGCCGCGCCCGCGGGAGGGTCCTGTGAGGATCCTGCTGGTCAACCACACGGGCGCGTGGAGCGGCGCTGAGGTATCGCTGATGCGCTTGGTCGCCGGGCTGGCCGAGCATCACGAGCTGGCCATCGCCTGCCCCGGGGAGGGCCGGCTCGCCGAGGAGGTCGACGGGGCCGGCGTGGAGCGGCTCTCGATCCCCGCGGTGGACGCCAGCCTGCGACTGCACCCGATCCAGACCCCCGCCGGGATGCGCCAGCTCCGCGCCGGCGGCGCGGCCCTTGCCCGTGCCGCGCGCGAGTTCCGGGCCGACATCGTCCACGCGAACACGCCGCGGGTCGGGATCATGGCGGGGATGGGGCTGCGCGGGTCGGGCCGGCCGTTTGTCGTGCGCGCCCACGAGCACCTCCCCCTGAGCACGGTTGGCCGCGCGGTGCGGTCGTTGATCGTGCGGACCGCGAGCGGCGTGGCGGCGGTCTCAGACTTCACCGCGCGGCGCTTCAACGAGGGCCTCCCACACCCCGTGGCCACCCGCGTCTACAACAGCATCGATCAGGAGCGGTTCGACCCCGAGCGAGTCGAACCGGCCCCGATACGGCAGGAGCTTGGCCTCGGAGCGCGGGAGCGGCTGATCGGCCAGGTCGCGCAGATCACGCCGTGGAAAGCGCAGGACGTGTCCATCCGCGCGCTGGCCGAGCTCCGCGCGCGCGGAGTGGACGCCCACCTGCTCCTGGTCGGCCAGGTGGCGTTCGGCGGCAAGCACGTGCGCTTCGACAACCACGCCTTCCTCAACTCGCTGGAGCGCCTGGTGGACGAGCTGTCGGTGCGTCACGCCGTGCACTTCCTCGGGCAGCGCGACGACGTGCCCGAGCTCATGCGCGCGCTGGACCTGTCGCTGCTCCCCTCCTGGGAAGAGCCGTTCGGCCTGGTGACCGTCGAGAGCATGGCGCTCGGCACGCCGCCGCTGGTGAGCGCTGATGGCGCGGGTCCCGAGCTCGTGGACGATGGCGTCACGGGCGTAGTCGTCGCAGCCAAGCGCCCCGACCTGTGGGCGCGCGCTGCCGAAGAGCTGCTGCGCGACCCGGACCGGCTGCAGCTGATGGGCGAACGCAGCCGTGGGGCTGCTGCGCGCTTCCGCGACGACGTCCACGCCGCCGAGATGCTCGCGATCTTCGAGCGGGCGTTGGCGCGCACGGCTCGGGGACAGCAGCACGGAGGCCGTGTGACGGCCACGGGACCCGCCGACAACCGCGTGGAGGCCCCGTGGCTGAGCTGATCTGGCGCCTGCGTGCCGCGCCGCGCGCGTACGGCAGCGACCT
>JAXDIH010000105.1:0-4503 GCA_034664105.1 Thermoleophilaceae bacterium
GCAGAATGCCCATCTTTCGCGAAACGTCGTCGTTCCGCTCCTGGCGCCCTCCACCACCGCCGCCGTATCGCGGTCCTCCACATACCGCCGCCCGCCCATCTCCACCTCGATGGTCATCGTCGCCGGCGAGTGCTCTACGTCCACCGCCACGATGCGGATCGCCCGGACTCGCGGGCCTCGCACCACCAGACGTGTCTTGCGGGTCGTGTCGCCGGCGTACAAAAGCTGAGAAACCGCCTCCGGCGACGCCACCTCCAGCAACGCCGCGTCGTCTCCGTCCACCGCCTCCGCCCATGCCGCCACGGCTCGCCGGGCTGCCGCTTCCAGCACGTCGGGTGCGAAGCGGGCGTCCGCCAGCGACAAATCCAGCGCTTGCTCTCGAGCGGTGCCGTCGAACGAGACAACTGCCAGGTCCGCTGTCGTGAACCCCGGCGGCAGCCCGTCCGCCACCGCCAGCTCCGTCAGCGACTCGTCGGCCAACCGCTCCTCATCGGACCACGGCGAGGCCACGATCTCCGCATCCAGGTGGTGGTCCCCCTCAGCCCGCTGCTCTATCGACACCACCTTCCACCCGTTCTGAGAGGACCGTGCCAGCGTCCAGTACTCGCACAGCGTGATCTGCTCGCTCTTCGCCCCCTTCCGCAGCACCTTTTGCCCGGCGGCGTCGATCACAAAGGCGCGGAGCGATGCCGTGATCCGCACAACCGCCCGGTCCTCCGTGTCGTCCTCCCGGTTCACCAGCCCCACGTACTCGATCGTCGGCGCACCGAGCACCGCCACCCGGTTGTGCCATCCCTTCGCCGCGAAGTCGTCCAGCCGCCTGCGCCACTCCACCAGCAGGTCGTCGCCCACCAGCCCGGACAGGCGTGCGACATCGCGCGAGTCCCACGACTCCTGGCATGCCACGAACAGCCCCCGCGCTTGCGATTCCACCTCGTCAGCGGCGAAGTACGCGTCATCCGACGCCGCCTCGGCTGACGCGGTCCGCACCCGCTGGTCGCGCTCGCGCACCTTCACCCGGTAGCGCCAGCTGTGAATCGCCAGGTACACGAGGAAGATCGCGAACGCTCCGAAGAACAGCGCCGCCACCACCGGGTTGCCCGAGCCGCTCCCACCCCCGCCGCCACCGCCGAAGCCGCCTCCCCCGCCCCCGCCGCCTCCGCCAAAGCCAGAGCTGCCTCCCCCGGCCTGCGCCCACGCGGAGCTGGCCAAGGCCAAGCCGAACAGCAGCCAACCAGCGACGAGGGACGCGAGACGAGCCACGAGGGGCCCCATGCTACGGGGCCGAAAAGCCCTCGCGCGGCCCCCGACGTACCCAGTTAGCGGAATCTTCTCCGAGAAGTGGTCGCGGCAATCCGGGACCGATGTTAGGTTCGGAAACTGTGAGCCGGCAGGGACCCACACGACAGATTCAACGCGCCGCGGCCTTGGCGATCCTCGCCGCCGTGGCCCTTCCCGCCGCCGCCCAGGCCAAGGTCGTCGAGCCGGTCTCGGTCACCGGCAAGGTCGACGTGCCCTCCGGTCAGACCCGCTCCCTGACCCTCAAGTGCCCCGCTCACGCCGTCGCCCTCAACGGCACCGCCACCTCGCCGCTCGCCGCCACCAGCTCCACCCCCGGCGCCGACGCTCGTCGCTGGACCTTCGGCTTCACCGGCGGCCCCAGCGGTCGCACCGGCGCCGCCGTCCTGCGCTGCGTTCGCCTCCGCCTGCCCATGCGGGTCCACGGCGTCGGCCTTGCCGTGGAGACCAAGATCGAACCGGTCTTCGAGGTCCCCGCGGGCTCCACCATGCAGGTCCCGATCCGCTGCTCCCGCGGCAACGTCCCCACCGGCTGGGGCCTCGAGCGCAACGCCGAGGACAACGGCCTGTCGGTCGCGGGCGCCGTCCCCACCAAGCGCGGCTGGGCCTTCGCGATCGAGAACACCGGCGCCAGCGGCGCCTCCGGCAACCTCAGCATCCGCTGCCTGCAGAAGAGGCAGCGCGCCGCCGGCGGCCAGCGCCACACGTTCTCCACCAGGATCGCCTCCTTCACCGAGCAGATCGAGGGCAGCGGCACCACGAGTCGCTCCTGCCGCGGCGACGAGTACAGCGTCTCCACCGGCGTGTCGCTCCCCGCCTCCGACGACATCGTCCTCACCCGCACCTTGCTGGTCGGCGCGCGCGGCGGCGAATGGGGCTTCGCTCAGTCCTCAGGCGCCACGGCGGTCACGACCAAGCTCGTCTGCCTGAAGCGCACCACCGGCTTCCACCGCTAGCGCCGGAAGCGCAGCTCCGGCTGGCGCAGCGTCGCCTCCCAATCCACGGCGACGTCCCCCTTCGGCGACACCAGCACGTCGATCGGCGTGCGCACCCGATCCTCGTCGCCCGGGCGCAGCCGCGCCAGCGCCAGCGCCGGCACACGGTCCGTGATCGCGATCATCGTGCCGTCGCGCAGCTCCAGCGAGATGCGCCATTCGTCGCGGTGGTCGACTCGCGACCTCAGCGGGCTCAGCGACAGCAGGTCCGCCGAGCCCAGGCTCCACCCGGCGCGCCGGAGGTCGAGCTCCCGGATGTACCCGTCGACGTCGTGGACCTCGATCTCCCCTCGAGCCGGCCAGTCCTCCGGAGCAGGCCAGTCGTACTGCTCCTCGGCGCTCGGGAAGCTCAGCCTCGCGCCGATCCACTCCCCCGTGGCGGTCCAGTCCACGATCGCCACCTGGCGATCGTTCTCGTGAGCCAGCACCACCACGCCCGCGCCGGGCGCGACCAGCGCCCGGATCTCGCGCGGGATGTGCTGGCGCACGCAGGCCTCCGCCTGTCCCTCGGGTCGGCGCACGCGCATCCGGATCAGCCCCACCTCGCACACGCGGCCGCCCCATTCGATCGCCGGCAGGTCCGCCAGCCCAGTGATGGTCGCCCCGCACGACAGCGTGCATCCGCGCAGCCGCTCGGTGACCATCGGGTCGATCTCGAATTCGATCGTGTCCTTGGAATCGGGCTCGACCGGCGGCGGCGGGACAGGTGGAATGCGCCGGTCGGGCTCGAAGGACTTCGACGCCGGCCGAGGCGTCGGCGGCTCCGCGAACACGCGCAACAGCCCCCGACGCCGAACGCGCTCGGCAAGCTCGGTCAGATCAATTCGTCGCTCGGCCAGTGCTGCCTCCCGGGCGAGCGTAACCCACGCGGATAGGATCCGCGCCCGCTAATGAATCTCGAGCTAACAGACGAGCAGCGCGACATCCAGCGCCTGGTGCGGGATTTCGCGGACGGCGAGGTGCGTCCGGTCGCCGAGGAGCTCGACCGCACGAAGGCCTTCCCGTACGAGATCGTGCAGAAGATGGGCAAGCTCGGCCTGATGGGCATCCCCCATCCGCAGGAATACGGCGGCGGCGGAGCCGACACGCTCAGCTACACGCTGGCGATCGAGGAGCTGGCCCGCGTGGACTCCAGCGTCGGCATCACGGTCGCCGCCCACACCTCCCTGGGGACCTGGCCGATCGTCGCGTTCGGCAGCGAGGAGCAGAAGCAGGAGTGGCTCCCCAGCCTCACCAGCGGCGAGCGGCTCGCGGCCTTCGGCCTCACCGAGCCCGAGGCCGGCTCGGACGCCGGCAACACCCGCACGCGCGCGGTGCCCGACAACGGCGACTGGGTCATCAACGGCGCCAAGCAGTTCATCACCAACGCCGGCACCGACATCACCGGCGTCGTGACGATCACCGCGCGCACCGGCGACGACGAGGTGTCCACCATCCTCGTCCCGAACGGCACCCCCGGCTACGAGATCGGCGCGCCCTATCGCAAGATGGGCTGGAACGCCTCGGACACCCGGCCGCTCGCCTTCGAGGACTGCCGCGTGCCGGAGGACAACCTGCTGGGGCCGCGCGGCGCGGGCTTCAAGCAGTTCCTGCAGACGCTCGACGGCGGGCGCATCGGCGTGGCCGCCATGGGCCTCGGCCTGGCCCAGGGCGCGCTCGACGAGGCGCTGGCCTATGCCAAGGAGCGGGTCGCCTTCGGCAAGCCGATCTCCAAGTACCAGCTGATCCAGGCGAAGCTGGCCGACCTGTCGACCGAGATCGAGGCGGCCCGGCTGCTCACCTACAAGGCCGCGCTCGAGAAGGACGCCGGCAAGGCCTTCGGCCTGACCGCCGCGCAGGCCAAGCTCAAGACCGGCCGGCTGGCCGTGCGCGCCACCGAGGAGGCCGTGCAGATCCACGGTGGCTACGGCTACATCGAGGAGTACCCCGTCTGCCGCTTCTACCGCGACGCCAAGATCCTCACCATCGGGGAGGGCACCGACGAGGTCCAGCAGATGGTGATCGCCAGGGCGCTGGGGGCCTGACGGGTCTTGCCCCGGCGTTCGCGGGGTCGGGGCGCCGTCGCGCCCTCCCGGCGCGGCGCTCGCAAGCTCGCGCCTGAGCGCGCCGGGAGGACGCGCCGCGCCCCGCCCGCGGTCCGTCCCCGCGCCCAGGCGTCGCCTCCTTGGTCGGCTTCGGCAGAGGTGGCGCGGACAGTCGGTGGTGGCGT
>JAXDIH010000120.1:0-36976 GCA_034664105.1 Thermoleophilaceae bacterium
GCCAGCTCGGAGCCGACCGGGAGGTAGGAGACGACCACGTCGGTCTTGGTCTCCTTCAGGATGCCGATGATGTCGTCGGTCTCGCCCGGGGCCTTCGTGATCCTCTGCTTGAGGTACTTGCCGAGCCCGTCGTGGGTCATGCCGCGGTAAACCGGCACGTCGAGGTGCGGGACGTCGGCGAACTTGATCGTGTTGTTCTGGCCGGCCCAGATCGCCTCGGACAGGTCCTTGCCGACCTTGTCGACGTCGATGTCGAACGCCGCCGTGAACTCGATGTCGTTCACGTGGTAGCCGCCCAGGTCCACGTGCATCAGCCCGGGGACGGCCTGGGTCGGGTCGGCGTCCTTGTAGTACTCGACGCCCTGCACGAAGGACGAGGCGCAGTTGCCAACGCCGACGATCGCCACCCGGACCTTCTCGGTCTGGTAGCGCGACCCGCCGTTGGTAAGAGTCGAAGTTTCAGTCACAGAAAGCCCTCCAGCTTCATGAAAACGACCTCCCGAGTAGAGGAGGCCGGCACTCCAAAGGTAGAACCCGCCGTGGTGCTCTCGGTTACACCTGGGCGGCCAGCTGGCGCTTCACGTGGAAGACCCGCTGGAACGTCGTGAAGATCGTCAAAGCTGCCATCGCGTAGATCGCCGGCTCGAGCAAATCGAAGTCCGGCACGAGCTCGCCGGCGGCGAACACCAGGCCCGCCGACAAAATTACTACCCGGACGGCACGGGAGGCAATCCCGACCTTGCATTCTACGCCGAGCGCCTCTGCGCGCGCGCGTGTGTACGAAACCATGTAGGACCCGACGACGGTAAGGACCGTCGCGCCGACGGCCACCTCGTCGCCCTTCTCGGCGAACCACCAGGCCACCGCGGCCAGCACGATGCCCTCCTCGATGCGGTCGAGCGTGGAGTCGAGGAAGGCTCCGAAGGGCGTGCCCTTGCCCGACATGCGCGAGTAGCGGCCGTCGAACATGTCGCAGACCGAGCCGAGGATGAAGGCGATCCCCGCCAGCACGAACGTGTGGTTGATGATCAGCGCGGCCGCGATCAGGTTGCCGACCAGGCCGGTCAGGGAGATCGCGTTCGGGGTGAGGCGCGACTCGATCAGCCGGTTGCGCGCGACCGCGCGCATCTCGGCCGCCGTGAGCGAGCCGCCGCGGCCGTTCTGGCGTCCGCGGCGCGTGCGCTGGTCGAGCCCGTCGCTCACGCCGACGCCTTGGCGGTGCGCCAGGCCCAGGCCTCCGGGCGGGCCCGGGCGAAGGCGTAGGAGGCGGCCGAGGCTGACGCCGCGGCGACCAGGGCGCCGAGCGCCGCGTCCATCCAGAAGTGGTTGGCCGTGGCCATCACGACGAACGTCACGAGCGCCGGGTAGACCGCCCAGAAGACCTTGAGGATGCGGTTGCGCACCAGGAACAGCGCGGGCACGGCGATCATCAGCGCGAACGCGACGTGCATGCTGGGAACCGCGGCGAACGGGTTGTAGAGCGCGCCGGCGCTGGTCTCGGCGCCCTCGCCGACGAACGCCGCGACGGTGTCCGTGAAGCCCCACTCCGGCAGGAAGCGAGGGGGAGCCGTGGGGTACACGAGGTAGCCGGCCAGGGCCAGCCCCATGGCCACCATGAACATGTTGCGCACGTAGTAGAAGGCGTAGTTGCGCGCGATGTAGAGCCAGATCAGGAACGTGGTGGTGATCACGAAGTGCGAGTTCACGTACATCCAGTTGGCCCAGGTGAGCAGCCAGTCCTGACCGCGTGCCCACGCCTGCAGGCCGGGTTCGAAGAACAGCCCCACGGAGCGCTCGAAGTCCACCAGCGTGCGCGCGTTCTCGAACGCGAGCCCGGCCTGGCCGTCCACGAGGCCGCGCACGATGCGGTACAGGTAGTAGGCCCCGGCGAACAGGGCCAGCTGACGGATAGCGTCCAACCAGCCTTTTGGAAGCCAGCGGCCGCTGAGCCGCCAGACCCGCGCGAGGTGGCGATACAGCGGGTGGGAGCGGGGCACGGCAGGCAAGCCTAGCGGTCCGGTGTGCAACTTATCGGCGCGGCAGGGTAGTTTCACCTAAGTGATCAAGCAAGCGCCGGCAGGGGCGAACGACGAAGTGGGCATTGACCCGGGAGAAGTTCAGCCGGTCTCCCACGAGACCGCGGACCGCATCGCCACAGGCACCATCACCGCGCTCCCCTTCATTGCCTTGGGGATCGTGTGCTGGCAGGCCTGGTCGGACCTGCTGCGCTGGAGCGACGTCGCGGTCTTCCTGATCATGTACGTGCTGACGGGGCTCGGCGTGACGGTGGGCTTCCACCGCCACCTCACTCACCGCAGCTTCAAGACCAGCCGCCCGCTGCGCGGGCTGCTCGCGATCCTCGGGTCGGTGGCGATCGAGGGGCCGGTCATCTCGTGGGTCGCCGACCACCGCAAGCACCACACCTACTCCGACCAGGAGGGTGATCCGCACAGCCCGCACGTCGGCCACGGCGGCGGCCTGCGCGGCGCGTTGAAGGGCCTCGCCCACGCGCACGTCGGCTGGCTCTTCATCCACACCCACCGCGGCGCGCGCAAGCGCTACGCGCCCGACCTGATCGACGACCCGGTGGTCTCGTTCGTCGACCGCACGTTCCTCGTCTGGGTGCTCGCCGGGTTCCTTGCCGCGTTTGGGCTGGGCTACGCGATCGGCGGCACCCTCGATGCCGCGCTGACCGGCCTCCTATGGGGCGCCGGCGTGCGCATGCTGGTGGTGCACCACGTGACCTACAGCATCAACTCCCTGTGCCACTTCTTCGGGCGCCAGCGCTTCCCCACCGAGGACGAGTCGCGCAACCTCTTCTGGCTGGCCCTGCCGACGTTCGGCGAGAGCTGGCACAACAACCACCACGCCTTCCCGACGTCGGCGGAGCACGGGATGCGCCGCTGGGAGATCGACCCGTCGGCGATCGTGATCAGGGGCCTCGAGCGCCTCGGCTTGGTGTGGGACGTCGTGCGGATCGACCGGGAGCGCCAGGCCGCCAAGGCGGAATCCGCCGCCTAGAACGACGACAGCCGGGGACTCGCGCCCCCGGCTGCGGTACTTCCTAGGTACTGGAAGCTTTAGATCGTGCGAACGTTGGTGGCCTTCGGGCCCTTGTCGCCCGGCTGAGCCTCGTACTCCACACGCGCACCCTCGGCGAGCGAGCGGAAGCCCTCGCCATCGATGTCGGTGTGATGCACGAACAGGTCCTTACCCGGCTCGTCCGGGGTGACAAAGCCGAAGCCCTTGTCGTCGCTGAACCACTTAACGGTTCCAGTTGCCATGGGTCCCTCCCACGTGTGATGTGCTGCGGACGCGGAAGGTGCACTAAGCAACTACTGCGAGCGCTGGCACTACTTGTCAACGACCAGCCACCTTGGCTGATCGTCGCGAACGGTAGCACTGAAAGGGCTACCGAATCATCCGTCGTCGCAGCGGCGGCCGCGCGAGAACAGCCGCTCGGGCGCAAACCGCGTGGACAGCTTCACGAATCCGACCTTGTCCGCGATCACGCGCGTCCAGTCGCCGTGGGGCTCCACGCAGGCATTGGAGGCGAACCAGTAGGGCGTCCAGCGCACCTTCACGATCGCCTCGCCCGGCTTCTTGACGTCCAGCAGCAGCTCGTCCGAGCCGAGCTGCTCGAGCACGATCCGGGCGTCTCCTTGCGGGATCACGATCGGCGCGGGCAGCAGCACCTCGTACACGCGCCAGTCGTCGGACTTCCAGCGCAGCCGCAGGTAGGGCAGGCCCTTCTCGATCAGCGCCCGCTCGCCGTAGGAGCTCTTGTCCGGTTTGGCGCTCGGCAGCGCCACGTAGCGCACGGCGTTGTCGGCCAGCCAGCTGGCGTAGGTCAGCCGGTTGATCTGACCCTTGTAGAAGATCGGGTTCAGCCCGGTGTCCAGCTGCCGCAGCCAGCCCCGCGCCAGCGGCACCTGGGGGGCGATCTCGGCGCCCTCCCAGTGGCTGCGCGTGAACGGGATCTCGATGCGGCGCTGGTCGGGCAGCGTGTAGAGGAACTGCCGCAGCGGCTCGAAGTAGTCGGACTTGGCGGCCGGGTCCTCGATGTACTTGATCACGTCGCGCACGGCGGGCGACCACATCCAGAGGCCCAGCGACGCAAAGCCGGCGGCCAGCAGCGGCGCCAGCCAGAGCTTGCGCCAGACAGGCCGGCCCCAGAGCGCGCACAGCATCACCGGACCGCCGAACAGGGCACCCAGCCTCACCGCGTTGCCGCCCATGGGGGTCTCCAGTGGCAGCGCCACAGTCGCCCCGAGCCCGTAGAGGAGCATGCCCCAGCGCAGCGCGCGCTGCTCGCGCGGCAGGAGGATCGCGCAGATGATCGCGAACGCCGGGATCGGCAGATAGGCCGAGAACGGGAACGGCGCCCAGCCCCCCTCGGGGAAGGCCCAGGACAGGAACGCCGGCGGGATGAACGCCGCGGCGGCGATGGCGATCCCCTCGATCCGCTTGGCGCGGTCGCCGTTGGCCGCCAGCGCGACCGCCACGCCGGCCATCGCCAGGAACAGCCCCGCTACGGGGCTGCCCATCGGCGACAGGATCGCGAACACGATCGCCCACGTGTAGCGCCGCCGCTGCAGGGCCAGCAGGGCCGCGAGGCCAAAGGCCACGCCGATCGCGAACGGCAGGCGCGACGTGAACAGCAGCGTGGCGGTGCCGATTCCGAACCAGATCGAGCCCCAGCGCGCGGCCTGCTCGCCGAAGGCGCCGCGGGCGAGCGGCGGGAACAGCGCCGCGCACGCGACCGCGGCGATCGCCAGCGCCAGCGGCGGGCTCAGCAGCCAGGCCAGCGGCGGCGAGATGATCGAGTAGGCCGGCGTGTGGTGGCCGCCGTACCACTGGCCGTTCCAGATCGTGAAGCCCTGCTGGCCGAACAGGTCGGCCCGGAACGTGTGGGCGGCCAGGTCGACCGTGCGCGGCTGCCAGATCAGATAGCCGATCGCGAACAGCAACGCGATCGCCACTGGCGCGACGTGCCACCAGTCGATACGCGCGTACCAGGGCCCCGCCGGCGGACGCTCGCGCGCGAACCGGCCGCGAGGACGCGGGGCTTCATGGCGGGCAGGGGCGCCCTGAGGCGCCGTGACGGCGGCGCGGAGCACGGCCGGAGGAAGGCTACTTGACGAAGCTGGCCACGCGATCGATCAGCTCCGGCCGCTCCAGCCACGGGTAATGGCCGGCGTCGACGAGCTCCAGGCGGGCCTCGCCGCCGAGCGCGTCCGCGAGGCGCTGGCCGAACTCCGCGCCGATGTAGGGATCGCGCGTGGGCCACTCCAGCAGCGCCGGGCAGCGCAGCTCGCCGAGGCGCTCGCCGTGCCGGGCCAGCACCTCGGGCGGCGAGGTGCGGTAGAGGCGCAGCACGGCGCGTTGCGTCCCGTGGTCGAACTCCGCGTAGGCGCGGTCGGCGATCTCGGGTGGCAGCGAGCGGCGGAAGCCGTAGCGGGTGGTGAATCCCATCACCAGCTCGCCCAGCAGCGGCGTGCGCCAGGCCCGCGCCACGCGGTGCCAGCGGTAGCCGGGCACGAACGGCACGACCGCCGTCAGGACCAGCCGCTCGACGCGCTCGGGCATGCGCTGCGCGAAGGCGAGGCCCACAGAGCCCCAGTCGTGCATGACCAGCGTCACCCGCTCCAGGCCGACCGCGTCGCAGAACTCCTCGACGAAGCGGTCGTAACCGGCGATCGTGTAGTCGAAGTCGCCCGGCTTGCCCGAGCGCCCGAACCCGGGCAGGTCTGGGGCGATCCCGCCGGTGCGCGAGAGGAACGGCTCCCAGTGCCAGCCGGCCGCCGGAACGCCGTGCAGGTAGAGGATCGGGGCGTCGCCCGCCTGCCGCCACAGGACGTCGACACCACCTATCTGCGCATGGCGCTCCGCAATCTCCACCGGGCGGTTCATACCATCCGCGCCCATGGCCGACCGTCGCAGGCTCCGCAACATCACCGACCGGCTCGCGCGCGAGTACGGCCGGCCGGCCCTGCGCCCGCACCGGGCGCCGGTCGACGAGCTGGTGCTGACCGTGCTCTCGCAGAACACGAACGACCGCAACCGCGACGTCGCCTACTTCCGCCTGCGCGAGCGGTTCCCGGAGTGGGACGTGGTGCGCGAGGCCCCCGTCGAGGAGATCGAGGACGCGATCCGGCCGGGTGGGCTGGCGCCGACCAAGTCCGTGGTGATCAAGCAGATCCTCGAGGCGATCGGCGGCGACGACCTGCTCTGGCTCGAGCACGCCCCGCTCGACGAGGCGCGCGCCTACCTGTGCGCGCTGCCCGGCGTGGGCCGCAAGACGGCGGCGTGCGTGCTGCTGTTCTCGTTCGGGCGCCCGGACGTGCCCGTCGATACCCACGTCTATCGCGTCGGCGGGCGGCTGGGACTGTGGTCTTCGAAGACGCCGCTGGTCAAGGCCCACGACGAGCTGGCGCGGCTGGTCGGCGACGACGGCGAGTTCGCCTACGAGGCCCACGTGCTGCTGATTCGCCACGGGCGGCGGACCTGCGTGGCGCGCGCGCCGCGCTGCCCCGAGTGCCCGCTGCGGCGGATGTGCCCCGAGGGCCGGCGGCGGCTCGCCGGCGCATGAGCACCGACTCCCTGCGCCGGCTCTCCGAGCTGGCGCTGATCGGCATCTGCGTGGTCTGGGGCCTGACCTTCGTGATCGTGAACGACGCGATCCAGCTGCTGCCGACGCTGTCCTTCCTCACCTACCGCTTCGCCGCGGCCACCCTCATCGTCACGGTCGTCTTCTGGGGCCCGCTGCGGCGGCTGCCGGCCGCCGGCTGGCGCGCGGGACTGTTGATGGGCCTCTTCCTCTCCGCCGGCTACATCTTCCAGACGCTCGGCATGGAGAAGACGACCGTGTCCAACGCCGGCTTCATCACCGGGCTGTTCGTGGTGCTCACGCCAGTGATGGGGGCGGTCTTCCTGCGCGACCGCATCTCGCCGCTCGCGTGGGCCGCGGCGGGGGTGTCGGGCCTCGGCCTCTACCTGCTGTCCGGCGTGGGCGGCGACCTCAACCTGCGCGGCGACGGGGTGGTCCTGCTGGCCGCGTTCGCCCTGTCGGCGCACATCCTCGCCACGGCGCGGGCCGTGCGCCGCTACGACGTCGGCGCCCTGCTCGCCGTCCAGCTGGGGGTCTGCGCGGTCGTGCCGCTGCTGCTCGCCGTCGCTTTCGGTGAGCTCGAAGCGCCCAGCGGCAGGACCGTGTGGTCGGCGCTGATCGTGACCTCCGTGGTGGCGAGTGCGCTCGGCTTCTTCGTGCAGACGTTCGCGCAGCAGCACGCGCCGCCGGCACGCACCGCGCTGATCCTCGCCTGCGAGCCCGCCTTCGCGGGGCTGTTCGGCTGGCTGCTCGACCACGACCGCCTCTCGATGGCGAGCTGGTTCGGCGCCGGCCTGATCATGGCGGCGATCGTCGCCGTCGAGCTGACGCCGCGCTTCCGGCCGCCGCGGCCGCTGCCGGAGGGCTGAGTGCGCTCGCCGCAGCTCCTGCTCGCGGTTCCGTTCCTCCTCGGGATCGCGGTGCTGCGCGGCCTGACGGTGGAGATCGACACGTTCCACGGCAGCGACGCGGCCGTGTACCAGCTCCCGACGATCCTCCAGTTCCGCGAGGGCCTGCACTTCTCGGACTACCCCTCGGCGCAGACCCCGCTCTTCCATCTGGTCATGGCGGGGTGGGGGAAGCTGGTCGGCTTCGAGCTCTGGAAGCTGCGGCTGCTGAACGTCGCGATCTCATACGGCGCCGCGCTCGCTCTGCTGCGCCTGCTGCGGCGCACCACCGCCCTGGGCGTGTGGCAGGCGTTCGCGTTGACCCTGGCCTTCGCCCTCTCGCCGTACGTCTTCGGCGCCTCCTTCACCCTGCTCACCGACAACCTGGCGATCCTGTTCGCCCTGCTGGCGCTGGAGCGCGTGCACCGCTACTCGCGGGACGGCTCGGCCGCCGCCTTCGCGACCGCCTGCCTCTGGATGGGGGCTGCCGTGCTCACGCGGCAGTCATTCCTGTGGCTGGCTGCCGTGCTGGGCGTCTTCCTCTTGATGCGGGAGCTGCGCTCGCCCGGGCGGCTGCTCGCCGGCGCGGCGGCGCTGGCCGTGGCGCTAGCGCCGCTGGCCGCCCTGGCCGTCAAGTGGAACGGCCTGGTGCCGCCGAGCGCCGACCCGGCCTCGTGCGGCCTGTGCACCGACCGCCCGGGCTTCGGGCGCGACACGCTCACGCTGCGCACGGTCGGCTTCATGGTCGCGCTGCTCGGCCTGTACGCCGCCATCGTGCTCGGGCCGGGACTGGTGCGGCGCGTGAGGGAGGCGCCACCGCGGCTGCCCTGGACGCTGCTCGGTGCCGGCGCGGCCGCGGGGGTCGCGCTGCTGCTGATCTCCCCGCTCGAGTACACCCCGGTCCGGGTCGGCCTGCCCGGCGACGCCGGCTATCTGTGGCGACTGTCCGGGCACCTGCCGACCGTGCTCGGGTCGTCGCTGGCGTTCTGGGTGGTCGTGCCAGCCGGCGCCGCGGCGGCCGTGCTGCTGGCACGGCGCGGCGGCTGGACCTCGCTGGCCAGCGTGTACCTGGCGTGCTTTCTCGCGGCGGCGCTGCCGGTGGCGCTCGTGTACCAGAAGTACTTCGACCCGTTCGCGCTGCTGGCGGTCGCGCTGTTCGCGCGCCCAGCCGACCTGCGAGCGCGCTGGGACTACGCGGGCGTGGGGCTCGTGTGCGCCGGCTCGGTGGCCTACGCGCTCAGCTTCGCGGGCTAGGGACCCGGCGTGATGGCCAGCGCGTCCACCACGAAGATCAGCGTCTCGTTCGGCGCGATCGCGGGCGGGTAGCCCTCGGTGCCGTAGCCGAGCTCCGGCGGGATCGTGAGCACGCGGCGGCCGCCCTTGCGCATCCCGACGAGCCCCCTGTCCCAACCCTGGATGACCTGGCCCGCCCCGAGCGGGACATCGAACGGCGCCCCCCTGTCCCAGGAGGCGTCGAACTCCTCGCCGGTCGAGAACGCCACGCCCACGTAGTTCACGGTCAGCGTGTCGCCCGGCTTGGCGCCGGGCCCCTTGCCCTTGACGATGTCCTCCTTGACGAGCTTGCGCGGCGGCGAGCCGGCCGGCTTCGGGATCACCGGCTTCGTGCTCGTGTCCTTGAGCGCCTTGCGCAGGGCCGAGGGGCTGGGCTCCTCGGTCGTTTTTGCCTTCGTGTCCGAGCTGCTCGCGGTCGACACGCCGCCGTCGTCGTTCCCGCAGGCCGCAAGCAGCGCGACCAGCACGAGCAGCGAGGGGAGGAAGCGGCGCATCGGCCGCGGAAGCCTAACTCACGCTGCTGAGACCGGCCGTTCGATTACACATCTGCCATAATCTCACTTAGATTTCTTTCGACTAGAAGGAGTAATGACGGATGGGCAAGACGATCGGCATCGATCTGGGCACGACCAACTCGTGCATGGCCGTCCTCGAGGGCGGCGAGCCCACCGTGATCGAGAACGCCGAGGGCGCGCGCACCACTCCCTCGGTGGTCGCGTTCACGGATGGCGGCGAGCGCCTCGTTGGCGCGCCGGCCAAGCGCCAGGCGGTCACGAACCCCGAGAACACCGTGTTCTCGATCAAGCGGTTCATGGGCCGCAAGGAGGCGGAGGTCAAGGAGGAGGAGAAGATCGTCCCCTTCGAGGTCGTCCCCGGCCCGAACGGTGACGCGCGCGTGAAGGCGGGCGGGAAGGAGTACGCCCCGCCGGAGATCAGCGCGATGATCCTCCAGAAGCTGAAGGCGGACGCCGAGGCGTACCTCGGTGACAGCGTCGACGCCGCGGTCATCACCGTCCCGGCGTACTTCAACGACGACCAGCGCCAGGCCACCAAGGACGCGGGCAAGGTCGCCGGCCTCGACGTCAAGCGGATCATCAACGAGCCGACCGCGGCCGCTCTCGCGTACGGGCTGGACAAGGAGGCGACCGACCAGACGATCCTCGTGTTCGACCTCGGCGGCGGCACGTTCGACGTGTCGGTGCTCGAGATCGGCGACGGCGTCTTCGAGGTCAAGGCCACCGCGGGCGACAACCACCTCGGCGGCGACAACTTCGACAAGGCGATCGTGGACTGGCTCGTCAGCGAGTTCAAGAAGGCCGAGGGCGTCGACCTCTCCCAGGACAAGATGGCCCTCCAGCGCCTCTACCAGGAGGCCGAGAAGGCCAAGACCGAGCTGAGCTCGGCGCAGGAGACGCAGATCAACCTGCCGTTCATCACGGCGATCGACTCCGTGCCGAAGCACCTCAACCAGCGCCTCACTCGCTCCAAGCTCAACGAGCTGACGGCCGAGCTGATCGACCGGGTCGTCGGGCCCACCAAGCAGGCCCTCACCGACGCGGGCGCAGAGGGCGGCAGCGGCATCGACCACGTCGTCCTCGTGGGCGGCATGACGCGCATGCCGGCCGTGCAGGAGAAGGTCAAGGAGCTGACCGGCAAGGACCCGCACCGGGGCGTCAACCCGGACGAGGTCGTTGCGGTCGGAGCGGCGATCCAGGCGGGCGTGCTCGCCGGCGACGTCAAGGACGTGCTGCTACTCGACGTGACCCCGCTCACCCTCGGCATCGAGACCAAGGGCGGCGTCATGACCAAGCTGATCGAGCGCAACACGACGATCCCGACCCGCAAGTCGGAGATCTTCTCCACGGCTGAGGACAACCAGCCGAGCGTGGAGGTCCACGTGCTCCAGGGCGAGCGCGAGATGGCCGCCTACAACAAGTCGCTCGGCAAGTTCCAGCTGACCGGCATCCCGCCGGCGCCGCGCGGCATCCCGCAGGTGGAGGTCACGTTCGACATCGACGCGAACGGCATCCTCAGCGTGGGCGCCAAGGACCTCGGCACCGGCAAGGAGCAGAAGATCGAGATCAAGGCCGGCTCCGGCCTCGCCGACGACGAGGTCGAGCGCATGGTCGCGGACGCCGAGTCGCACGCCGAGGACGACCGTCGCCAGCGCGAGCTGGTCGAGGCCCGCAACACGGCGGAGAACGCCGCGTACCAGGCCGAGCGCCAGGTCAAGGAGATGGAGGACACGCTCGACTCGTCCGCCAAGGAGGAGATCGAGGCCGCCATCAAGGACCTGCGGGACAACCTCGAGTCCGACGACGTGGCGCTGCTGAACGCCAAGACCGAAGCGCTGCAGGTCGCCTTCCACAAGGTGTCCGAGCAGATGTACGCGGCGGCGCAGCAGCAGGCGTCGGGCGGCAACGGCACGACGGCCGATGGCTCGGCTTCCAACGGCGCCCCCGACGACGAGGAGGAAGTCGTGGACGCCGAGGTGGTCGAGGGCGACGAGAAGGCCTAGCCGATGTTCGAGAACCTGGACACCTCGCGCGACGACGCGGCGGAGCCCGCCGGCGAAGAAGATCCGGCCAACGAGCAGCGCATCCTCGAGGAGAAGGAGGCGGTAGAGGCCGAGGACCCGCTCGCGCGCGCCGAGCGCGAGCGCGACGAGTACCTCGACCTCGCCCGCCGGGCTCAGGCCGACTTCGAGAACTACCGCAAGCGCGCCGCCAAGGAGGCGGCCGCCGCCGGGGAGCGCGCCAAGAGCGGGCTCGTGCGCGAGCTGCTGCCGGTCGTCGACAACCTCGAGCGGGCGCTGGCGTCAGCGTCCGAGGGCGAGCAGCACCTCGCGGAGGGCGTGCGGCTCGTCCACTCGGAGCTGGTCGCCGTGCTCGAGCGCAACGGCGTGGAGCAGTTCGACCCGGCCGGCGAGCGCTTCGACCCGAGCGAGCACGAGGCGCTCTCGATGCGCGAGCAGGACGGGGCGGAGTCCGGTCTGGTGCTGGACGTCGTGGAGAAGGGCTACCGGGCCAACGGGACGATCCTGCGTCCGGCCAGGGTGGTGGTGTCTTCCTAGATGCCGGCGGTCCAGGATCCATACAAGACGCTCGGCGTGGCGAGGACGGCCTCGGACGACGAGATCAAGAAGGCGTACCGCAAGCTCGCGCGCGAGAACCATCCCGATCGCAACCCGGGTGACGCCGCGGCCGAGGAGCGCTTCAAGGACATCCAGGGCGCCTACGACATCCTGTCCGACGCCGAGAAGCGCAAGGCCTACGACTCGGGCGGCGGCATCTTCGGCGGTGGCCCGGGCGGATTCGACCCGGGTGCCTTCCGGGGCGGGTTCGGGGGCGTCGGCGACATCCTCTCCGACCTGTTCGGCGGCGGCGCCACCAGGGGCGGTCCCGCGCGGCCCGAGCGCGGCCGCGACCTCGAGACCGACGTGCACGTCTCGTTCGAGCAGGCGATGGACGGCGCCCAGGTACCGGTGTCGGTGCCGCTGTCGGCGCCCTGCCCCACCTGCCGGGGCACCGGCGCCAAGCCGGGCACGTCGCCGACGATCTGCTCGCGCTGCCAGGGCCGCGGCGTCGAGGCCGAGTCCCAGGGGCTGTTCTCGATCTCGCAGCCGTGCCGTCAGTGCGGCGGCACCGGTACCGAGATCAAGGATCCCTGCCCAACCTGTGAGGGCAGCGGCCGCACGCGCCAGGTCAAGCGCTACCGCGTGAACATCCCCGCCGGGGTGCGCGACGGCAGCCGCGTGAGGCTGTCCGGCAAGGGTGAGGCAGGGCCGCGCGGCGGGCCGGCCGGCGACCTCTACGTGGTCACCCGCGTGGGCGAGTCGCCGATCTTCACGCGCAAGGGCGACAACCTGGAGGTCGAGGTCCCGATCACGATCCCCGAGGCGATCCGCGGGGCCACGATCGAGGTGCCCACGCTCACCGGCACCAAGCGCATCCGTGTTCCCCCGGGCACCCAGCACGGCACGGTCCAGCGCCTGCGCGGCGAGGGGCCGCCCAAGCTCGGCGGTCGCGGGCGCGGTGACCTGCGCTACAAGCTTCAGATCGACGTGCCCAGCTCGCTGTCGCGCGAGCAGAGCGAGGCTGTCGACGACCTGGCAGCGGTGATGGACGGCAACCCGCGCGAGCGGCTGCTCTCGCGGAGGGCGTAGCAATGGCGGAGGACAGCGCCCGCGGCTTGTACATGATCTCGGTGGCCGCGGAGCTGGCCGGCATGCACCCGCAGACGCTGCGCATCTACGAGGCGCGCGGACTGATCACGCCCAAGCGCTCCCCGAAGAACACGCGCCTCTACTCGCAGGACGACGTCGAGCGCCTGCGCCGCATCCAGGCGCTCACCACCGAGCTCGGCATGAACCTGGCGGGAGTGGAGAAGGTGTTCGAGCTCGAGGAGGAGATGGAGCGCATGCGCCGGCGCATGCGCGCGCTCGAGCGCCAGGCCGAGAAGGTCCAGCAGGAGCTGCGCTCGGAGATCAACCGGGTGCGCCGCTCGATGAAGCACGAGCTGGTGCTGTACCAGCCGCCTTCGCAGTCGCTGGTCGGGCCGGGCGTGCGCGTGCCGGTCAGCCGCCCCGCCCGCTAGGGCGCGGCGGCGCGGACCAGGTCCAGCGCGATCTCGGCGTTGCCTTCGGCGGCGCCCGCCTGAACCGCCGCGGCCACGGGATGGCCCGTTGCGGTGGAGGCCGCAGCCAGCTGGTTCAGCTCGCGTGATTGCCGCTCCTGCTCGATCGCTCCGGAGCGCCTGTAGACGGCCGGATCCCACTTGAGCGCGAGGTCGCGCACCGTGGCGAACGCCGGCCTGCGCACGGCGGGGTAGGTCGGCTGTGACTCGTCGACGCGCACCAGGCCCTCGCTGAGGAACTCGCCGAAGAGGTTGTCGCGCAGCGTGACGAAGATCTGGTCGGCGCCGGCCTTGGCGAGCAGGGGGATCGAGTCGCGCAGCAGGGCGGCCTGGGCGGCGTCACCGCCGGCGGGGGCGGCGCCGCGGTAGGCGGGGTCCCACTGGAAGGCCGGGTCGGCGGGGTAGCCGTGCTCGGTCACCCAGATCGGCCCGTGGAAGCCGTGCCGGGCCAGCAGCGCGCGCCAGGCCGTCAGCCAGTCGGGCAGCTCGTGCAGCTGGTTGCGCAGGCGCAGTCGCAGGTGCACGGCGGCGATGTCGAACTTGCTCGCGGCGTCGGCGCCGGGCGTGGCCAGCACGCGATCGATCCACTCGTGCTCGCGCGGGCGCTCCACGCCGCCGAAGACCACCTGGGCGTCGGGCGCGTTCGCCTTGATCGCGTCGTGGGCGGCGCTCAGCATGCGCGCGTAGTCCTCGGCGCTGCCGGTGAAGGCCCAGCGGGCGTCGGGCTCGTTGACGATCTCCCAGTGGTCGATCGAACCGCGCGCGTGGGCGGCGACCTCGCCGGTGAGCCGGCCCCACTCGTTTGGGTCGCGGGGCGCGCAGTTCGCCCTCTTCTCGGCACTGCTCCGCGGGCAGCTAGACAGCCAGCTCGGCGAGCCGCGGAGGATGCCGAGCAGCTTCACGTGGTGGGGGCGCGCGATCTCGACCATGCGGTCCAGATGGCTCCAGTCGGGGTGGTCAGGGCCGCCGGGCGACTCGAAGATCCCGTGCAGCTCGACGTCCACGCGCACGTATTCGGAACCGCTGGCCTCGGCCTCGGCGAAGAGGCGCTCCTGAAGCGCCTCCGGCGAGCAGCACGTGTAGAGCTGGGCGGCCGAGGAGATGGGTGAGGCGGCGGCCGGCGTGGCTGCCGCGCCGGCACAAGCGACGGCAACGACGGTGAGCAGGCGCCTGGCCATCTGGACAGCCAACGGTAGAGGCGAAGTTGTCACATTCGTGCCCCCCCGGCTGTCCCGGCCTAGGGAAAGCTGGCGGAATCCCCCATTCGGGGGATACTGGACAGCGGACTCATGGAGGAACGGCGTTCCCGCAGAGCGGCCTGGCTCGCCGCGCTGGTGGTCTTGCTGCTGGCTGTTGGCGGCGGCGTGGCATTCCTGACGCTGGGTGGCGGAGCGGAAGAGGCGAAGGCCCAGACCGTCCGCTTCCAGGCGCCGACGGACAACGGGCCCAGTCCCTTCACCGAGCCGGCGGAGCGCCGCGGCCCCAAGCGCGTGAAGGTCGGGTCGGGGCCCTTCGGCGGCACCGGCTCGGACCTGGTCTGCGACCGCGAGCTGCTGATCCGCTCGCTCGCTGCTCGTCCCGATCGGCTGGTCGAGTGGGCGCGCGTCCTCGGTGTGACCCCGACCAGGCGGGCGGTCGCGAAGTACATCCGCAAGCTGCGCCCGATGACGCTCACCCGCGACACGCGCGTGACCAACCACTCGTTCGTGGGCGGTCGCGCCGTGGCGTTCCAGTCGATCCTGCAGGCGGGCACGGCCGTGCTCGTGGACCAGGACGGCGTGCCGGTCGCCCGCTGTCGCTGCGGTAACCCCCTGCTGAAGCCCATCTTCATCGCGCAGGCCGACTGCTTCGGCTGCCCGGCGAACTACACGCCTCCCCCGCCGTGCAAGTACTACGACTACGACGACCGCGACTTCGGCCGCTACGGCGACGCCTACTGGAAGCGCGTCTTCGTGGCCACCGACTTCGTCGACGCGTGCTATCTGCCCTATCCCGACCCGCCCACCATCCGCGGCACTCCGGCCCGCCACCGCCGACCTCCGAAGCGCGCGCCGGAAGAGCAGCTGGTGGTGCGCCACCCCGCCGCGTCGTTCTCGCCCGCCAGCGGCATCTCCACCGACACCTACACGCTCTACGCGTCCGGCTTCCGCCCGAACGTGACGCTCGCCGTGCGGTTGACGAGACCCGACGGGGTGGGCGAGAGCTACAGCATCACCACCAGCGGCGGGGGCAGCGGCGCCTACACGTTCCCGCGCGCCTCCAACCCGGTGCTCGGCACCTACACGGCGACGATCACCGACCCCGGCACCGGCGACACCGCCAGCGCGAGCACCACGGTCAGCGCCGCGCCCGAGGCGGCGCCGCCGCCGCCAACCGACCAGCTCCAGTGCGACCCCCCGCGCTCCCAGCTGGAGGCCGAGCAGTGCGCCGCGCGCGAGGGCAACGCGCCCCAGGACACCCCTGTGCCCGACGACCAGCTGCACTGCAACCCGCCGCGCTCCCAGCTCGAGGCCGAGCAGTGCGCTGGCGTCGACTAGGCCCCTTTCGGGGTAAGTGCTAGACGTGCTCGAGGGCCTCATGCAGCACGACCACCCGCTGACGCTCCAGCTGATCCTGGAGCGCATGCGGCGCACCTACCCCGACAGCGAGGTCGTGCAGGTGCGCGACGGCGAGCGGGTCTCGATCTCCTACGCCGACCTGGTCGAGCGCGCCGACCGGCTCTGCCGCGGACTCGAGCAGCTCGGGGTGCGCCCGGGCGACCGCGTGGCCACGTTCGCTTGGAACACGCCGGAGCACCTGGAGGCCTACCTCGCGGTGCCCTGCATGGGCGCCGTCCTGCACACCGTGAACGTGCGGCTGTTCGCAGACCAGGTCGCCTACGTGGTCAACCACGCCCAGGACGGCGTGCTGCTGGTCGACGGCTCGCTCGTCTCGGTGCTCGAGGAGCTGGCGCCACGGCTGGAGACCGTGCGCCACTACGTGGTCATGGGCGACGACTACGGCTCGCTGCCCAACGCGCTCTCGTACGAGGAGCTGCTGGCCGCCCAGGAGCCGGGCTACGACTACCCCACGCTGGACGACCGCCAGGCGGCCGGCCTCTGCTACACGAGCGGCACCACCGGGAACCCCAAGGGAGTGCTCTACTCGCACCGCTCGAACATCCTGCACGCGCTGGGGCAGTGCATGGCGGACTCGATCGGAGTGCGCTCGCAGGATCGCGTGATGCCGGTGGTCCCGATGTTCCACGCCAACGCCTGGGGCATCCCGTACGGCAGCACCATGACCGGCGCGGACCTGGTGATGCCGGGCTCGGACCTGAGCGGCGCCGCCCTCGCGCGGCTGATCGAGACCGAACGCGTGACGGTGTCGGGCGCGGTGCCGACGATCTGGATGGACCTGCTGCGCCACGCCGACGAGCATCACCCCGACCTGTCGAGCCTGCGGGTGGTGGTGTGCGGCGGCTCGGCCGTCCCGCTGTCGCTGATGCAGCAGTTCGAGGAGCGCCACGGCGTGCGCATCCTCCAGGCCTGGGGGATGACCGAGACCAGCCCGCTCGGCTCCGTGGCCCACCCGCCCTCCCGTGTGGACGACGACGAGCAGTGGCGCTACCGGGCCACCGCCGGCCGGCCCGCGCCGCTGGTGGAGGTGCGCCTGGTCCGCGACGGCGGGAAGGAGGTGCCGTGGGACGGCGAGTCGACCGGGGAGCTGGAGGTGCGCGGGCCCTGGATCGCCCGCGAGTACTACGAGGACGAGAGCAGCGCCGACAAGTTCGACGACGGCTGGCTGCGCACAGGCGACATCGCGGCGATCGACCCGCGCGGGTACATCCTGCTGAGCGACCGAGCCAAGGACGTCATCAAGTCGGGCGGCGAGTGGATCTCCTCGGTGGAGCTGGAGAACCAGATCATGGCCCACCCGGCGGTGAAGGAGGCGGCCGTGATCGCGCGGCCCGACGAGCGCTGGGGCGAGCGCCCGCTCGCCTGCGTCGTGACCGAGGACGGCGAGGAGCTGACGCTCGAGGAGCTGCGCGATCACCTCACGGCGCGGGTGGCCAAGTGGTGGCTGCCGGACGCGATGGCGATCATCGAAGAGGTCCCGAAGACGAGCGTCGGGAAGTTCGACAAGAAGGTGCTGCGCAGCCGGCTCGAGGAGGGCCGGCTCGAGCAGCTCGAACCGGCCCCCGGCTAGCCGCCCCTATCCGCTCACGTCGTAGCTCTTCCCTGCTTCGGAGTCGAACGTCTCGGGCAGCGGCGTCAGGCCGCCGGTGACGTCCGCGGGCCGGGCGATGTAGACGGCCCGCTCGGCCGGCTCGCCCTTCTTGGTGTAGTCGAGCGGCTGGGCGATCAGTCCGCCCGTGTCCACGTCCGAGATCTCGTGCGCCGCCTTGACGAGGCCGGCCCGCGTGAGGTCCTTGTCCGCGCAGGCCTTGTTGAGGATCTCGTACATGACTTGCGCCTGCGCGAAGCCGAACTGCACCGCCGCCTTCGGGTCGTCGTTCGGATAGGCCGCCTGGAACGTCTTGCCAACCTCCTTGACCTTCGGCTTGTCGACCGTCCACGGCGCGATCGAGGTGACGATGTAGGCGTTGGCCTTCAGCGCCTTAGCGGCCGGCGTGGCCATCAGCGCCGGGTCGAAGGTCGGGTTGTTGCCGACGATCGGGACGTTGAGGCCCTGCGAGGCGGCGATGCCCGCCAGCGAGGCCAGCTGGGTCGGAGCCGTCGTGACCGCGATGGCCTTGACGCCGGCCGACTTGAACGCCGCGACCTGGCCCGACATGTCCTCGTCGGTCGGCTTGAGCTTCTGCTCGACGATGCTCATGCCGTTCTGCTCCGCGAAGTACTTGGAGCCCTTGAGGCCGTTCTCCCCGTACTCGCCCTCGAAGTACAGGTGTCCGATCTTGTCGCCCTCCTTGATCAGGCCCTTGCCCTTGAGATAGTCCAGCCCGTTGATCATCTCGACGTCGTAGGTGGTACCGACGACGATGATGTTGTCGTTGATCAGCAGCGACGACGGCCACGCGGACAGCAGCGCCAGCATCGAGTCCTGCTTGAGCGTGGGCAGGAGGGCGGCGGTGACGGGAGAGCCCAGTAGCTGCTGGAGCCCGGCGACGCCGCTCGCGATATCGCGGTACTGAACGACGGCCTTCTGCGGGTCGTAGCCGTGGTCCTTGATCTCGAGCTCGACCGTGCGCTGGCAGACGCCGCCCTGCGCGTTGCGGTCCTTCCAGTAGAGCTGATTGGCCTGGGTGAGTGGCTTGGCCAGCGGTGCGAAGACGCCGCTGAGGTCGGTGAGGACCCCGAGCTTGATCGTCTTGTCGGTCACGCCCGGCCCGGCCTTGATCGAGCCGTCGCCGGACGACGAGTCGCTCCCCTTGCTCCCGCAGGCGGCGAGTGCGGCGATCATCGCCACGGCCAGGCAGGCGCAGGCGATCCTCAGCGAACGATTCATCTCGTGCTCTCCTTTGGCTCGGGGCTTATGGCACGGAAGCTGACCCGCCGGTGGCCGACGATCCGGCGTCCCAGGCCGGACAGGCCGCCGGGGGCGAAGATCAGGACGGCGATGACGGCGGCGCCGTAGACGAAGCTGGACGCGTCGGCCGGCTGCAGCCCGTCGCCGCCGGGCGCGCCCACCAGCGGCAGGCTGCCGCTGTAGTGGTCCAGGAGCTGCG
Source organism: Thermoleophilaceae bacterium (assembly GCA_034664105.1). GTDB lineage: Bacteria > Actinomycetota > Thermoleophilia > Solirubrobacterales > Thermoleophilaceae > JACVRW01. Next base: position 19,094 of record JAXDIH010000120.1, read on the forward strand.
GCAGCGCGGTCACGAGCAGCGCGCCCGCCACGGCCCCGCCGATCGAGCCCAGCCCGCCAACCACGATCATCACCAGGAAGTCGATGGACAGCAGGAAGCCGAACGAGTCGGGCACGACGCGGCCGAAGGCGAGGGCGAGGAATACGCCCGCCAGCCCGGCATACATCGCCGACACCGTGAACGCGGCCGCACGGTAGACCGGGACGTTGACCCCCATGACCGCCGCGGCGATCTCGCTGTCGCGGATGGTCTGCATCGCCCGACCGGGACGCGACTGCGCGACGTTGCGCGCGTACCACCAGCCGATCGCCACCAGCACGAGGCCCAGATACCAGAGGCGCTCCAGCCCCCCGTAGGGGACACCGAAGACGTTGAAGCTGTCGGGGTGGGTGTCGGAAAAGCTGAAGCCGAAGAGGCTGAAGGGTTCCGCATCGCGGCCGTTGAAGCCGCCGGTGATCCCCTTCGCGTTGAAGAGGATGTGCTGCCCGATGAAGACGAGTCCGATCGATGCCAGACCGAGGTAGATGCCGCGCAGGCGTCCCGCGATCGGGCTGAAGAGCGCGCCCAGCACGCCCGCCAGCACGACGGCGAGGATCATCGCCAGCCACGGCGGCAGTTGCGCCCCGGCCGGCGTCTCGATTCCCCCGCCAAGCTGCTCGCCGCCCGCCAGGAAGCAGTAGCCGTAGGCGCCGACGGCGACGTAGAAGGCGTGCGCGAGCGAGAGCTGGCCGGTCACCCCGACGAGGAGCTGCAGGCCGATCGCCCCGATCGCCGCCGACATCGCGAACAGGCCGGTCTGCAGCCAGAACGCCTCGACGTATTGGGGTAGCCACAGCAGGACCAGGACCAGGACGCCGGCTGCCACGCGCATGATCACCCGGCGGCGGTCAGACACGGGTGACCTCCCTGGTCCCGAAGACCCCGGACGGCCGCCATAACAGCACCAGCAGCAGAGCGATGTAGGGCACGACCTCCGACAGGCCGCGTCCGAGGAAGGCGATCTGGTCCTGGTAGCCCGCCGCGAGCGTCGTCGCCACGCCGATCGTGAGCCCGCCCACGACGGCGCCGGCCGTCGAGTCGAGCCCTCCCAGCACGGCGGCTGGGATGGCGGTGAGGGCGAGCAGGCCGGTCGAGTTGTTGACACCGGCGGCGGGGAAGCTCGTGAAGAAGGCGCCGCCGATCGCCGCCAGGGCACCCGCCAGCGCCCACGCGCCGGCCGCGACCCGCCCGAGCCGGATGCCGGACAGCGCGGCCGCCTCCGGATCAGAGGCCGCCGAGCGCATCGCAACACCCCAGTCCGAGCGGGTGAAGGCGACCCAGAACAGGCCCATGAGCACGAGGGCGACGACCGCGGCCGCGATGCGCGTCTGGGGCACGGTGACGCCGAGTAGGTGGGTGACGTCGGACCCCCACGGCGCGCCGGAGGGCAGCAGGTCCGTGCCGACCTCGCGCGCCAGCTCGGTCCCGAGCACGATGTTGATGCCGATCGTGAGGATGGCCAGGACCTCCTGCGTCCCGCGGCGGCGGCGCAGCGCCCTCACGAGCACGATGTCGCACAGTGCCGCGACGACCGCGCAGCATGCGGCGGCGGCGGCGACCGCCCCGAAGAACCCGAGGGAGCCATGCCAGCGGGCCACCAGGTACGCGCCCAGCATCAGGACCGACGCGTGAGCGAAGTTGACGACGTTCGTCGCCTTGAACACCACGACGAAGCCCATTGCGATCAAGGCGTAGATGCAGCCGAGCGAGAGCCCGCTGATGAGCAGCTCGATGAACTGGTTCATGCGCCCGCCTCTCCGATCTCCTCGCCGACGTTTTTCTCCGAGCCCTCCGTGGAGCCCAGGTACGCCTGCAGGACCTCCGGGTCGCGCTGCACCTCGTCCGGCATCCCGTCGGCGATGCAGCGCCCGAAGTCCAGCACCGTGACGCGGTCGGCCAACCCCATCACGAATGCCATGTCGTGCTCGACGAGCACGATCGAGATCCCGAGTGCCTCGCGCACGCGGGCGATCGTCCGCGCCATCCGCTGCGACTCCTCTGCGTCCATGCCCGCCACCGGCTCGTCGAGCAGCAGCAGCGAGGGCTCGGCGCAGAGCGCCCGCGCCAGCTCGACGCGCTTGCGGTCGCCGTAGGACAGCGACATCAGCGGCAGGCCGAGGCGGTCCGACAGCCCCAGCAGCTCGGCGATGCCGGCGACCACGCGCTCCTGCTCCGCCTGCTCGCGCCGCGCGGCCGGCAGCCGCAGGCCGGCCGACACGAACCCGGCCTTGCTCAGCCGGTGACGGCCCAGCAGCAGGTTCTGGGCGACGGTCGACGTCGGCGACAGCGCAAGGTTCTGGAAGGTGCGGCTGACGCCAAGCGCCGCGATCCTGGGCGGCCTTAGATCGGTCAGCACCGCGTCGCCGTAGCGCGCCCTCCCTTTCGTCGCGCGGTAGACGCCGGTGAACACGTTCAGCAGCGTCGACTTGCCGGCGCCATTGGGGCCGATGACCGCGTGCGTGGAGTCGGGCTCGACCGTCAGCGAGACCTCGCTGAGGGCGGTCAGGCCGCCGAACCGCACCGTGAGACCCTCGACGGTGAGCGGAAGCGCGGTGCGGCGGCTCGTCACCGGAGTCACGGGCTCGACGTTGCCGATCTGCGGACCGCGGCCGAGGCCGAGGTAGCGCTCGCGCACCTCGTCGCTCTCGGACAGCTCGGCAGAGGAGCCCTCCAGCGTCACCTGACCGACCTCCAGCACCGTGGCGCGGTCGGCGATCTTCAGGGCGATCGCGGAGTTCTGCTCGACCAGGACGATCGAGGTGCCCTGGCGGTTGATGACCTGGATGATCTCGCTGATCTTCTCGACAACCTGAGGGGCGAGCCCGAGCGACGGCTCGTCGAGCAACAGCACCCGGGGTTCGGCCATCAGCGCTCGCCCGATGGCGAGCATCTGCTGCTCGCCGCCCGAGAGCAGGCCGCCCTGCTGCGCCTGGCGCTCCCGTAGCCGGGGGAACAGCTCATAGACGCGCGCGAACGCCTCGGCGCGCCCGCCACGACGCCCGCGCCCGAAGGCTCCGGCGCGCAGGTTCTCCTCGACCGTCAGCTCGCCGAAGACGCGGCGGCCCTCGGGGACCTGGACGACGCCCGTACGGGCGATCTCCGCGGGTTCCATGTGGGTCAGCGAGCGCCCGCTGAGCTCGACGCTGCCGCTGTCGATCGTCCCGCCCTGCATCGCGAGCGTGCCGGAGAGCGCGCGCAGGAGCGTGGTCTTGCCGGCGCCGTTCGAGCCGAGCACGGCCACGATCTCGCCCTCGGGCACCGCGAGCGACAGGCCGCGCAGCGCGCTGACGCCGCCGTAGGACACGTGCAGGTCCCGCACGTCCAGCAGCGCGTTCGCCGGTGTCGCCGGGTGGTCCTGTAGTTCCGTGGACGTCATCCGGTAATCGGACATCTCGTCCCGGCTATGGCAGTCACTCTCCCCTCGGGCCGCTACCGGCCTCGCAGCGCTTAGTTAGATGCCCGTGGCCTCGGACGGCGAAACGCGCCACGGTTGGTCCCCATCTGCTCGATGCCGACTGGACGCTGGGTGATATCTTCTATACTCTGACTTAGATTTTCTATGCAAGCTGATCGATTCACAGTCAAGTCCCAGGAAGCGCTCGCGGCCGCGCAGCGGCTGGCCGGCGCGCGCCACAACCCCGAGGTGGCGCCCACCCACCTGCTGCTGGCCCTGCTGGAGCAGGAGGGCGGCATCGTCGTTCCCGTGATGCAGCGCGCCGGGGCTGATCCCGAGCGCGTGCGCCGGCGCGCCAACGAGGCGGCCGATCGGCTGCCGACCGTCACCGGCGAGGCAACCGCGCCGGCGCTCGGCAGCGCCCTGATCGACCTGCTGAAGAGCGCCGACGACCAGGCGCGCGGCATGGGGGACGAGTACGTCTCCACCGAGCACCTGCTGCTCGCGCTCGCCGCCGATCCGCAGGTCGACACCGGCGCCTCGCGCGACCAGCTCGCCGAAGCCGTCCAGGAGGTGCGCGGCCCGCACCGGGTGACCGACCAGAACCCCGAGGACAAGTACCAGGCGCTCCAGACCTACGGGCGCGACCTCACCGAGGCGGCCGAGCAGGGCAAGCTCGACCCGGTGATCGGGCGCGACGACGAGGTCCGGCGCGTGATCCAGGTGCTCTCGCGGCGCACGAAGAACAACCCCGTCCTGATCGGCGAGCCCGGCGTCGGCAAGACCGCCATCGTCGAGGGCCTGGCGCAGCGCATCGTCTCCGGGGACATCCCCGACTCCCTGCGCGGCCGCCGCGTGATCTCGCTCGACATGGGCGCGCTGATCGCCGGCGCCAAGTACCGCGGCGAGTTCGAGGACCGGCTCAAGGCCGTGCTGAAGGAGGTGGCCGACGGCGAGGGCCGGATCATCCTGTTCCTCGACGAGCTGCACACGATCGTCGGCGCGGGCGCGGCCGAGGGCGCCGTCGACGCGGCCAACCTGCTCAAGCCGATGCTCGCCCGCGGTGAGCTGCGCGCGGTCGGCGCCACCACGCTCGACGAGTACCGCAAGCACATCGAGAAGGACGCCGCGCTCGAGCGCCGCTTCCAGCCGGTGCACGTGGATGAGCCGAGCGTGGAGGACACGATCGCGATCCTGCGCGGCCTCAAGGAGCGCTACGAGGTGCACCACGGCGTGCGCATCCAGGACTCGGCGACGATCGCCGCCGCGACGCTGTCGCAGCGCTACATCGCCGACCGCTTCCTGCCCGACAAGGCGATCGACCTGATCGACGAGGCCGCCTCCAAGCTGCGCATCGAGATCGACTCGATGCCGACCGAGATCGACGAGGTCGAGCGGCGCGTCATGCAGCTCGAGATCGAGCGGCAGGCGCTCGAAAAGGAGAAGGACGAGGCATCGGTGGCGCGCCGCGACGCGATCGAGCGCGAGCTGGCCGACCTGCGCGAGCGCTCGACCGAGATGAAGGCGCGCTGGCAGCAGGAGAAGGAGGCGATCGCGCGCGTGCAGCAGGTCAAGGAGCGCCTCGAGCAGGCGCACCGCGACGCCGAGCGCGCCGAGCGCGACGCCGACCTCCAGCGCGCCGCCGAGCTGCGCTACGGCGAGATCCCGAAGCTCGAGGCCGAGCTCGCGGAGGCCGAGCAGCGCGCCGACGGCAACGCCGGCTTCCTCAAGGAGGAGGTCGACGCCGAGGACGTGGCCGAGGTCGTGGCCAAGTGGACCGGCATCCCCGTGTCCAAGCTGATCGAGGGCGAGGTGGAGAAGCTGATCCACATGGAGGAGCGCCTCCACGACCGCGTGATCGGCCAGGCCGAGGCTGTGGAAGCGGTGTCGAACGCGTTGCGGCGCTCGCGCGCCGGGCTGCAGGACCCCAACCGGCCGATCGGGAGCTTCCTCTTCATCGGACCCACCGGCGTCGGCAAGACCGAGCTTGCGCGCGCGCTCGCCGAGTTCATGTTCGACTCCGAGCAGGCGATGATCCGCATCGACATGTCGGAGTACATGGAGAAGCACTCCGTGTCCCGGCTAGTGGGCGCGCCGCCCGGCTACGTCGGCTACGACGAGGGCGGGCAGCTCACCGAGGCCGTGCGTCGGCGCCCCTTCTCGGTGGTGCTGCTCGACGAGATCGAGAAGGCGCACGCCGACGTGTTCAACGTGCTGCTCCAGGTGATGGACGACGGGCGTCTGACCGACGGCCAGGGCCGCACCGTGGACTTCAAGAACAGCGTCGTGATCATGACCTCGAACGTGGCCGGCGGGCTCGAGGGCGTGCGCGCGACCTTCAAGCCGGAGTTCGTGAACCGCCTCGACGAGATCGTCGAGTTCCACTCGCTCACCCGCGAGCAGATCGGCCAGATCGTCGACCTGCAGGTGGCGAAGCTGGTGGAGCGAGTCCGCGAGAAGGGCGTGGAGGTCGAGCTGACCGAGGAGGCTCGGACGCTGATCGGCAACCTCGGCTACGACCCCACCTACGGCGCGCGCCCGCTCAAGCGAGTGATCCAGAAGCAGCTGGTCGACAAGCTCGCCCTGAGGCTGCTCGACGGAGAGTTCGCGCCGGGCGACAGCGTGCTGGTCGACGCCGACGGCGGCGAGCTGAGCTTCGCGAAGGCGCCGGCGGGGACGCCGGCGCCGGCGACCGCCTAGCGCCCGCCGGCAGCGCCCGCCGGCCCGCCAGGCAGCGCCCGCCGGCAGCGCCCGCCGCGCCCGATTAGGATGGGCCGGTGCAGGTGCGCGACATCGCCCTCGCCCAGGCCCGTGGCCGCATGGTCGTCGGCGCTTCGCTGATGCTCGCTCCCGGCCTGACCGGGCGGCGCTGGATCGGCGAGCCGGCCGAGCACCCGGCGGTCAAGGTCCTGACCCGCGCGCTCGGCGTGCGGGACCTCGCGCTCGGCCTCGGAGCCACGATCGCGATCGACCGCGGCGTGCCGGCGCGCGGCTGGTTCGAGGCCGGCGCCCTCTGCGACACCGTGGACCTGGTGGCGACGCTGGTGGGCGGAGCCGCGATACCGGACCGCGCCCGCAGGGCGGTGGTCGTGATCGCCGGCGCCTCCGCGATCGCCTGCGTCGCCCTGGCACGGGCGGTCGACGAGCCGCCCATCCCCGAGCACGTCCACGCTCCCGAGGCGGAGTTGACCGGCCACGGCTAGCGGACCGCAGTGTCGTAACCCGTACGGGGGATAGCCAAAGCTCGTACGGGTGAATCGGGCGATACCTGCGTCCACAGGCGCCCTTTACGCCGCGATCCGGCGTAGCGTGGCTTAGTGCAGTACCTCGCGCGCCCTCTGAGGACCCTGATCGCGGCAGCCGTCGCGCTGCTGCTTGCCTGCCCCGTCAGCGCGGCCGCTCGGGAGCGCGACGTGCCGGCCGCCGGCCCGCTGCCCATCGGCGCGCAGCTGCAGAACTACGACGCCACCGTGCTCCAGCACGAGGTGAGCGCGATGCGCACCGCCAGGGCGGCCGGCCCCAACGCGCGCAGGTACGCGACGCCGGACGGCTACAGCGTGGCGGTGGAGGCCTCGGCGGACTACCCGGTGGATCCCACCGCCGACCAGAAGCTCGTGGACTTCCTCGCCTCGCGGGTGCACGGCACCGAGCTGGGTGACCTGAGCGTGTACGTGGGCACGCCCACCGAGATCAGTCAGCTCTGCGGGGGCGACTCGGAGGTGGTGGCCTGCTACGCCATCGACGAGGCCCGCATGTACGTGCCCGGCGAGTCCGTGCGCGGCATCCCGGTCGAGTACCCGCTCACGCACGAGTACGGCCACCACGTGGCCAGCCGGCGCTCGAACAGCCCGTGGGACGCCCTCGACTGGGGCGCCAAGCACTGGTCGAGCGCGATGCGCATCTGCGCCGGCGTCCGCCGCCATCAGCTCTTCCCCGGCAACCAGGGCGCGCACTACTGGGACGATCCGGGCGAGGGGTTCGCGGACGGCTACGCGCACCTGCACTACCCCGACCAGCCCTGGTACTACAACGACCTGATGCGCCCGAGCCCGAAGGCGTTCGCGGCCATCCGCCGCGACGTGCTGGACCCCTGGACTGGCCCGCGCTCGCGGACCTTCCACGGGCGGGTCGGGCCGCGCCACGGCACCCGCACCTTCCACATCAAGGTCGCCCTCGACGGCGACATCCGCCTGGGCCTGACCGCGCCGCGCGGCGCGGTCTACGAGGTCCAGGCCCAGATCCCCGACTTCGCCGCAGGTCAGCGGCTGCGCAACGGGGGCGGCTTCGGCGTGGAGTGGTGCCGCCACCGGGCGGTCGACCACGTGAAGCTGACCGTGCGCCGCCGCGCGGGCAGCGGGCCGTTCACGCTCAGGGTCAGCTGGCCGGGCTGACCGCCGCCGCCCTGGCCGTGCCGGCGCGCGGGTACAGGGTGATGATGAACTCCGTCTCCACGGTCCGCTTGGACTTGTAGCGGCGGAAGGTGTCGAACTGGACGCGGTACTTGCCCGGACGGACGTCGCGCGAGAACAGCCGCTTGCGCGTCGCGACCAGCTTGCATGCCCCCTTGACCGCGCCGATGCGCAGGTTGCGCACCTTGCCGAGCCGGCGTCCCGTGCGGACCACGTGCGCGTAGAGCGTCTTGCCGCCGAAGAAACCGCGCCCGCGAATCGTGAGCAGCCGGTTGGGCGGGCCGCCGGTGGGGCGCAGGGTCGCGTCGGTGGCCGTGACCAGCAGGGACACCTGCGCGGTCAGCGTCGGGTTGGTCGAGTCGGTCGCCACGTACGTCAGTTGGCGCTGGCCCGACAGCAGCCCTGGCAGGTCGAGCTTCGGGAAGATCGCTCCGCTGGGGTCGGCCATGATGGGCGGGTCGGCCGTCACTGGATTGCCGTCCCGGGTGAAGTTCACGATCGCGTTCGGGGAGAAACCGGTGCCCCTGAGGAACACGGACTGCTGCTCGCGGTAGCAGGGTGCGACGGGATCGACGGTGAGCGTCGCCTGGGCTGCCGCCGCGGTGGGAACCGCGAGCAACACGGCGACGATCGCCAGGCCAGCGGCGGTCGACTTGTTCAGGACTGCTCCTCCTGCTCAGTGGTGGGCACCGCCGAGGCTAGCGCGGCTCCGCTGATCCCGCCATGCGGATACATTCAAGGCGACTACCCCGACCGAAAGGACGCCCGCCGTGCCGACGTACGTGATGCTCAGCACCTTGACCCCGGAGGGCGTCCAGACGATCAAGAGCAATCCGGCCCGTATACGTGAGGTCAACAAGGAGCTCGAGCAGCTCGGCGTGACCGTCACGGCCCAGTGGGCGGTGCTCGGTCGCTTCGACTTCGTGAACGTGCTCGAGGCGCCCGACGAGAAGACGATCGCGCGCGCCTCGATGGAGCTCAGCTCGCGTGGGACGGCGCGCTACGAGACGCTCAGCGCCATCCCCGTCGACGACTTCATCGCCGCGCTGTAACGGTGGCGCGGCGAGTCCTGGTGGTGGGCGGCGGCGGGCGCGAGCACGCGCTCGTGCGCACGCTCCTGCGCTCCGCCACGGCTCCGGAGGTGCTCGCGGCACCCGGCAACGCCGGGATCGCGGCCGACGGCGTGGAGTGCCTCCCCGACGACGACGTCGTCACGCTGGCTCGCGAGCGCGAGGTGGACCTGGTGGTCGTCGGGCCCGAGGCGCCGCTCGTCGCGGGCCTCGTGGACGACCTGGCGGCGGCCGGGATCGCCGCCTTCGGCCCGTCCAAGGCCGCGGCGCGCATCGAGGGGTCGAAGGCGTACGCGAAGGAGCTGATGAAGCGCTGCGGGGTGCCCACCGCGGGCCACGCCGTGTTCCACGATCGCGACGAGGCCGCCGCCCACCTGGCGTGCGCGTCCTACCCGGCGGTGCTGAAGGCGGACGTGCTGGCGGCGGGCAAGGGCGTGATCATCGCCGCCGACGAGCGCGAGGCCCGGGCTGCGCTCGACGTGTTCTTCGGCGAGCAGCGGTTCGGCCAGACCGAGGTGGTGCTTGAGGAGTTCCTGGAGGGCGAGGAGGTGTCGCTGCTGGCCCTGTGCGACGGCGAGCGCGCCGTGCCGCTGGCGCCCGCCCAGGACTACAAGCGCATCTTCGACGGCGACGAGGGTCCCAACACGGGCGGGATGGGCAGCTACTCGCCCGTGCCCGGCTTCGACCTCGAGCGCGCGCGGGAGATCGCGGCGGTCGCCCACCAGCCGATCGTCGACGAGCTGCGCGCCCAGGGCACGCCGTTCCACGGTGTGCTGTACGCCGGCCTGATGATGACCGCGGCCGGCCCCAAGGTGCTCGAGTACAACGCCCGCTTCGGCGACCCGGAGACGCAGGCGGTGCTGCCGCGCTTGCGCTCCGACCTGCTCGACTTGCTCGAGGCGTCCACGCGGCTCGGCGGGCTGGCCGGCGTGGAGCCCGAGTGGTCGCCCGACTGGGCGGTGACAGTGGTGCTCGCCTCGCGCGGCTACCCGGAGACGTCGTCGAGCGGCGACCGGATCACCGGCCTGGATCAGGTCGAGGACGTGGAGGTTTTCCACGCGGCGACCGCCCGCGACGGTGACGACTTCGTCACCGCCGGCGGGCGCGTCCTGGGCGTGACGGCGCTCGGCTCCTCGCCGGGCGAGGCGCGCGATCGCGTGTACGCCGCCGTCGACCGGATCGACTTCGACGGGCGGCAGGTGCGCGGCGACATCGCCGCGCGCGCCGTGGACCGGGTTGAGGCGTGAGAGCCAGTAGGGTCGCCGCGTGAGCGAGACAGGGGAGTTTGCACCAGTGGCGGAGACAGAAGTGGAGCATCAGTTCGACGAGCTGGACGTGGACGACGGCCCGACCGTGGGCATCGTCATGGGATCGAAGAGCGACATGCCGGTGATGGAGCGCGCCGGTGAGGAGCTCGAGGAGCGCGGCATCCGCTTCGAGATCCGCGTGATGAGCGCGCACCGCGATCCCGAGACCGTCGCCGAATACGCGCGCAACGCGCGCATGCGCGGCCTGCGCGTGATCATCGCCGGCGCGGGGCTGTCGGCCGCGCTCCCGGGCGTGGTCGCCGCACACACGGACCTACCCGTGATCGGCGTGCCGCTGACCTCGAAGACCTCGATCGCGGGCGGGCTGGACGCGCTGCTCTCGGTCACCCAGATGCCGCCTGGCGTGCCCGTCGCTTCCGTGGGAGTGGACAACGCCAAGAACGCCGCGGTGCTGGCGGCGCGCATCCTGGGCGCGTGATCGAGCGCTACACCCGCCCTGAGATGGGCGCGGTCTGGTCCGAACAGCGCAAGCTCGACGCCTGGCTAGAGGTGGAGCTGGCCGTGGTGGACGCGCTCGCCGAGCAGGGCGTGGTGCCGAGCGAGGACGCGGCGCAGGTGCGCGAGCGCGCGACCTTCACCGCGGAGGCGGTGCGCGAGCGCGAGCAGATCACCGACCACGACGTGGCCGCGTTCGTGGACGTGGTGGCCGGGTCGGTCGGCGACGCGGGGCGCTGGGTGCACCACGGGCTCACCTCCTCCGACGTGCTCGACACCGCGCTCGCCCTCCAGCTCTCGCAGGCGGGCCTGATCTTGGCCGCCGGCGCGCGCGAGTACCGAGACGCCCTGATCCGCCGCGCGCGCGAGCACGTGGACACTCTCTGCGTCGGGCGGACCCACGGCATCCAGGCCGAGCCGACCACCTTCGGGCTCAAGCTGGCCGGCTTTGCCTTCGAGGCGGACCGCAACCTGCACCGGCTGGAGCGGGCGGTGGAGGGAGTGTCCGTGGGCGCGCTGTCGGGCGCCGTGGGCACCTACTCCGCGAACGGCCCGGAGATCGAGGCCGCGGTGCTGGAGCGGCTGGGGCTCGGGCGCGAGGACGTCTCGACCCAGGTGGTGCCGCGCGATCGTCACGCGGAGCTGCTGGAGGCGATCGCGCTGGCCGGCGCGGGCCTGGAGCGCTTCGCGACGGAGGTCCGCCACCTGCAGCGCACCGAGGTGCGCGAGGCCGAGGAGCCGTTCCGGGCGGGCGCGCAGAAGGGCTCGTCGGCGATGCCGCACAAGCGCAACCCGATCCTGTCGGAACGTATGGTGGGCATCGCCCGCCTGCTGCGCGGCTACGCCGTCACCGGCCTGGAGAACGTGAGCCTCTGGCACGAGCGCGACATCTCGCACTCGTCCGCCGAGCGCGTGGCCCTGCCGGACGCGACGATCCTGCTCGACTACGCCCAGCACCTGGCGGTGCGGGTGGTCGACGGCCTGGTGGTGCACCCCGACCGCATGCTGGAGAACCTCGAGGCCACCCACGGCGCGCTGTTCTCGCAGAGGGCGCTGCTGGCGCTGGTGGAGAGCGGCGTCTCGCGCGACGAGGCGTACCGCATCGTCCAGGAGAACGCGCAGCGCGCCTGGGACACCGGGACCCACTTCCGCGAGCTGCTGGGTGCCGCGGCGCCACAGCTCGACCTGGACGCCGTGTTCGACCCGCAGGCGTTCGTGCGCCACGCGGGGGCGATCGTGGGCCGGCTGGACCGGATCGCCTAGAACAACCCCGCTTTGTCGGACATGGTCGCCGCGGCGATCGCCCCGTAGCGTCGACGCCATGCCCGTGGTGCTCGGACTGATCGGCGTGCTCGGCTTCAGCTTCACGCTGCCGGCCACCCGGGTGGCCGTGGAACAGCTCGATCCGGTCTTCGTCGGCCTCGGCCGGGCGGCGGTCGCCGCGCTGCCGGCCGCGCTGCTGCTGGCGCTGTGGCGTGAGCGTCTGCCGGACCGCTCCGCGCTCGCGCGACTGGCGCTGGTCGCCCTCGGCGTGGTGTTCGGCTTCCCCCTGCTGTCCGCCCTGGCGCTGCGGGAGCTGACGGCGGCTCACAGCGCGGTGATCGTGGGCCTGCTCCCGGCCGCGACGGCGGTGATGGCCGTGGTGCGGGCCGGCGAGCGGCCCTCGGGGGGCTTCTGGATCGCCAGCGCCGCCGGGCTGGCCGCGGTGCTCGTGTTCGCGGCGTCCCAGGGAGTGGGCGTGAGCGCGGCCGACGTGCTGGTGATCGGCGCGGTCGCGCTGGGGGCGATCGGCTACGCCGAGGGCGGCGCGCTGGCCCGCGACATGGGCGGCAGCCGCGTGATCTGCTGGGCGCTCGTGCTGTCGCTCCCGCTCACCCTGCCGATCGGCGCGGTGGCGGCCGCGAGCGGCGGCGTGGATGCGCCCGCCGACGCCTGGCTGGGCTTCGCCTACGTGGCCCTCGTGAGCATGTTCCTCGCGTTCTTCGCCTGGTACGCGGCGCTCGCCAAGGGCGGTGTAGCGAAGATCGGCCAGGTCCAGCTGGTGCAGCCCCTGCTCACGCTCGGGTGGGCGGCGGCTCTGCTGGGCGAGCACGTGAGTCCCGGCACGCTGCTCGCCTCGCTCGCCGTGGTGGGGAGCGTCGTAGCCACCCAGCGTGCCCGAGTGGGTCCTCGTCAGGTGCTGACCAGCGCCAGCCCGAGCAGCACCACGGCATGCAGGCTCTGATCCGCCGCCACGAACACCGCCGGGTGCTCCACCGGGTCGGTCCGCTTCACCGCGCGCGAGTAGGAAGCCAGCGCGCGCCCGTCGTCCTGCACGAAGTGGGTGCCCGCCACCAGCGCCGCGAGTGCCAGCACGCCCGGGCCGAGGTCGTCCCAGAGCCAGACGAACGCCGGCACGAACGCGAGCGTGTAGGTGAGCACGTGCATGGTCAACGCGCGGCGCGCGACCGGATCGGGGCCGAGGCCGCCCCGCTTGTGCTGCGCCTGCCACTCGGTCTGGAACAGGAAGTCGCCAACGAGATGGCAGACCGCGAACACGACGAAGACATCGGACCAGTCCACGAGCGCCCTATCTTCGCCTAGTCGGCGGGTGTTGCACCCGCAAAGTGCAGGATGGAAGCGAGACGGGGCACAGGACCTGCCGGAATCGACTTCCCCCGCTGATAGCCTCGCCCGGGTGAGCGAAGCCGCCGCGCTCATCGCCCAGGGCAAGGTCCGCGACATCTATGCAGCGGGTGATGACCGCCTGCTCTTGGTGGTGTCCGACCGTATTTCCACGTACGACGTGGTTCACCCGACGCCGATCCCCGACAAGGGCAAGGTGCTCACGGGGCTCACCGCCTTCTGGCTCGACAAGACGGCCGACCTCTGCGCCAACCACCTGATCTCCTACACGGACGTACCGTCGGAGCACCGCGGCCGCGCGATGCTGGTGGAGCGGCTGGAGATGGTGCCGGTCGAGTGCGTCGTGCGGGGGTACATCACCGGCTCGGGTTGGAAGGACTACCAGGCCACCGGCGCCGTCTGCGGGATCGAGCTGCCGGCCGGCTTGCGCGAATCCGAGCAGCTGCCGGAGCCGATCTTCACTCCCGCCACCAAGGCTGACGTGGGCGACCACGACGAGAACGTCGACTTCGACCGGGCGGCCGAGATCGTGGGCGACCGCGAGCTGCTGGAGGAGCTGCGCCGGCTGTCGATCGCGATCTACCAGCGCGGCGCCGAGCACGCGCGCGAGCGCGGGATCATCCTCGCCGACACCAAGTTCGAGTTCGGGCGCCGCGCGGACGGCACGATCGTGCTTGCCGACGAGGTGATGACGCCCGACTCTTCACGCTTCTGGCCGGCCGACGGCTACGAGCCCGGCCGCGGGCAGCCGAGCTTCGACAAGCAGTACGTGCGCGACTGGGCCAGCGGTTCGGGGTGGGACAAGACACCACCAGCCCCCGCGCTCCCGGACGAGGTGGTCGAGCGCACGCGCGCGCTGTACGTCGAGGCCTACGAGCGGATCGCGGGCGAGCCGTTCGAGCGCTGGCTGGAGCGAGCCGCTTGAGAGTCCGCGTGCTGATCCGGCCGAAGGAGGGGATCCTCGACCCAGTCGGCCAGACCGTTGAAGGGGCGCTGCCGGCGCTCGGCTTCGAGGGCGTGAGCAACGTGCACGTGGGCCGCCTGGTCGAGCTCGACGTGGAGGACGCGTCCGAGGTCCCGGCCATGTGCGAGCGCCTGCTGGCCAACCCGCTGATCGAGGATTACGAGATCATCGACGGGCTGGAAGCGCGGCGTCCGCATCAAGACGCGGGGCTCGACGCCCCGCGGAGGTAACCCTCATGAAATTCGGCGTGGTTCGCTTCCCGGGCTCCTGCGACGAGGTCGACGCGCTGCTCGCCTGCCGGCGCTTCGGCGACGCCGAGCTGCTCTGGCACAAGGACCGCGACCTCGGCGGCGTCGACGCCGTGGTCGTCCCGGGTGGATTCTCCTACGGGGACTACCTGCGCGCCGGCGCGATCGCCCGCTTCTCCCCGCTGATGGAGACGGTCATCGAGTTCGCGCGCGAGGGCGGACCGGTGCTGGGCATCTGCAACGGCTTCCAGGTGCTGTGCGAGGCGGGGCTGTTGCCGGGCGCGCTGCTGCCGAACCGCTCGCTGCGCTTCGTCTGTCGCCAGGTGGACGTCGTCGTCGAGAACCCCGACACCCCGTTCACCCGCGCGTGTGCGCGGGACGAGGTGCTGTCGGTGCCTGTCAAGCACACCACCGGTCGCTACTACGCGCCCGGCGTGCCCGAGGAGCAGGTCGTGCTGCGCTACGCCACCGGACAGAACCCCAACGGCGCGCAGGACGACATCGCCGGCGTGTGCAACGCCGCGGGCAACGTGCTCGGGCTGATGCCGCATCCCGAGCACGCGGTCGACCCCCTCACCGGGTCAGCCGACGGCGGCCGGCTGTTCGAGTCGCTCGCCATGGCTCCGGTCGCGTGAGCGCCTCGGCCCTCGCGCCGCATCGCGAGCTCGGGCTCACCGACAGCGAGTACGAGGCGATCTGCGCCCGCATGGGGCGCGAGCCGAACCCGCTGGAGCTGGCCGTGTTCTCGCTGATGTGGTCGGAGCACTGCGCGTACAAGCACTCGAAGAAGCTGCTGCGCGAGCTGCCCACGGAAGGTCCCCACCTGCTCATGGGCCCGGGCGAGAACGCCGGGGTCGTCGACGTCGGGGACGGCCTGGCCGTGGCGTTCAAGGTGGAGTCGCACAACCACCCGAGCGCGGTTGAGCCCTTCCAGGGCGCGGCCACCGGGGTCGGCGGCATCCTGCGCGACATCTTCGCCGTCGGCGCGCGGCCGATCGCCGTGCTCGACTCGCTGCGCTTCGGAGAGCTGGACTCGGCGCGCTCTCGCTACCTGTTCGACTGGGCCGTGAAGGGGATCGGCCACTACGGCAACTCGATCGGCGTGCCGACGGTCGGAGGCGAGGTGCTGTTCGAGCCGGCCTACGAGCAGAACTGCCTGGTGAACGCGATGTGCGTCGGGCTGGCGCGGAAGGACCGGCTGATCCGCAGCGCGGCCGCGGGCGTCGGCAACGTGCTCGTGCTGCTGGGCGCGCGCACCGGTCGCGACGGGATCGGCGGCGCCTCGGTGCTCGCCAGCGCCGAGCTGTCGGAGGGGGACGCGTCCAAGCGCCCGACCGTGCAGATCGGCGACCCCTTCGAGGAGTCGAAGCTGATCGAGTGCTGCCTCGACCTGCTCGAGCGCGACACGCTCGCCTCGCTGCAGGACCTCGGCGCCGCCGGGCTGTCCTCGTCGTCTTCGGAGATGGCCTCCAAGGGCGAGGTGGGCCTCGACATCGACGTGGCGCGCGTACCGCTGCGCGAGGCCGACATGGAGCCCTTCGAGATCATGATCTCGGAGTCCCAGGAGCGCATGCTCTGCGTCGTCGAGCCGGAGGGCCTCGACGAGGTGCTCGAGATCTGCGACCGCTGGGACGTGCGCGCCACGCCGATCGGATCGGTCACGGACACGCGCCGGTTGCGCGTGTTCGACGGCGAGGAGCTGGTCGGGGACATGCCCGTAGAGGCGCTGGTCGACGACTGCCCTCTCTATGACCTCGAGCCGGCGCCGCCCAGCGCGCCTCTGTATCCCGATCCTCCCGCGCGGCTGCCGGCGGACGCCGGTCTGGAGGAGACCCTGCTGGCGCTGCTGGGCACGCCTTCGATCGCCTCCAAGCGCTTCGTCTTCGAGCAGTACGACCCGATCGTCGGCTCCCGCACGGTGCGGCGGCCGCAGGCTGCGGACGCGGCTGTCCTCTCGCTCGCCAACGACGGCGGCAGCGGTGCGATCGCGGTCTCGATCGACGGCAACGGCCGGCGTGTGGCCTGCGATCCGTACGTGGGCGCTGTCGAGGCCGTGCTCGAGTGCGCCCGCAACCTCGCCTGCGTCGGCGCCGAGCCGCTGGGCCTGACCAACTGCCTCAACTTCGGCAACCCGGAGAAGCCCCACATCGCGTGGCAGCTCACGCGCGCCGTCGAGGGCTTGCGCGACGCCTGCCTGGCGCTCGGCGTGCCGGTGGTGGGCGGGAACGTGTCGCTCTACAACGAGGGCGGCGGCGGGCCGATCTACCCCACGCCGATCGTGGGCATGGTCGGCAGCGTGCCCGATCCGGAGAGCGTGCCGCGGATCGGCTTCGCGGAGGAGGGGCACGCGGTGGCCGTGGTCGGGCCGTTCTCGCCGGACCTGGCGGGGTCCGAGCTGGACAAGCTCCGCGGGCGGCTGGGCAGCTCGCTCCCGGAGATCGATCTGGAGGCGCAGGCTGCGGCGCTGGTGGCGCTGCGCGCGGCGGTGCGCACCGGCGACCTGGCGACGGTGCACGACGTCTCCGAGGGTGGGCTGGCCGTGACCTTGGCCGAATGCTGCATCGAGGGCGGCATGGGCGCTCGTGTCGCCGTCGACGCCTCCGAGACGGCCCTCTTCGGCGAGGGCCCGGGCGGTGTGGTGATCGCCGGGCCGGGCGAGGCCGTCGCGGCCGTGCCCGGCGCGCGGGTGATCGGCTCCGTCGAAGGCGACGCGCTCGACATCGAGGGGGCGGTGTCCGTCCCGGTCGCGGAGCTGCGTGCGGTCTACGAGGGTGCCATCCCGGCGGCGTTCGCCTGACCCGTTGGTACCCTCCGGCATAGCGGGAGCCCGGCCGCCGACGGCATTGGGGATCCTGCCTTCCACCTCATGACTCGAGTGGCACTCGACGACCGCGACGGACCTCGCGACGAGTGCGGCGTCTTCGGCGTCTACGCGCCGGAATCCGACGTCGCCCGGCTCGCGTACTTCGCCCTGTACGCACTCCAGCACCGCGGGCAGGAGTCCGCCGGCATCGCCACCGCCGAGAACGGCCACATCATGACCGTGCGCGACCTTGGCTTGGTCTCGCAGGTGTTCGACGAGGAGAAGCTGCGCGCGCTCCAGGGCGCGATGGCGATCGGCCACGTGCGCTACTCCACCACCGGCTCGTCGGCGTGGGAAAACGCCCAGCCGGTGTGGCGCTCCGACAAGCGCCAGGTGGCGCTGGCGCACAACGGCAACCTGATCAACGCGGTGGAGCTGCATGCGGTGCTGAGCGAGCAGGGCGTGCAGTTCCGGGGCACGTCGGACTCCGAGATCATCGCCGCGCTGCTGTCGACCCACGGGGCCGAGCGGATCGAGGATGCGCTGGCGGACGTGATGCCGCGCCTCG
>JAXDIH010000252.1:0-3171 GCA_034664105.1 Thermoleophilaceae bacterium
GCAGGGGAAGGGCTGGCTGTCTGGCTGGATGTCGATCGTCGCCGGTCGCGAGGTCGAGGCGCCGACGTTCGACTCGATCGAGGACCTGATCGCGTTCCGCGACCAGATGTCGATCCGCGACCACGGCAGCGTCAGCGACCTGCCCTCGCTGCGGCGCTTCGAGCCCGACGTCGTCCTGCGCGGTGACGCCGACGCGCCGCTCTCCGCCGAGATCTACGTCCCCGAGGGCAGCGGCCCGTTCCCGGTGGTCCAGTACATGCACGGGGGAGGCTTCGCCGCCGGCAACGCCGAGCACACGCGCAAGGCGGCCATGGAGATCGCCGCCCAGGGCTTCGTGGTGGTCAACGTGGACTACCGCCTGGCCCCCGAGGCCCCGTTCCCGGGCGCGGTCGAGGACTGCGTGTACGCGGCGCGGTGGATCCGCGAGCGCATCGGCGCCTTCGACGGCGACCCCGATCGGATCGTGATCGGCGGAAGCTCGGCCGGCGCCAACCTGGCGGCTGCCACCGTGATCGCGTTCCAGGACGGCCTCGTGGAGGAGCTCGACGGGGGAGATCTCGCGCACGTCCCCGTTCGCTTCGCGGGGGCGCTGCTGCTGTACGGCATCTTCGACTTCTGCCGGTTCTGCACCGAGCGGCCGGAAGAGTGGAACGGGATGGTCGAGACGATGTTCAGCGGCGCTTACCTCGGCAGCCGCAACCTCTCGCTCTTCACCCACCCGCTCGTCAGCCCCGTCTACGCGACCAATCCGGGCGGCTTCCCGCCGACCTACCTGTCGTGCGGCAGCCGCGACCTGCTGAGGACGCACTCGCTCGCGCTGGCCGAGGTCCTGGCCCGCGCCGGCGTGGCGACGACGTTGTCGATGGTGGACGGGCTCGACCACGCCTTCGCCCACGTGCCGCACGCGCTGCCGGCCGCGCGCCAGGAGCTCGACCGCGCCTACGCGTGGCTCCACGAGGTGTCGGCAGAGGCCACGCCGAGCCGCAAGGAACCGTGATCGTCGCCGTCCGCGGACAGCTGTCGCGGGTGCTGTGGCCGCTGGGCGCGCTGCTTGCCATGGGCATAGCCTGGGAGGCCTGGGTGGGCCTCGGCGGCGCCTCCGGCTACTCGATGGCGAGCGCATCGGAGACGCTCGATGCCGCCCTGAGCAACCGGGACGCCTTCGCGTCGGCGGCGGGCGTGACCGTCAAGGAGATGCTGCTCGGATTGGGGGCGAGCGTGGCGATCGGCCTCGTCCTGGCCCTGCTCATCGACGCCTCCGAGCGGCTCGGGCGGATGCTCTACCCGTACCTGATCGCGACGCAGGTCGTCCCGAGCATCGCGTTCGCGCCGATCATCGTGATCTGGCTGGGCTACGGGCTGCTGCCGAAGGTGGTGATCGTCACTCTCTTCGGGGTCTTCGTGATCATCGTCGAGGCGCTGGTCGGGCTGCGCTCGGTCGCCGAGGACAAGATCTACCTGGCGCGATCGATGGGCGCGAGCCGGCTGTCCGTCTTCCTCCGTATCCGGCTGCCATCCGCGCTGCCGAGCATCTTCACCGGCCTGAAGCTCGCCGCGACCCTGTGCCTGATCGGCGCGGTCATCGCCGAGTTCGTCGGATCCGACAGCGGCCTGGGCTACGTCATTCTCAAGGCGCAGTCCGACTCGGACACGGCGGTGCTGTTGGCCGCGGTGATGTGGCTGGCCGCGATGGGCACGCTGGCGTTCTACCTCGTGGTCCTCGCCGAGCGCATCGCGATCCCGTGGCACGTGGCCGCCACCCGGCGCCAGGCCATGCGGGGCGACTCCTGATGTCGGGGCGGCTTCCCCGCTTTCCGTACGGCGTGCTCAGCGTGCTCCTGGGTCTCGTGGCGTGGGCGGCGGTCGTCGAGGTCTTCGGGATCTCGCCTTACGAGCTTCCGGCCCCGGCCGACGTGCTCTCGACCGCCTTCCAGGACCGCTCCTACCTGCTCTCCGAGTCCTGGGTGACGCTGCAGGAGATGCTGCTCGGGTTCGCCCTCAGCGTGATCGTGGGCGTGGTCCTCGCGATGCTGATCGTCAGCCTCGCGCCGGTCGAGAAGGCGCTCTTCCCGCTGCTGGTGGCGGCGCAGGCCGTGCCAAAGGTCGCGTTCGCGCCGCTCTTCCTCGTCTGGTTCGGCTACGGCATGACCTCGAAGGTGCTGATCGCGTTCCTGCTGTCGGTGTTCCCGGTGGTCATCGACACGGTCCGCGGCCTCCAGGCGACCCCGGTCGAGCGCACCTACCTGGCCAGGACGACCGGCGCCGGGTGGTGGCGCACGATGGTGAAGGTGAAGATCCCGGGCGCGCTGCCGCTGATGTTCGCCGGAATCAAGCTCGCGATGATCTTCTCGGTGACCGGGGCCGTGGTTGGCGAGTTCGTGGGTGCCGACCGCGGGCTGGGTCGTTCGATGCTCGCGGCCAGCGCCAGCCTCGACAGCGCGTTCGTGTTCGCGGGCGTGCTCTACATCGCGGCGATGGGCTTCGGTCTGTTCTACCTTGTCGACATGGTCGAGCGGCTGACGATCGGCTGGCACGTCTCGCAGCGCCGACGGTCGCGCGGGCCGCGTCTGGTGCAGGTGGAGCCCTGATGAGAGCGCCCGCACGCGCCTATGATGGCGTCATCCACTCGAACGAGCCCTGGTGAGGGAACTGCCTTCGTCGTCACGGGACACGGAGGGGGAACCGCCGTCGGCGGATGGTGGCAGCTGGGCCGTTCGTGTGGTCGGCGAGCCAGGGCCGCTCACGCCTTCCGTGCGCCGGTCCGACATCTCCAAGACCACGGACCAGGCGCTCTGCCTCCTGCTCACGCTGGGCGGGCAGGGGCCGATGTCCACGACCGACCTGAGCCGTGCGGCCGGCATGAACCGGACCGTCGTCCACCGCCTCCTGAAGACGCTTCACGGACGAGGCTTCGTGCGGCGCGACGGCGACGCCTTCGGCCTCGGTCCGGTCATCGTCGCGCTGGCTGATCGTGTGGAGCCGGGCCTGCGACGCAATGCGGTCCCGGTGCTCAAGCGCATGGCCGCGCAGACCGGTGAGACAGTGACGCTGGCGCTGCTCGACGGCATGGAGGTGGTGGTCGCGGAGCAGGCCCTCGGCGAGCGGCACTTCGTCCGCATCCAGAACACCCTCGGCTCACGCCATGCCCTCCACATCGGCGCCAGTGGCCGG